>NZ_OZ007001.1:2725000-3025000 GCF_963931295.1 uncultured Mailhella sp. | reverse complement strand
CAGCAATGAGTCCGGCCCGCTGCTCCAGTAGCTCCGATTGAAGTTGAAAGACCTCGACCGAGTAATGACCGAGTCTGGTTCGCACTTCCTTGTAGCTCGCTCCTTCTTGTATAAGCGAGTATACAAATGCATGACGAAGATCATTCAGACGCAGAGTAGGTCTGCCAAGGGCATTCCTCAGCTTGTTCCAGAAAGAAAACAGCGATACTACCCGATTACCGTTTTTCGCACGGAAAAACATCCAGGGAACTCCAGCACGACGGGGAAAAGTTTTAATAAGGGTAATGGCATCGTCACTCAAATAAATATGGTGCTTTTCTCCAGAAGGTGTACGTCTTGTAACGAGCGTGCGTTGACCAAAATTCACATCACTCCAGCGAGCATATAGAATTTCCGACTTGGACGCTCCGGTCAGCAGCAGCAGATGAATGGCACGGGCGGATGCATTGGCAGAGTGCTTTTTGAGAAACTCTAGCAATCTCTGCTTTTCTTCTGCGCTCAGCATTTCAGTGCGTAGCGAGGGCCTGCACTGACACTGAACGTTCCGAAAACCGGTATTGCCGGGAATTACCTTCCATCGTACGGCAAGGTTCAAAATATATTTAACCAGACAAAACAGGCGATAACGTGAGCTGGAGGCCAGTCCGTTGTTTTCCAGAGCAGAGAGCCATTCTCTGAGCTTTTCTTCGGAAATTTGTGCCAAAGGAAAGTCTCCAAGATATGGCAGAATATGTCGCTTCAGATACCGTTCGTCAGTCTTCCAGCTCCGTTTATTTTTCTGTACGTAGGGAAGATACTTGCTCCTGACGAAATCCTCGAACAGACTCAGCTTATTGATATCACTCACATAACTGGTGATGGTGCTATGTTTCTCCCCTGCCATGCGCAAATCCTTCATCGAAGCGTCAAAAAAGTGTACTTTTTGGCTGGCGGGGGACGGATAAAAATTGACATTATTTTTTTGCTGGAATTTTCGAATGTTCCCTGCTATAGGTCTGAAAAAGAAACTGACAGTATCATATGCGTCAAAAAAGTACACTTTTTCGACAATATAGATAAAATATTACCGTCACTTTTCCATTGACCCAAAACCAAGCTGCAAGAAAATATTTTTTCTTCCCGCTTGTCATTAAGGCCACAAAAATGCCCTTAATCAGACTCTCTTGAAAAACGGCGTCTATAGAACGTAAATCATATAAAAACAGATAGATATCATATTAAGAAAGCAGTTCATGATAAGTTCCTGCTCTGCCGAATCCTCTATTTTTGGTTATTCTGGAGGCTTTATTCTCCAATCCCCTGACATCACAAAACTTGTTCAGGCTATGCTCATCGTCCAACAGCAACTTCAACCTGCCATCAAGGACGCCAAGAATCCCTTTATCTGCAATGAATACGCACCCTCAACTCTGTCATGGGATCCTGCCGCAGCCTTCTTTCCGCTCAAGGTCACACACCATACCCCTGCCCTGATCATGTTGAATTAGGAGCTGGACATATCGCTTGGAAACGCATCTCATCCACGCTGAGTCCGGTCAGTGGATATCGAGTGTCGCCATCATTCCGCTGCCGAAAAACAATCCACAGGGAATGGGCAGCGTCATCACCTATGCTCGGAGGTATTCTCTGTGCGCCATCCTCGGTATCGAGAAGGAAAATGATGAAAATACAGCCTCAATTTCTCAAAACAGGTCAAAACGCGAATAAGGCCTGTAAAATCCCCACAGAGGCCAAAAGATACTTCAGAAAACTTTTCACCCACGAACAAAATTTTAGGCACCTCGAATTGCCCTGTATCGCTTCATCAAAATCTGCCCAAAATCAACGGTGTGAGCGTCAGGACGGTTCAGCCTGAGGCCGGAAGAAGGTGTATTGTGACATCTGGAAAACTCTGGAGAAAAAGTAGCTGATCAGGGGGCTCCGGCTTCAGCTGGGATTCGCAGCAAAGCGTTTGGTGGAAATACGATGACGCTGCATAATTTTTCTTTCGACTTGCCAAAAGAGCTGTCCTCCACCGGGGCAGCTCTTCTTTTATGGGAGAACAAATATGGAACCTGATACTCGTGGTCAGAAATTACTTGAAATTCTTACTTATGGCCTAGCATTATACGCAAACAGGAACACTCAGACTCAGCTTGGAAATCGGAGCGTACAAGTTTGGATAAAAAAGTTCGGGAAAAAGAATTAGCCATGAAAAGCTGGTGTATCCATACTTCCGACACCAAGGACAGGTGGATTCAGGCTGGTAGCGGTTCAACGCCTCGGAAATACCCGGCAGACGCCCACTCAGCAAGGACACTCTTTCGGGAGAGCTTATCGAACTTTTCCATGACGGCGGAAGGGATGAGGTCGATGTTCCCGCTCTTTTGGCTCGTCATGAAAAAATATGCGCACCTTCCACACGGCTTTTCATAGTCACTACCATAAACAGGAGAAAATCGTGGGTTACAGGTCTGATATTGGACTGGCTCTTACTCAGTCAGCCGTACAGACATTGCACCAGCAACTGAACGTCTTGGATAAAAAGTCTGAGGCGTTTTATGTTATTACGGACCTCTTTACCTAAGCGGACAAGCACCTTGAAGCCTCTGACTCAGGTTCTGAAATCTATTTATGGGACTATGTGAAATGGTACGAAGAATTTCCTGACGTGGGCTTTGTCGAAAAACTGCTGGCTGAACTCGACTGGAGCGACTTTCTGTTCATTCACATCGGGGAAGAGCTGGACGAGATCGACACAAGGGGCAGCTTCCGGGATCCCCCTTTTAAACCTTGGCATCAGCAGAAGCATAATCATACGCGACCCCACGACTGAAACAGAACAATATTTCCAGCAGGCCCTGTTCATCTTGCATGGACGGGGCTTTTTTTTTGGGGGGGGTGAGGAATCATATCTCATTCTGAAATATTCTTTCAATATTTATCCTATTAGTCTCTGGATATTTACGCTCTCTGGTACTTATATATTTCTATCCTTTACAAAGATTTCATCGAAAATACTGGCCGTCCGTTTCATCGCCTCATCTTCTAAATAAGCATATCGGTTTGTCATACTTGGATTCTCATGAGACAACAATTTCTGCAAGGTATCTAATCCAATTTTTCCAGAAGAAATCAACTTGGATGCAAAAGTATGACTACCCCATGCATAGGCCTGAAGTCCTTTGGAAGACCAGCTTCCTCCCGTACTCTTTGGACTACCCGGAGCATTTCTTTACGTGCCACCATCTATCCCAGGAGATACCTATTCTTTGCTCTTTGTATACGACGATTCGGACAGTAAAAGTTTTCTTGCTGCTTGAGGCAACGGCATAACATCCGTTTTCCCTTTCTTGGCCACCTCTCCCCGCAGCGTTATCATACCGGACTCAAAATCGATATCCGACCACTTCAGATTGAAAAGAGCTGTCCTTCTCATTCCGGTATACAAGGCCAGTCGCAAGCAGTTGGCTGCATTTTGACCTGTTTCCTCATCCAGGGCTTTCAAATATGCAGCCAACTGTGCATCCGTCATATTTTCAGTCTTTTTGTTATCCACTCGGAGCATATTGAATCCGAGCTGGCTGCTCTCCGGTTTTGCGGCATAGCCATACTTTTCACCAAAATTCACCAACAGCTTTATCAGCGCAAGAATATGGTAAAAGACCTGATCAGAAAAGTTATTCCTATACGCCAGCTCTTTCACATCCTCCACATGTCTGGTCGTTATATCGACAACATCCAGAGTCTTTATCTTAATTCAGATGGTTTCGCATGAAGCCATCAAGCGTTCCCAGATTCTTTTTATCAGGAAACATCTTCTTGTACTCTTCGTATAAAAATTCCAGCGTGACTCGGCTGTTCGCTTTTTGCTGCTTTCTTTCCAGTCGGATTTCCTTGGGAGACTTCCGCTTGTTCTCAATCCTCTCGCTGCGGATGTGAGAGGCTTTGGCAGGAATCATGTTGTCTGCGTATTGCCGCCCGACCTTCTCCTCCCGGGTTACGCCGTCTTTTTTGAAAACACTATAGTATACCTTCTTGATCCTCTTTCCAGAGATTCGTGCTTCCTCTCGATGATACACTCCGGGATATTTATTGACCTTGATTCGCTTCGCCATACGCCCCTCCATTTTCCAACCCTATTTCCAAGCTGGACAGCCAAAATAATGCCAGAGCTTGAAAAAATGAGGCAAGATATGACAGTTATAGCCATCTAAAAATACAATAAAAAAAATATGAAAAATAGTAAAAAATACGGACGCAGGACGTCCAAGCAGCGGGTCGCAGGTTCGAAGCCTGCTAGGCGCACCAACGAAATCAATGGGATATCTGCTTTTTGCAGGTATCCCTTTAATCGTTTCTGAAGCTGATCAATTCACACTTTTATTAACTAAATTTATTGCATAATTACTAAAATATATTATATTTCAATAATATTGTCATTATTATTTTCTACGAAATCACACTTCTTCACCACCATGCTTATGATGACGACAAGTACAATGCTCACAGTTTCCACAGCACTTATGCTTTTTCTGGCGTGTCGAGCTTTCTGCCTCCGCCCCTGTCCGCTTTTTCATAAGTTCCGGATTCACGACAAGCACGCGACTTCCGTCCGGAGCCATCTGAAATCCTTTCTCTCCCTTAAAAAACAATGATGAAGGCGGCACCAGCGTCACGCCGAGGCCGACATTCAGCGCATGTCTCCCGGAAGGATGAACGCTGTCCACTCCGGTAGTGTCAATAAAAATACGTCCGCCGACAGGACATTCGCGACGGACCAGCTGGAGCAGTTTTTCCGCCGCGCTTTCGTCAAAACCACCCATGGTTTCAATGTGAAGATTTCCGTGACTGTGCCGAAAACGCATCTGAAATTCCATCTTCCGTTTTCTCCTTGAATTCTTATGCTGGGGATCATAGGGGCGTTCAACTTTCTCCGCCCTTTTCGTCTGCCGTGGTCGATATTTATCTATTTTGAAAATGAAAGTCAATTTCAATTAAATCAGCTTTTGCACCAAAAAATTATCTTCTATGAATAGTTATAAAAATCAGTAAATTATACTTGTCTTTTCGCTTACATTTGCGCTTGCAGATCTCCGGCGAAAAAATTTTTACCCCGAAAGCTTGACAGACACCCCTCATCCTGCTAATTACACACCTCGCCGAGAGACGAAATGCTCATGTAGCTCAGTTGGTAGAGCGCATCCTTGGTAAGGATGAGGTCATCAGTTCAATTCTGATCATGAGCTCCATTCTTCTCATACTCGGTGCTAGAGTCGGGATGTAGCGCAGTCTGGGAGCGCACTTGAATGGGGTTCAAGGGGTCGCTAGTTCAAATCTAGTCATCCCGACCAGAATTTCAGGGAGCTGTGATGGTGAGTCACGGCTCCCTTTTCTGTTAAATTTTTTCCGCCCCAGGCCTCTCTTTCCGCCGTGCTGTCTTTTCTCGTGCCGCAGGGGATTCTCAGCGTCATCTCGTTCCTTGCTCGCGCGGGCGTATCTTGCCCTGTTTGTCTTTTTCTGCGTTCTCTTGTTCGTCAGCCCCGGTGTCTGCGGAAAAGTCAGTCCTGTCTGAAAAAAGGGAATTGCGCCCTGGAAAAACGGTTGGGGGCCTTTTCCGCAACGCCCGAAACGCACTCTCTGACCTTGTCCCTTGCCGAAAAGGCCATCCTCCGTCCAGCATAATCCCCGGAAACATACGCACTCTCTCGGCGACCTCCTCGCCACACTCGGACCTTTCCCTCCTCCTAATCTGCCTTCTCTAACAGTCTCGGCATACCGAATAGTTCTCACCGTGTCAGTATCTTCGCTCTGGTCCATGACATGCTAAAAATTTTCCACGTCTCTGTGATCGTATCGCTCAGAACTATCGGATACAAATCCTTTAGTCACAGGAGAGCATAAAAAATTGCCGAAATCCGAGCCGTTTCTGGCGTGAAGTCTTCCTGAAATATCACAGCACATGATATTTTCCCCTCAGAAGACAACGGACTTTTTCATTTCCGACAGGCGCACCAACGTTTTCCGAGCTTTTCCCCTGCGGGAAACATTGTATTTTGCGAACGGATTGCGTATATTCTCCCCATCTTTCACGAGGTCGCATCATGACTGCATCTTTCCGTACCCTCCGCTTTTTGCTGCTTATTTTTGTCATTATTTTTCTCACCGTGGGCGGAGAAGCCCGGGCGCAGGAAAAAACATGGCGGGTCATCTACGTGGAAGGCGGCCCCTTCTCCAACTATCAGCAGACGCTCGCCCAGACGGCCCGAGGTCTGCAAAAGCTGGGACTCATCGACAACGGTCAGGTTGCCGTGCCGGAAAATACGGAATCTACCACCGATATGTGGCTGTGGCTGGCCGACAACGCCCGGGGACGCATTCGCTTTCTCCGCGACGGGCACTACTCCGCCGACTGGGACGCCTCGGCCCGTCAGCATATGAAGGAAGCCATCATCGACCGCGTGCGCAACCGCAAGGACGTGGACATGATCATTGCCATGGGCACGTGGAGCGGGCTCGACATGAGCTCGGAAGATTTGGGCGTTCCGGTCTTCTCCATGAGCGTGACTGACGCCGTGACCGCGGGAATTGTGAAGTCCGCCGACGATTCCGGCAAAGACAACGTGCATGCCCAGCTCGAACCCGGACGCTTCCGCCGTCAGATTTCCATGTTCCACGAAATCTTCCACTTCAAGAAGCTGGGCGTGCCTTTTGAAGACACTCCGGAAGGCCGCAACACCGCCGCCATGGAAGAAATCGAAAAGACGGCCGCCGAGCTGGGCATAGAACTGGTGCTCCGTTCCGCGCCGCTTGATCTGCCCGACGCCGATCAGGCATTCCGCAATCTCAAGCAATGCGTGGAAGAACTTTCCAAAGAATCCGACGCCATTTATCTCACCTACACTTCGACGCCCGTGGAAAAGATTCCCGAACTCATGGAGCCCATTATTGAAGCCGGACTTCCGTCCTTTGCGCAGGCCGGTCCGCAGCTTGTGGAATACGGCGTACTCATGAGTCTGGCTCAGGCCAGCTTTGCCGACATCGGACAGTTTGAGGCCGAAGCCATCGCCGCCGTGGTTCACGGCAAGAAACCTCGTGAAGTCAATCAGATTTTTGAGCCGGAACTGGGACTTGCCATCAATCTGAAAACAGCCATGCGCATAGGCTGGAATCCCCCTCTGGACATTCTCGCCGCCGTTGATGAAATCTATCAGCAGATTCCGGCTGTTCGATGATGACACAGCTTCCCCTTCGCAGACTTCTTGCCGGCGGCGTTCTTGCCCTTTTATGCGCGCAGCTTCTGTATGGAGCGCTCATGCTCTCCGCGCTCTACAAACAGTATCAGGAGCCGATATTTCAAATCAACGGACTCGTCTGTCAGGACATCGCCGATCATCTCGGTCTTCTCGTCCGCGTAGGCAAGAATCTGCGCCCGCAGACCGTGGAACGCTTTCTCTCGCACTACCGCACCAGAACCGAAGCGGACAACATCGCCGTTGCCGACTCCTCGGGCCGGATCATTCATCAGTGGAAGAGCGACGGCTCTTCCACACTGACGGTGCCGGCCGGGGCCTCCCCTGTGTTCGGAGAGGTGCGCAAGTTTTCCACGGACGACGATTTCTGGACCTCCTGTCCCATCAGGGGAAGAAACGGCGTCGTGAGCGGTCATGTGTTCATGGCCCTCGACAAGGCGCGTATTTCCGAGCTGCTCTCCGACGCCGCCCGAGGGCAGCTCGCGCTCTTTTTCGGCGTCACGCTGGGTGAATGCCTGCTGCTTGCCCTGCTTCTGCATCGTTTTGCCTTTCCCCGGCAGCACTCCTCTCCCAAAAAGTTTTCCGTTCTGCTGCGCGCCTGCTTCATGATTCCCCTTGTAGCCGGACAGATTCTCATTCTCTGTCTGCTCTACTCGCCCCTGTCCCGACTGTATGAAACGGAAATGACGCATGCCGGAACGCAGCTCGCCCGTCAGATGACCTGGGATCTGGAACGCCTTGCCGGCATGGGACTCCCCGTCAGTGGCGTACACGGCCTTGATTCCTGGATGATGGAACGCCAGAAGCAGATTTCCACCCTGGGCATGGCGGTATTCGACGTCACGGGAAAACTGCACGCCGCGGCCGACGTGCAGGGCTCTCTTTCCGAAGGGGAATGGCAAAAACGCAGTGCCATGCACGCACCCGTAACGCTTGAGATGCGCCATCCTAACGACGGCGCGCCCATCGGCAGCGTGCAGGTCATCATGAATCCCGCCACGGCGACCGCCAATCTGCGCTCCGTCATGCTGGACAACCTGACCATGACGGTGGTGGCGGCGCTGTTTCTCTCCGAACTGCTGTTCTTGCTGCTCATGAGCCGCAAGGGGGCAGCCGCCATGTCCCGCTCACCGGAATTCATGCGGCCCATTATTTTCGCATGCCTGTTCGCAACGGAAATGTCCATGTCCTACGTGCCCATATGCATAGGCGAGCTGGGACTTGATCTCTTCGGGCTGCCGCCCGACGTGATTTCCGGGCTGCCGGTATCCTGCGAACTGTTCATGGCCGGGCTTGCCATGTTCGTGGGCGGCTTCTGGAGTCAGAAATCCGGCTGGAGGCCCATGCTGCTCGCCGGTCTCGCGCTGGCATGCCTCGGCTCCTGCGCAAGCTGGCTTTCGTCCTCGGCCCTGTCCTTCATTCTGGCTCGCGGCATGTCCGGCCTCGGATACGGCTTCATCAACCTTTCCGCGCAGGTCTTCGTCATTGCGCATTCCTCGGAAGACAGCCGGGCCCGCAATCTGGCCTTCATGTTCGCAGGGCTCTATGCGGGATCCCTGTGCGGCAGCACCATGGGCGGACTCATCGCCGACCGACTGGGCTATCACGCCGTGTTCCCCGCCTCCGCCGTCATGCTCGCGGTTACCGCAATCGCGCTGTTCCGGCTTCTTCCCCGCGAACCGTGGCAGAGCGAAGAAAACGAATCCGCCCGCCTCAGCCTGCGTGAAACGCTCTCCTTCTTCTTTGACAGGCGCATGGGCGCTCTTCTTGCGTTCTTCATCATTCCCAACGCGCTCATCACCGTGTGCCTGTTCCAGTTCTTCATGCCGCTCTCCCTGAGTCAGGCCGGAACGTCTCCCGCAACCATCGGCCGAGTGTTTCTCCTTTACTGCATCATCGTCATGTTCGCCGGACCGGCTCTGGGCTCGCTGCTCGACAAAACCAGACGCATGGAACGTCCGCTCTTTCTTTCCATGCTCATCGTTTCGCTCAGCGTCGTGGCGCTGGTGATCTTCCACGGCATTGCCGCCGCCGTGATCAGCATGGCGCTTCTTGCCCTGAACACCTCCATCGCCGCCAACGGGCAAGGCCCCTACGCCCTTTCGCTTCCTGCGGCGCAGCGCTTCGGCCGTGCCCGCACCATGGGCTTCTACAACGTGGCCATGCGCGTGGGACAGGTGCTCGGCCCCCTGAGCCTCGGCATCATGATGTCCGTATGGAACGCGCAAACCGGTCTCACCATCCTTGCGGTCTTCACGCTCTGCTGCGCCCTGCTTTTTGCCGCGCTCAGCTTTTCCCGCAAGACACATTCACAGGAATCCTGATGCCCCGTCTGTTCATACGTCCCGCCGCATTGAGGCATAATCTCGCCGTGGTCAACGAACGCTGCCGCCAGGCGGGAGCCTCGTGCATGTTCGTGTTCAAGGAAGCGCCGCTGCATCTGCAGCTTGTCGCCGACATTCTTCGCGGAAGCTCCGTGCGCAGGCTCGGCCTTGTGGCCTGGCCGCATCACTCCTTTCCCAGGCTGAGCGGCGTGGAAATCCAACACGTCTATGCGCCCTCTCCCCTGTTTGCAGCCGAGGCGTCCGAATGCGACGCCGTATACGTCGATTCCCGCTTCGTCGTCTGCTCTCTGGCGCAGGCGCGACGCCGCACGCCGCAGCTTCGCATCTCTCTGGAAGTCGGAGACGGAAGAGACGGAGTTCTGCCGGAAGAACTTCCCGCCTTGAGCGAAGAAATCAGGCGCTGCGCTTTTCCCCTGCGCGGGATCAGCGTCAATTTCGCCTGCCTGAGCTCGGAAGCGCCGGGACAGACACATCTTGCCCGCGCCCTCGACGCGCTCGATTCCATCCGGCCCTTCTGCCTGCCGGACGCCGACATTTCCGCAGGAGGCACGGACATGCTGGAATTTGCCGAACACGACAGCCTCCCTGCGGACGTGCGGGAAATCCGCTGCGGCACCGGAGTGACGCTCGGCCTGTATCCGCTTTCCGGCCGCGCCGTTCCCGAGGCCAGACAGGACGCCTTCCGGCTGGAAACCACGGTTCTGGAATGCCGCGTCAAGAAAGGCCGCCTCATGGCGCTTGTCGATACGGGAACTTTTCACACCGCGCCGGAATGTCTGATTCCGCCTTTTCCCGGCATGACGTTCACCGGGGCATCCTCCGCATACGCCGCCTTCGACGTCACGAACTGCCCGGAACGCGTGCGCGAGGGCATGAATCTTTCCTTCGGCTTGGACTACCACGCGCTTTCCCGGGCGCTCTCGTCGCAGGGACTTGTTCTCGTCAAGGAGGGCTCATGAACGATTTTCTCATACGCAGCGCCGGCCCCGACGATCTGGACGAACTCGTTCATCTGGAAAAGGCCGTGGAACAGCGTCTGCCGAGCCGCGACATGTTCGCCACGGACGACAGGGAATTCTACGAGCCCATCATCGAGGGCGCAGGTCATATTCTTCTTGCCTTTGACGGCGAAAACAAACTCGCCGGAGCGAGCGTCATACGCTTTCCCGCTCCCGACGATCCGGAAAATCTCGGCCGTTCGATGTCTCTTCCCGAAAACTCGCTGGCCGACGTGCGGCATCTGGAGTCGGTCTTCATCCGGCCGGACATCCGGGGAAAAGGACTGGCGGAAAGGCTGATCCGCGAAAACATGCGTCTCACCGAGCACTGCGGCCGCACCATTTCCATGGCCACGGTGTGGCCGGGGAACGCCGCCAGTCTCCGACTCCATGTCCGCCTCGGCCTGTACCTCCGGGGCTTCGCCTTGAAATACGGCGGCAAGCCGCGCTACATTCTCATGAGCGGGGGCACTCCTGCAAAAGACGCCGATCCGGAGCTTGCCGATGCGCTGGACACGGCGCGCAACTGCGCTCTGCTGAAGGCCGGACTTGCCGGCACGGCCGTGCGCCCGCTGCCGGACGGCGAACACGCCGCCGTGGAGTATCGCCCGCTCATCTTCTCCTGAAGACGCCGATTCGCTTCTCACAATCAGGCAGAACGGCAGCGCCCCGTCTGCCGTCTCCACCCGCGCCGAGAACGCGGAAACTTTTTCGACCGCTGTCCGCTCCGGCTCTCTTTGCGTCAAACGAGGTCGCGACTTTTGCCTGCCTGTGCCAGAAAACTAGGCCATCTGAGCACGCGTTACGCAAACAAAGGTCCGAGGCGTCAGCCCGGCCGCAGCTGCCTGTCCTGCATGATGGCGGAGCCCTGTCTGTTCGGCAGAAAGAAAGCGACGCCCGACCGACGCCGCTCCCTTCCTGCCGAAAAACGATTTTCCCGGCTCGCCCGCCGCCCGGCGAAAGGGCCGAGCTCTGCCGGATCACTCGGGCGCACGACGGAAACAGAGCATGGTGATGTCGTCCGACTGCGGGGCCTTGCCGCGATACTTTTTCACTTCCGTCATCACGCCGTGCAGCACCTCGTCGGGAGAAGCTCCGCGCAGATGTTCCAGCGTGGCGGCAATGCGCTCTTCGCCAAAAAGTTCCAGCTTTTCGTTCATGGCTTCGGAGACGCCGTCGGTGTACAGCAGACAGTATTCGCCGGGCGCAATCACGGCGTGACACGCCTCGTAGTCGAGCCCCTGCATCGCGCCGACCAGCGGACCGCTGGTTTCCGTGAGCTTGCGCACCGGAACGTCGGCATCAGGATTCACCACAAAGGGCGGACAATGCGCGCCGCTGGCGTAGTCCAGACGGCCCGTCGAGGGATCAAAAAGTCCGATGAACAGAGTGACGAACATGCAGGAAGGATTGTTCTCCGCAAGGCGCTCATTGATGCGCAACATGGCTTCCGAGCACGACAGGCCCTCCGCCAGAGCATAACGCACCAGCGTGACCGTCATGGACATGAACAGCGCCGCGGACACGCCCTTGTCCGACACGTCGCCGATAACCACTGCCTGCCGACCGTCCGGCGCGGTGAAAAAGTCGTACAGGTCGCCGCCAACTTCCTTGGCCGGCTCCAGAAACGCCGCCGCCGAGTAGCCGAGACTTTTCGGCGCTCCGTCCGGCGGAGGCAGTATGCCCATCTGAATGTCGTGGGCGGCGTTCAGCTCGCCCTGAAGCCGCTGACGAACGGCCAGAGTGTCCACCAGACGACGAATGTTCTCGTCCAGCGCCTTGACCATGTGCGCAAAGGCTCCGGCAAGCTGCCCCACTTCATCCTTTCTGTCCACGGGCAGTCCTTCCACGATGTCGTCGGAAAAGCCCACGCCCCGCTCGGAACTGAAATCTTCGCGGGCTATCTCCCCGGCCCTGCGCGTGAGCAGACGCAGCGGCGCAATGATGCGCATGGTCAGTACCAGCATGAGCATGAGACTCAGCGCCAGCAGCACGGCCGCCACCGCAAACAGATGCCGTGTCAGCATTTCTGCAGGGCCGTTGATGGAACTCAGCGGAATGGCGGCCGCCACGTACCAGTCCATGGCCTTGAAATAGGCCAGACGGTACAGCACGGGATTCTCCGAGCCTTCCGTGTCTCCTTCCTGTGCCTGTCCCCGGCCTGCCCGTTCCAGCACATCCTTGGGAATCGACGAGAGCTGCATGGGGTCTCCCTTGCCCGCCAGCACGCGCCCGTCGGACGAAACCACGGAAATGGACGCCCCACGACTCAGCTCCAGCGTGTCCAGACGCTCCTGAATGCCGAGTGCCATGCGGCTTTCCAACTGCTTCCGACTCTTTTCCGCGTCGGCCACGGGCGCAGCCAGCACCAGCGTGCCCTTGTTCCGAACCGGCATGAAGCAGACAAGCACGGGCAATTCCTGTCCAGACTCTCCGGGCACTCGCACAACGGCGAACTGACCGTCGGCCACCGCCTCGCGATGCTCCAGCATGGAACGCGTAGACTGCCCCTTGAAATCCTGTCTTCCGTCAAGAAGAACAAGATCCGTCAGCTTTCCCCCGAACACAGCTTTGCCGCTCATGTCGTAAAAGGCCAGGCTCAGTCTCTCGGCGTTCAACGCCGCGCTCCAGCGCTCAAGACTGGTCTTCTCCCCGTCTGTACGTTCCTGCAGCAGCATGTCGCGCATCAGGACGGCGTACTGACGCAGATCATTCTTGGACTGCAGCACCGACTCCACTTCGGAAGTCAGCAGGTTCAGATACCGGACGCTGAGCCCGTCCTCCACCAGCATGACGGTGTTGACAAAGGCTTCCCTTTCCCTCTCCATGCCGCTTTCCAGCAGGCTCGCCCGACTGAACAGAATGATGGGCACGGCCGCCAGACTGATGGCCGCCCCGACCAGAAGAAACAATTTGCTGCGCAGAGAAAAATTCATAGATTCTCCTCCGCCATGCGCTGGAGCTTCTTGCGCAGGCCCTCGCGGGTGATGCCGAGCATTTCCGCAGCCTTCACCTTGCGTCCTCCCGCCTCTTCCAGCGCACGGCGAATGAGCATAGCTTCCGCCTTCTGAAGATTGAGCGGCAGCTCCTCGAGTCCCCGCCTGGACGCGTTTTCCTGCCGGCACAGGTATTCTCTGCCCGCTTCCGACTCCAGAATGCGGCCGGACAAATGGGAAAGCTCCACCACATTGCCCGGCGTAAGCGCGGCGGCGCGCTTCATTTCGTTGTTCAGTTCGCGCACGTTGCCCGGCCATGCGTAGCGCAGCAGAAGTCCCTGAACCGCCGGGGAAAGCGAAAGCCGCTCCCGGCCCATTTCCGCACAGTAGCGCTCAAGAAAAGACTGCGCCAGCAGCAGAATGTCGTCTCCGCGTTCGCAAAGCGGCGGCAGACGCAGCTCCACCACGTTGACGCGATAGAAAAGATCCTCGCGAAAACGTCCTTCCTTCACGGCCTGTTCCAGATTGACGTTGGTGGCGGACACCAGAAGAATATTCACGGGAACAGGATGCGCGCTGCCCACGCGCACGACTTCCCGCTGTTCCAGCACGCGCAGCAGCTTGGCCTGATTGGCAAGGCTCATTTCCGCAAGCTCGTCGAGGAACAGGGTGCCGCCGCTCGCTTCCTCTATCAGTCCCTTGCGGGAGGAAACTCCCGTGGCCACGCCCTTTTCTATGCCGAACATGGCGCTTTCAAAAAGCGTGTCCGGTATGGCCGTGCAGTTCACGGCAATGAACGGCCCGCGGCTGCGCGGCGACTGATGATGCAGATACCGGGCCAGCACTTCCTTGCCCGTGCCGGTCGGCCCCAGAATGAGCGTGTTGATGGGACGCCGCGCAATGGAACGCGCGAGCTCGAACACCCGACGCATGGGCTCGCTCTGGCCGATGATGCCGTTTCCCGGCGAATACAGCGCTTCCACGCTCTTCTGCAGCTCATCGTTCTTCTGCACGAGCACCTTGTGCAGCGCCTCAAGTTCGGCGTTCTTCGTTCTGAGCTGCTGAATGAGCTGCGAGTTCTGAAACTCACGCGCCTCCACGCGCACCAGCATCATGCCGAAGGCCTCGGCCAGACGCACCAGCTCGTCCGGGCCGGACCCCGCGCGCGTGAGATCAAAGAGCCTGTCCGTATCGGCATGCTGTCCCAGAGCCAGCGCCCCGCAAAGATCCGTCAGCAACGGCAGCAGACTGTCCGTCTTCTTTTCCTCCACCGTCACAATCTCCTTATTTTTGCTCCAGGCTCTGCACCCAGCGCAGCACTTCGGCCACAGGACCTATGAGATCCTGCGGAATATACGCGTTTTCCGTGCCGTCCCGATACAGCGCCCGGGCCAGAGGCACGTTGCGCATGATGGGAATGCCCTCCTGCTTTGCCACTTCCATCATGCGCTTTGCCAGCAGTCCTTCGCCCTTGGCCAGCACCACGGGAAGCGGCGTTCTGTTCTTTTCATAATCCAGGGCCACGGCATAGTGGGTGGGATTGGTCACGAGCACCTTCGCCTTTCTTACGTTGTCGAGGGAGTTCTGGGCAAGCATTTCCTTGTGGAGCTGCTTGCGCTTGCTCTTGATGTGCGGGTCACCCTCGCTTTCCTTGAATTCCCGCTTGACTTCGTCCTTGCTCATCATGTGATTCTGATTGTACTTGTAGCGCTGATACAGATAATCCAGCGCCGCAATGACGCAGAACGCTCCGGCGGCGGTGAGCACCAGAGAATTGACCGCCGCGCCGACCACGGTCCACATGGCTCCTATGCCGCTTTCGGGCATGCCGAACAGCATGGGCAGGTACTTTTTAAGAATGAAGAACACCACGCCGCCGAGCACGCCCACCTTGATGAGATTCTTGACGAGCTCAAACAGGTTCTTCATGGAAAACACCTTCTGGAACCACTTCTTGGGATCCAGGTTTTCCAGCTTTGGCATGGCGGCCTTGAAGGCGAAGAGCACGCCCGTCTGCGCCAGTGTTCCCGCCAGAGCCACGCCCATGACTATGCCCACCACCGGAGCCACCAGCATGACCGAGGAATGCACGACCAGCGGCACAGCCCTGGCCATGGCCTCATGAAAAGGCAGCGTGATGAACTCCATGGGCAGAAGCACCATGTCCCTGAGCAGAGAAAAAATGTTCCCCGCATTGGCAGCAAGATAGACCCCGACCGCCAGCGTGGTAAGCGCGGGAGCGATGTCCTGACTCCGGCACACATCGCCCTTTTCCCGGGCTTCGCGCAATCGTTTCGGTGTCGGCTGTTCTGTTTTCTCGTCGCTCATGGCAGCAGCACCTGCAGATAGCGCAAATCGGAACCGAAGGAGTCAAACATGCTCACCGCTCCGGTCATGAGCATGCTGAAATAGAAAATAAGCAGCAGAGAGGCAAGGCCGCTCTTCACGGGCATGGCCAGCACATACACATTGAGCTGCGAGGCGAAGCGGTTGATGAGGCCGAGCGAGATGTCGGTGAGCAGGCAGGCCACCACCACGGGCCCGGAAAGCAGCACCATGTCAAGGGCAAGATCGCTCACCTTTTTTGCAAAAAAGAGCGGCAGCGTCGGCTGCTGGAAAAACGTCGACGGCAGCATGGATGCGACCGGCCAGAATTCATAGCTGGCGTACACCACGCCGAGAAAGGTCAGAAACGCTCCCGTAGAGAAGAACACGTACACGGCGCTCTGAAAAAAGAAGGATCCCGTGGGCGACGTCTGCTCTCCGGCCAGCGGATCGGTTTCCGTGGCCTGTCCCGCGCCGCGCTGGTTGTCGATGAAGAAGCCCGCGCACTGGATGGTCCAGAACATCATGCCCACAAGAAAGCCCATGAGCATGCCGAGAAACACTTCCTTGGCAATGAGCACCCCCACATGCAGTCCCGAAGCGAGCGACAGCCCTTCCCAGAGCGGAATCTGAGCCAGCAGCATGGGGTGCAGCACCATGTAGCAGGCCAGCACGATGGTGACGCGAAGCTGCCCCGTCACCAGCGTGCCGCCCATGAACGGCGCCGTCTGCATGAGCATGAAAAGGCGCGGCGTTCCCAGAAGAAACGCCAGAAAATGCTCCTGCAGCGAATATCCCCAGAACAGACCGGTATCCAAAACTCCTCGCTCCCCAAAACTTTTCCGACGTCTGCGCCCGCGCGCCCGTCTGCGCCTCACGGCGGAAGGCCGTCAGCGCCGCTCTGCCCGCGCCCTTTCCGAGCCGCGCATCAGACGCCGCCCCTTCACAGCAGATAAAAACGGGTAAAAATTTCATCCGCATAACGCAGTATCTGCCCCGACATCCAGCCGCCCAGCAAAAACAGCGTCACCACCACGGCAATGAGCTTCACGCCGAAGGTGAGCGTCTGCTCCTGAAGCTGCGTCACCGCCTGCACGAGGCTGAGCACAATGCCGATGACCGAAGCGATGACGATGGGCGGCAGAGAAATCACAAGCACCAGATACAGCGCCTGCGAGGCATAATCCATGGCAATGCTGTTCATGCCCTTTCCCCTATATTCTGATGCGGCTCACGGGCTGCACCGAAATTTCCGGCGTCACTTCCTGATAGGCCATGACGGGCAGCTCGTAATACTTGCTTTCAATAAGACGCCGCACATAGCGCCGGATGTCCATGGACGCCATGAGCACGGGTTTCTGCGTGCTGCCCTTGTACTTGCCCGCGGCCTCGCCCACCGCCTGAACGATGCGCTGCGACGTGTTCGGATCCAGCGACAGGAACGCGCCCGCTGACGTCTGCCGGATGGCCTTGCGTATGGTTTCCTCCAGCGAGGGATCCATAAGTATGGCCGGAAGCATGTTCTGCCCGCGGGAATACATGTAGCTTATCTGACGCTTGAGGGCGCTGCGCACGTATTCCGTGAGCATGACCACGTCCTTTTCCTTGGGACTCCATTCAATGAGCGCCTCAAGAATGCTGCGCAGATCGCGGATGGAAATCTGTTCCTGCACGAGACGCTGGAAGATTTCCGCAATGCGCTGCACGGGCAGAAGACGCGTCACCTCGCGCACCAGATCGGGAGCGCGTTCCTCCATGCGGTCGAGCAGGTATTTGCTCTCCTGCATGCCGAGGAAGCTCGACGCATGCCGCGAAAGCAGCAGCGAAAGATGATAGGCCAGAATGCGGGCATGGGGCATGCAGCTTATGCCCGCCTGCTCCAGACGCGCCATGTCGGCCTCGGCCACCCACAGCGGATCCACGTCGGGCAGGAAGGGCTCGCCTTCCCGGTACGAGACGCCGAGCAAATCCAGATTGACCTTCTTCTCCCGCACGATGACCATGCCCTTTTCCAGCTTGCCGCGCGCCATGGGAATTTCATTGAGATTGAGCACGTAGCCGAGCGAGGGAAGCGAGGGATTCGGACGGATGTTGATGCCGGGGAACGGCACGCCGAGATCGAAATACAGCGCGCGGCGAAGCCCGGAAAGTTCGCTGTTGAGCGAATCGTAATCCATGGATTCCCCGATGTCCGGCGCAATGTCCAGAATGATGGGAATGGTGGGCGAAAAATCGTCCTGCGGGCCGGACGCGGATCTGGGCTTTTTCTTCTCCGCCGCCGGAGCCAGGGAACGGGCCAGTTCCGCCTTGCCGTCCGGCTTTTCGGGGGCCGAGGCCAGGCGTTCGAGCACGTAGCCGAAGCCTCCCACGGCAAACGCCAGCGTGAAAAGCTGCGGTTTGGGGAACCCCGGAATGAGCGCAAAAAGAAAAATGAGTCCGCCCGCCATCTGCAGCGCCTTGGGCTGAGCAAAGAACTGCTGGCCTATCTGCGCGCCCACGTTGTCGTCGCTGTCGCCGGAACGGGTGATGAGAATGCCGGCCGAAATGGACACCAGAAGCGACGGAATCTGCGAAACCAGACCGTCGCCGATGGTGAGGATGCCGTAGGTGTGCAGGGCTTCGCCGGCCGTCATGCCGTGCTGCGTGATGCCGATGATGGTGCCGCCCACAATGTTGATGACGGCAATGATCATGCCCGCGATGCTGTCGCCCTTGACGAACTTCATGGCGCCGTCCATGGCTCCGTACATCTGACTTTCGAGCTGCACGCGGTTGCGCCGCACCTGCGCCTCTTCCATGTCTATGACGCCGGCGCGCATGTCGGCGTCGATGGACATCTGCTTGCCGGGCATGGCGTCCAGCGTGAAGCGCGCACCCACTTCGGCCACGCGTTCCGCGCCCTTGGCGATGACAAGGAACTGCACGATGGTGAGAATGACGAACACCACCGCGCCCACCACGAAGTTGCCGCCGAGCGCAAAGTCGCCGAACGTGAAAATGATCTCGCCCGCGTCGGCCTGAAGCAGAATAAGGCGGGTAGTCGTGATGTTCAGACCCACACGAAAAAGCGTGGTGAACAGGAGCATGGTGGGAAACGAGGAAAAGTCCAGCGCCGTCTTCACGTACATGGACATCATGAGCATGAGGAACGACAGGGTCATGTTCACGCCGATGAGCGTATCCACAAGGGGCGTGGGCAGGGGCACGATCATAAGCGCCACAACGACGACCAGCAGCATCACCATAGTGATGTCGTTGTGACGGGTCATCAGTCTGACCCCGAGCGAGGCCTTGTCCATCAGACTCATGCGTTCTTTCCTCCTCCAACGAGGAACAGATATTCATCAAGCGCCGCGCGGGCCTCTTCCTTTCTGCCTTCAAGCCAGAAGGCCTGCGCCTTCATGAGATGCAGCACCGCCTGACGGGAGGACAGCGGCGCTCCGCTCATGGCTACGCGCAGAGCTTCGAGCGCCGCCGCGCCGTCGCCCGCGCTGATGGCCACCGCCGCCACGCCCGCAAGCGCCAGCCTGTCGGGATGCTCCCTAGGCGCGAGCGCGGCCAGCGCGGCATAAATTCTGCCGGCGCGCTCTTCCTGCCCCATGCGCAGCATCATGTATGCCAGCACGTGAAGCGTCTTTTTCTCATTTTCCTTCAGCACGGATGACTCAGCCTCCTATCATCAGGCCAAGATAGGCCTGCAGCAGCTGACCGTTCTGAAGCAGCGGCTCCAGCTCCTTCGACACCATTTCGCGAACGGCCGGATCGGCGTTGTCCGCAAGATCCTGCACACATGCATGCAGGGATTCGGAAAAGGTCTCGGGGCTCAGCATGGAACCGTCGCCCACATCCGGACAGAGCGCCCGTTCCATGAGCTGCCACGCGTTGTTCGGCGCGTAGAGCTCCTCAAGGCCGGGCTCGCTGAGCGCGTTGGAAGCCAGCTCCCTCGCCCGCGGAAGATTGTCGGGATCCGGCATGTCCATGACATGCTGAATGCCCAGAGACGAATCAAGAAGATTGACAGGTAACGGCATAATTCATGCACCTCCAGACAACTTGCGGCACCGGTCTACAGCGCCCCGCGCAGAAGTTCCGCCAGAAAGCGCAGCGCGTTCTCCAGTCCCGCCGCCGTGACGGCGTTCTCCTCCATGCGCGTGAGCAGAACGGCCCTGCCGGAAAACGCTCCGGCAAACACCGGCATGGGATAGCCGTGCCTGTAGTCGCAAAGCTCCAGCAGACGCCTCGTCGCGCCCCCGTCGGGCACGGGCAGCTGCGCGGACACATACACCAGAAGCTCGCCCGCTCCCGCCTTCTCCTGACGCTCCAGATAAAGACTGCCCACATTTTCGATGTCCAGCCGCGCGACGCCTTCCGAAGACAGTGCAAGGCGCTCCAGACCGAGTCTGCGGCCGAAAGCTTCTATTTCATAGTCCAGCATGGCGTCATCCTTCCTATTTGGCCAGGTACTCGTCTTCGCGCTCAATGGCCCGGTCCACGGCCTCCTGTACGGCGTCGAGCACCTTCATGCGGCCCTGATCGTCGTCGAAAAGCGCCGAGGGAAACTTTCTCGCCGTGCTCAGAAGCTCTTGCAGAAAAAGCACTTCTCTTTCTATATCAGGCGCTCCGGCCTTGGCAAGAATGCTTTCTATCTGCGCAGCTCCTATGAAGCGCATTTCCCGAAGCCCCACAATGCTGCCGAGCAGATCCATGGCCGTGAGTCCTCCTTCGCGCGGCGGCACGCCATGCACGTTCTGCCAGCGATCCATCATGGTCTCGCACAGACGGTAGGCGCTCTGCGTCAGACGCACCTTGCCGAGCGTTTCATGCACGCTCTCCAGATGCCTGATCCCCATGCTCGGCTCGTCGGAGGCCATATCCGCACTGAGCGCGAAAAAAAGAAAGTCCATGGCCTTGTCGAAATCGCCGCCGTATTTTTCCATCACGTGAGCGAAGACCTCGTTGACCGAGCCGAACTCACACACCGTGCGGCGGTAAAAATCGCGCATTTCGTCGCTGCCGCCGAGATCCCTGAATCCCGCCGACGCCAGCGCGCCCTGAACGCCTGCCCGTATGGCCGGACCTTCCCGCTCCTCAAGCTCGGCAACGGCGGCGTCCACATCACTGAGCAGCGCCTCGTCGGCTTCCCCGCTCCGCAGCTCTTCCTGCATCTGCCTGAGTGCCGCCCAGGCGTCCGAGGGATCGGGAAAATACTCCCGCGCCTTGTCCAGCGCGCGACGCGAATCCGCCCGGGTATGCAGACTGTCGCGCAGCTGATTGAGCTGCTCGCTCTTGCCGGCCTCATGCATGAGCTCCTGATAAAGCTTGACGCGCTCCTCTTCCGACTTCTTTATCTTGTCCCGCTCCTTGCGTTCTTCAAGCTCGAAATCGTCCGTCGTGTCGGCAGAGAACGTCAGTTCTTCCGCAGCATCGGCCAAAAGAGATTCAGGCGAGGGCTGCTGAACAACGGCGTTCCCCATAAACGCGCCCTTTGCCGCGGCGCTTTCCGTATGTCGAACCTGCTCGGCCGTAGAAAAGGCACCTGATATGGAATTTATAGGCATGCTGTGCGCTCCTGTATATACTTATCTATGCAAGTATCGTGCCAGAAAGCAGTGTCGCGCTCTTTGATGCCCGGCGCATTTGCGATTGCAACCGGTCGGCGGCTCTGGTAGTATGTCGAAAACAAGGGTGCGTGGCAACTCTTTTCCCATGAACGCCAAAAAAATTGGCAATCATTCATGAAGCCGACGAGCACCTTTTCCCCATATCCCGCCGACCGGCCACATCCCCATTTTGGCATGCTTCTTGCATAATATTCAGCGAACCGCAAACATGCAAAAGCGGTGCCCATACTCAAGGAGTTCATCATGGCTTTTACCGAACAGGATCTGAAAAATCAGCAGCAGGAAATCTCCCGCCTTGCGGACGAACTTTCCAAACTCAACGCCGTCTTCGCCCAGCAGAAAAAAATTCTCGGCTTTGCCGAAGATCAGCCCGTCACCGTTGACGCTTCGGAAATGACCCCCGAACTGGAACGCGCCATGGCCGAAGCCACCGAACGCGCAAAACGCGAAGGCGAAGCCAGAGCCGCACAGGCCAGAACCACCTCCGATGCCGGCAGCTGCTGCGCCGGCCGCGGACGCCGGGGCGCGGTACGAATCTGAACCGGACGTCAGGAAGGCAATACAATAATGCATGTCACAAATTCCGGCTTTCTCGCCTCCATCACGGGTAAACTCGACCTCGGATCCGCCAGCGACGCGCAGACGATATTCGCCAAGATTCAGCTCGCACAGGCCGAAAAATGCAAGCAGCTGATCGAAAGCATCATGCACGATGTCGAGGAAATCCAGAGCGAAGAGAAGGCCTGCGACACCATGATCGAAAAGGCGAGGGAACTGCAGAGTCAGGCCCAGACCAGCGGCGCAGACACCGAAATGCCCGCCGACATGGTGCAGTACTTCAAGGATCACGGACTGTCCTGTGCCGCTGACGGCAGCAGCAACACTTGTGACGCCGCTCAGTGGGACACCAATCTGAAGTCGCTGACCATCTATCAGAATCAGCTTGCCGACAAGGCGCAGCCCCTCATAAACGCCCTGCAGAACTATACCGGGCAATACAGCGCTCATCTGCAGGATACTGGCGGGCAGCCCACAGGACAATAGTCGCCGTCCGACACCGGCAACGACGCGCAGACGCGGTCGTGACGGTCCGTTCCACAACTTTTGAGAATAACGACAGGAAAACATTATGTCCCAGGTAAACAGCACCGACTCTCTTTCCTCCATCATGGACGCCATCGACCTCGGCCCCACCGGAAGCGTGCAGATGATGTTCGCCAAGCTTCAGCTCGCGCAGTCCGAAATCTGCAAGGCGCAGGCCACGGACTACATGAAGCAGATCGAAGAAATCCAGGAAGAGCAGGAGCTGTGCGCCGAGATGATCGAACAGGCCAGAAAGCTCCAGAACGACGCCAAAACCAAGAATACCGCCACGGAAATGCCTGCGGAAATGATCGAGTTCTTCAATTCCCGCGGACTGTCCTTCGATCTGACGGGCACCTATGAAACCCACAATGCCGACGAATGGGACTACAACATCAAGTCTCTGACCAACTATCAGGAAACCGTCGGCAACAAGACGCAGACCCTCATGGTCTATCTGCAGGACTTCATCGGACAGTACAATTCCTATCTGCAGGGTGCCAACACCCAGATCTCCAACACCAACCAGACTCTCACCAGTCTGGCCCGCGGTCAGTAGGCTCTGACGGCCTTCGCTTTTCTGCAGCGTTTCTTTTCAGAATTCATTTTCATCAAGGGTACACAACAATTATGTCTCAGGTAAACAGCACCAGCTCTCTTTCCTCCATCATGAGCGCCATCGACCTCGGCCCCACCGGAAGCGTGCAGATGATGTTCGCAAAACTCCAGCTCGCGCAGTCCGAAATCTGCAAGGCGCAGGCCACGGACTACATGAAGCAGATCGAAGAGATCCAGAACGAGCAGAAAGAATGCGCCGACATGATCGAACAGGCCAGAGCGCTCCAGAACGACGCCAAAACCAATAATAAAAACACCGAAATGCCCGCCGACATGGTGCAGTACTTCAAGGATCATGGCCTCTCCTACGACACGGACGGCAACGACAACATGCACAGCGCCGATCAGTGGGACTACAATCTGAAGTCGCTGACAAACTATCAGGAACAGATCGGCAACAAAACGCAGACGCTCATGGTCTATCTGCAGGACTTCATCGGACAGTACAACTCCTATCTGCAGGGCGCGAACACGCAGATCTCCAACGCCAACCAGACCCTCACCAGTCTGGCCCGCGGTCAGTAGGCTGCGTCGCTTCCGAATCCGGAGGCATGAGCTGCCTGATCGGCTCAGAAATTTCGAGAACAACAGGAAGATATCATGTCACAGGTATCTGGAACCAATTCACTTTCCTCCATCATGAACACCATCGATCTCGGCCCCACCGGCAGCGTGCAGATGATGTTCGCCAGGCTTCAGCTTGCGCAGTCCGAAATCTGCAAGGCGCAGGCCACGGACTACATGAAGCAGATCGAAGAAATCCAGAACGAACAGAAAGAATGCGCCGAAATGATCGAACAGGCCCGCAACTGTCAGCAGATGGGCAGCAACGGCGAAGGCGTAGGCAAAATCAGCATCAGCGGCACAAAGACCACAGGCAAGGACTGCTATCCCATGTCGCAGGAACTTGTCGACTTCATGAACAAGCGGGGACTCAGCTTTCCCAACAACGACAAAGACTACATCCTCGGCAAAGACGAGTGGGACTACGCTCTGAAGTCGCTGACCAACTATCAGGAAACCGTGGGCAACAAGACGCAGACCCTCATGGTCTATCTGCAGGACTTCATCGGGCAGTACAACTCCTATCTGCAGGGTGCGAACACCCAGATCTCCAACGCCAACCAGACCCTCACCAATCTGGCCCGCGGTCAATAGGCCGCATCGCTTCCGACGCATTTTTCCCATGTTAACCTTCTTACCCTAAAAAGGGATCACGCCATGGCCGACAACACTCCCCTCAGCGACAGCGACATCGCCACCATCATCAGCGCTCTGAACAAGGGCGCCAGCATCGGCGACGTGTGCAATGTGACGGACGAACAGATAGAATCTCTCTATGCGCTTGCCTACAATCTCTATACCTCCGGCAACTTTGCCGACGCCGGAACCGTGTTTCAGGCTCTGTGCCTGTACCGGCACAAGGAAGTCCGCTTCTGGATGGGACTTGCCGGCTGCCGTCAGGCGCAGGGAGATCTGAAGGGAGCCGTCGACGCCTACGCCATGGCCGGAACCGCCGGTCTGCTGACCGATCCTGTTCCCTTCCTCTTTGCCGCCAAATGCTACATTCAGCTCGGCGACAGGGAAAACGCCGTGGGTGCCCTCAAGGGACTGCTCACGCTGGGCGATGAAAACAATCCCGCACACGCGGACTGCCACAAAAAGGCCCGCGCGCTGCTTACCATGCTCAATGCAAGCGAGTAAATCATGGTCGATTTCAACCCTATCAGTTCATATAATCCGCTCTCTTCCACCAGCGGCGTAAATTCCCAGAAAACCGGCGCAACCGGCTCTTCCGGCGCCGACGCCCCCCTTGTTCTCGACCCTAAGAACGAGGAACTTCAGAATATTCTTGCCGAACTCGGTCTGCCCGAGATTCCCCTCTCCTCCAGCCCGCTTTCCCTCGACACGCTGATCAACGCCATCGGCGACGACGTGCGCCGTCAGGCCTGCCGCGACGGCGTGTCCAGCCTGGAGCTCAAGGCGGAACAGCAGGCGGAAGTCAATGAAAAGGAATTGCAGGAAATTGCCGACCGTCTGGAAGAAATGAAGAAGAAATCCGTGCTCAACGGATTTCTCAAGGCCTTCAAGATCATCGGCGCCATCGTGGGAGCCATTGCTTCCGTGGCGAGCATCGTCGCCGGCGCGCTTACGGCCAACCCGCTGCTCATTGCCGCAGGCGCCGTCGGCCTGGTCTCCACCGTGGACAGCGTGGTTTCCCTCGCGTCCGACGGCAAGTACAGCATCGCCGCCGGATTCACGGAGCTCGGCAAAAAACTGGGCATGAGCGACGAAGCCGCCCAGTGGTTCGGCTTCGGCATGAACATGGCCATCATGGTGGTCTCCATAGGCGTCAGCCTCGGCGCGGGCTTTGCCTCCAGCGCCGGAAGCCTGGCCAGCGTCGGCAGTCAGGCCGCGCAGAAGGCCGCGCAGATCACGTCGCTGGCCTCCAAGGTCACCAACATCGCCTCCGGCGTCACCAACACCGCCACAGGCGCCGCCACCATCGCCGGAGCCGTCATCGACTACAAGATCTCCAACAGTCAGGCGGACAGCAAGGAGCTTGAAGCCATTCTGGAACGTCTGCGCCAGGCCATACAGATGGACAGAGATCTCGTGGAAGCGGAAATGACGCGGGCCAACGATCTCATGACTCAGGTAAAAGAAATCGTCGGGGAATGCGCGGAAACGCAAAGCGCCATTCTGGGCGTCTCCCCCACCATGGCCTGACCGGCCACGAGCGAAGAAGGAGTTCTCCATGGCCACCATCAACAGTGTCAACGATCTCGTAGGATTCGACCAGTATCTCTACGACTACATGAAGACGTCCTACATCAAGTCCACCGGCAAGACCGAAAGCGACTTTGAAGCGCTGGTTCTTTCCGTTTCGGACAACGGCAAGCTCTCCTTCATGGACGTCGTGGACGAAATACGCGACCTTCTGCCCAAGCCCACAGGAACCCTCAATGCTTCCTCTCTGGGAGCCGTGCCCTCCTTCGGCAGCAGCTATCTGGCCCTGATTACCGAGCTTTCCTCGGAACAGCGCCGTCAGAATGCCGAAATGCGCGCCATGCAGACCGAAGAAATGGCTTCCAAGATTGAAGAACAGGCCGACACCATCCGCGAAAAGGCCATAGTGCAGCTTGTCACCGGCGTCGTGACCGGTGCGCTGAGCATCGCGCAGGGCCTGACATCCGTCTCCATGACGGCCAAAGGCATGAGGGCCAACGAACAGACCGCCAAGGACGCATACAACTCTTCCATTGAATCCTCCACGGGCGGCGGCACCAAGCCCATCGTCGGCGAACAGGCCATGAACGAAGCGCTGGACAAGGCAAACAACGCCTCCACGCTGGCCAGACAGCAGGCCGATATGATGCTCAACTCCAGAGTGCAGGCCTTCAACTCCGGCATGGGCGGAGCCAACAGCATTCTCGGCAGCATCGGTCAATGCGTGAGCACCATGTACGACGCCGAGCTCAAGGAACTTGAAGGCGACGTGGAACGCATCCGCGCCCAGCAGCAGAATCTGGAAAGCCTGGACGAGTCCCTGAAGGCCCTCATTCAAAAGTCCCTCAGCTCGCAGGACGCCATTCAGCAGAACATCAATCAGACCAGAACCAAAATTCTTGGCTGATCCCTTGGGTCCGGAGGGAGTTTTCTCTCTCCGGCCCCAAGGGCCCTTTCAGGCTGAAAAAGCGCCGGCACAACGCGCAGGACATTTGACAGACCTCTGCAAAAGTCACTAAAGTGGAAAAAATTCAGGAGCTCGTCATGACATCGTCTCTTCAGCAGACCGTCGACACCATCACCCGGGCTGCAGGATGGAACAACGCCTCGCCCGACGGCGACGGGGTCTTCCGCTTTTCGCTGGAAGGCGGTCTGGATTTTGAACTGTTCTCCCCGGACAGCTCGACCGGCATTCTGCTGGCAAAGCTCGGAGCCGCCCCTTCTGGAGACGACGCTCAGACCGAGAGCGAAATTCAGCGTCTGGCGGCGCTGGCGGCGGGGTCCCTGAAAAAACGCCGGTCCGTGTTCGGCATCGGGGAGAGCGGACTTGAGCTCCACCGATCCTTCCGCCTCTCCACGACGACCGAAACCGCGCTCGTTGCCGAAGTCCGGGATTTTCTCAACGATCTTGCCTGGTGGAAACGGCAGATTTCCGGTTCCGCCAATTCTGCCGGCGTCCGGCCGTCTCCGTTCAGCTTCTCGTTCGGCGCCTGGCCTGCCGCCGATTCCTTCCAAGGATGACTATGAGGATCTCCGCTTCCCGGCTTTTCCCGTCCAGCACGCTCAGACTGGCGCTCGTCGCCTGCCTGTGCCTTCTTGTCTTCTGTGCCCAGGCCTCGGCCGCAGGGCCCTTCCGCCACAATTTCTCCTACTATGCCGATCGACAGGAACTGGGAACGGTACTCATGAACTTTGCGCAGGCCGAAGGCTATACCGCCGCCGTTTCCCCGGCGGTCAAGGGCAAGGTGAGCGGCAGATTTCAGGACGTTCCGCCCCTCATCTTTCTCGACGGCATGCGCAGCGCCTTCGACGTGTACTGGTACACGCTCGGCAAAACGCTGCATTTCTACAACGCCTCGGAAACAAAACGCATCTTCATTTCTCCGCGCACCGGCACGGCGCAGCAGCTCTACAGCGCGCTCCGAAACTCCGCCGTGTTCTCTCCGCAGCTTCCCCCTTCGCTGGGAGCCGCCGGAGACGTCATTTCCGTATCCGGCCCGCAGGCCTATCTGGATCAGATCCGCAGCGCCGTAGCCGCCTATGAAGCCTCGCAGACAGAGCAGATCGTCATGCGGGTCTTTCCGCTCAAGCACGCCTGGGCCGAAGACATGACCGTAAGCAGCATGGACAAAACCGTGACCGTGCCCGGCATCGCCTCCATTCTGCGCGCCATGGTCATGGGCACCACCGTTTCCGGCACCAAGGTGACGCAGGAGCGGGCCACCGTGGAAAAGCTGGGCGGAAAGGGACTGGCCGCGCTCGGCGCCGACGATAATTCCGAACCGCAGGCTCCGGCCTCGCCCACGCCGGTCAGCTCCGGCAGCATCAGCATCATGGCCGATCCGCGCGTCAACGCCGTGCTCGTGAGCGACGCCGCCTACCGCATGCCCTACTACGCCCAGGTCATCAAGGATCTGGACAAGCCCGTGGAACTGGTGGAAATCCACGCCGCCATCGTGGACATCGACACCGACTTCAAGCGCGACCTCGGAATTTCCTTCCAGGGCGCAGGATACAACAACAACGGCTGGAGCGGCGGAGGCACCATTTCCGGCAATACCTCCGGCGGCACGGGCATGCCTTCGCCCGGCGTGGTGGACAGCGCCGGAATGACGCTCTCCACCATCTATACCCACGGCAGCGACTTTTTCCTTGCGCGCATTCAGGCGCTGGAGGAAAACAACGAAGCCCGCGTGCTCGGCCGCCCCTCCGTGCTCACGGTGGACAACATTCAGGCCACCCTGGAAAATACCACCACCTATTATGTGGAAGTGCAGGGCTATCAGGCCGTGGACCTCTACAAAGTGGAAGCCGGCACCGTGCTGCGCGTGACGCCCCACATCATCAGGGAAAACGGCGAAACCTCCATCAAGCTGGCCGTCAGCGTGCAGGACGATCAGGACAACAGCACGAGCACCGTTTCAACCACCACGGGCGTGCCGCCCATCAAGCAGACCAAAATCAACACGCAGGCCATCGTCAGCGCGGGGCAGAGCCTGCTCATCGGCGGCTACTACTACGAGCAGAAGGAGTCCGGAGAAAGCGGCGTTCCCCTGCTCATGCACATTCCCGTGCTGGGCAACCTGTTCAAGGCCAAGTCCAAGCAGAGCAAGCGCATGGAGCGCCTCATTCTCATCACTCCCCGCATCGTGCAGCTGAACGAGACCAACGTACCCGTGCAGGCGGAGGACCCGTCCTTCCATCGCGACGCCACGCAGGCCGACTACGCGCCCCGCGAGCCGGTTCAGCCCCGGGGCGCGGGCTGCTCCCGTGCCTCCAGCACGCCGAAAGTCTCCACGATTTCCGGCGCGGAAAGGACGCTCTAAATGAACGGCGTCACCCTTCGCGTGTTTTCCGGCATTCACCTCGGCGCGGAAATAGAACTGGAAGACGGCGCGTACGTCATGGGTTCCGACGATTCCTGCGATCTCATTTTCGGAGATTCCTCCCTCGTGGTCCGTCATGCCGTGCTGCGCGTCACCTCTTCGGAAAAGGGGCCGCAGGTGACCGTGGAACCGCTGGACGGCCCCGTAACGCTGAACGGCGAAGCGCTGCAGCAGGAACAGCCGGTGTTGCCGCGACGGCCCTTCAGCCTCGGCCAGGTGCTCTTTGCCTGGACGGAAACCGCGTCCGCCGGAAACGCCGCCTGGCAGGAAGTGGAAGACGTCATCGCACGCGCGCACAGGCCCGCCGAAGCCCCGAGTCCGGACAACGCCCGGGCCGCGGCAACAACGTCGGCAGCCGCCGCTCCCGATGCCAACAATGCTGGCTCCCCCGACGAAACAGCGCCGCTCTCCATGGAAGAAGCCTCGCCTGCGGAAGGAGCCTCCGAGCCGCCGCGCAGCTCCGGCCGCGTTCTGCGGAAGGCGGGCGTCGCCCTTGCCGTGGTGCTGCTGGGCATGTTGTCCCTGACCTGGAAGGGCTCGGACGGCGGAATTTCCCCGGAAGAGCGCGTGCGCGCCCTGCTCGACGAGGCGGGCTATCACAACCTGACCGTGGTCGGCACGGAAAACGGCGTCACCGTGACGGGGCGCATCGCCTCCGACAGGGAACGCGGCAGGCTGCTCAGGCTGGCACAGTTTTTGCAATTTCCCGTGTATCTGGACGTCACGGTTCGTTCCGACGCCGCGGACGCCGTCAGAGCCTCCTTCAACACGCTCGGGCTGTATCCCGACGTGACGGAACTGCCGCCTTCCGCGCATCCGGGGCTGCTGGTCAAGGGCTACATCAAAAACGGCGTGCTGGAGGAACAGGCGCTCTCGGAAGCCGTGCGCAACGTGCCCGATCTGCAGACGTCGCCATCCACGGGCAAGCCGAAGCTGGCCCTGTTCCGCGACATCCGCCACGAGACGGACGTGCAGATTCTTCTCGCTCCCGCGCTGATTTCGGCCGGGCTTGAGACGGTGAAGACGGAGTATCTTCCGGGGCGCATCGTGCTGCACGGCGCCTTCACGCCGCAGACGAGGTCCTCGCTGGAAAAGACGGTCGCCGCCGTGCAGGAACGTCTCGGCGTTCCGGTGCGTTTCGACATCGTCAATGATTCCGAAACGCTGCAGCCGGCCAAACGCGACAACATCTACGCGAGGGAAGAGCCGCGGCGCGCCGCTCCCGCCGCGTCCGCGCCACGCGAAGCGACGGGCTTCAGTGTGACCTCGGTTTCCATGGGCGCCTTGAAGTTCATCACTCTGGCCGGAGGCGAACGGGTGTTTGAAGGCGGCGATCTGCCCGGCGGATACCGGCTGGAAAGCATTTCCGTCGATGCGCTTACCCTGAGCAGGAACAATCAAACCATCACCTATCCATTGCGAGGTTCCCATGAGTGAATTTGTCTCCGTTCTCGACATTATGGAGAACGCCCCCTACGGTGCGCAGACCGCCGTGCGCGATGAAGTGGCCGCCATGGACGCCGATCTCAGGCGCGCCATGGACAAAGGCCTCACGCCGGAGGACATGAAGACGGCGCAGGCGGCCCGTTCGGCCGTGCATGCCGCCGCCGACATTCTCGACAAGCTTTTTGCATGATTTCAGGAGGACACTATGGATTCCATCAGCGGATTCAACATTTCCCAGATGTTTGAAAACACCCTTCAGGGCATCAGCACCAAGGGTTCCGATCTCAACGCGAAGATGGAAGCCCTGGGCGAAGGCTCCGAGCTGAGCAACGAGCAGATGATTTCCCTTCAGTTTGAAATCGGTCAGTACAACGCCATGATGGAGGCGCTCTCCACCGTGACCAAGAGCATGACCGACATGATGAAGAGTCTCGCCCAGCGCTCCAGCTGAGATCGTTGTTTTCCGCGCCGATCTCAGGAACGAGCGTTCCGGGACCGCCCCGTTTTTTCTGCGCCGCCTTCGCACGCGAAGGAGACGCCCCGCCGCATTTTCCGCAGACCGCGCGCATGCGCCGCCTCCACGGAACAGGCGGCGCGCCGTGAACCGTCAATCGCATGGAGTCGTCATGCTTACCGAGTCCCAGATAACCCGCCTGCTCGACATTGCCAACGCCGGCTGCCACAAAGGTCTGGTGCTTCAGGCCCGCGCCATCTACGACGGTGTTCTCGCCGTCCGTCCCGGTCATGTTCCGGCGCTCATCGGACAGGCGCTCAGCCATATCGTCATCGGAGAATATGATGAGGCCGAAAAGCTGCTTTGCGACGGCGTTCTTTCCGAACACCCCGACGACGCCGACGCCAGGGCCGTGCTCGGTCTGTGCCTCTGCCTCGCCGACAAAAAGGAAGAAGCCAGGGCCGTGCTCAGTCCTCTGGCCGAAAACGGAGGACAAAACGCCGAGCTGGCCCGCTCGCTTCTGGAAAACATGGACGCCGCCTGACGCGCCATTTTTCTAAGGACAGCTCATGGACGCCGTTTCTGTTGCCTCTTCCAGCCGCCTGCTGGAGGCGCTTGAGCGCATGGGAGTCTCCCAGGGGGAAGGACTGATCAGTTCCGGTCCGTCTCCCGTTCCGGACTCTCTGGCCCGCGCCTTTGAAAGGCTCATGGACCAGCCCGAGGCGTCCGCCGAAAACGCGCTGCGTTCCGGGCAGGCCGCCGAAACGCAGGCAACGTCCCTGCCCCGGGAGGAAGTTTCTCCCGATATCGATGTCGTGAGCGACGTTTCCGGGAAAAGCACCGCGGCCACTCCCGCCGAAACGCCGCTGCCGAGTCCCACGGAACTCTACCGTCTGCAGTTTCAGGTGGCCATGCTCCGCCACGAGCTCGACACCGGATCCCAAGTTGCCCAGAAGGCCTCGCAGGGCCTCGATTCTCTGCTGCGCAACCAGTCCTGACAAGGAAATGCCATGTTGTTCTTCCGTTCTCATTGTTGTTCCGCCCTCCGCCGGGCCCTCTGCCTTGTCTGCGTTCTGGCCGTCCTTCTGCTTGCGGGATGCAAAACCGAAATCTACCAGGGGCTGAGCGAGAATCAGGCCAACACCATGCTTTCCGTGCTGCTGCGACACGGCATTTCCGCGGAAAAGGTGGCCGCCAAAAGCGATTTCAGCATTGCCGTGGAAGAAAAGCAGATCGTGCAGGCGCTGGAAATCCTGCGGGAAAACAGTCTCCCCCGCGAGGACTTCCAGAGTCTGGGACAGGTCTTTTCCGCCCAGGGCATGATTTCCTCCACCACCGAGGAACAGGCCAGACTGGCCTACGCGCTCTCCCAGGAGCTCGCCGACACCCTCTCCCGCATCGACGGCGTGCTCACTGCAAGAGTTCACGTGGTGCTCGGTCAGACCGACCTCGGCACCGGCAACGTCACCCCGCCGAGCGCCGCCGTGTTCCTGCGGCACACGCCGGAATCTCAGGCCACAAGACTTATTCCCTACATCCGGGAACTGGCCGCCAACGCCGTTCCCGGCCTCATGCAGGACAAGGTTTCCGTCATGCTGGTTCCCGTGCGAGAAACCGTAAGCGTGCCCATGCCAGATCAAAGCGCCGCCGAAACCGACAATCGCAAGTTCTATATCGCCGCCGGAGTTGCCGGACTGCTGGCGCTCGCCTGCATCGGTCTGGCGGGCGCGGCCATCATGTACGCGCGCCGAAACAAAAACAGGGCACAGTAATCCATGGATTACCGGTTTCTCGCTGAAATCATTGAACGAAAACCACAGCTGTTCAAGGCCGTGCTCTCGTTCAACAAGCCTTTCGCCGCGGCTCTTCCGCCGGAGCTTGCTGAACTCGGCGAGCCCTGGGCCGGACTCTGGAGCCGCCCGGAATTTCGCCGCGCCTGGCCTCTGCCCGATCAGCCTGTGCAGGGCTACTGGAATTTTTACGAGGAATCCCGCAGAATGGCGCTGATCGGCGCAGACACCGTGGAGAGGCTCTGTCTCTTTTTCAGCGCCGCCGTGCATGCCGAGGAACTTTCGCGGGTCATTGCCAGGACGCAGGTGCTGGAACTGCGCCGCCGTCTCGGTGCGGACGTTGTGACCTACGCGCTGAAAAGAGGCCGCTATCAGGTTTCCGGGCTGCGCGCTCCGCTTCTTGTTCCGGCCTCGTTCGGCGCTCTGGCCGAAAGAATCGACCTGCTGGCCCGCGCCTTGCCCGCGCTTGTCGGCGAAGGCTGGCCGGAAGAGCTGCGCGCCCTAGCTCCGTCCTGCTTCTCCGCTCCCAAAGGCATGGACGACGCGGCCTTTGTTCCGTCTCTTCGCCGGGAACAGCGCACGGCGCTGTGGTTCACCATGAAAAAACTTCTTCTCAGGGAGGTCGCGCCGCAATGGGCTCCATGTTTCGATTAGGCGAAGACTCCGTGCGCCCCGCCGCGGGCTCGAAAATCATCAAGGCGGAGGAGTACGGCCTTTTTCTTGAGGCCGACGCTCTGCTTGCCGCCGCCCGGGACAAGTCCGCCCTCATGCAGAAAAAGGCCGAAGAGGCCTATGCGCAGAAAAAAGAAGAGGGATACCGCGACGGCATAGAAGAAGGAAAAATGGAACACGCGGAAAAAATGATGGAAACCATCCTGAGTTCCGTGGAGTTCATTGAAGGCATCGAAGACACGCTGGTCAGCGTGGTCAATCAGGCCATCCGCAAGATCATCGGAGAAATGGACGACAAGGAGCGCATCGTGCGCATCGTGCGCAACGCGCTGAACACGGTGCGCGGTCAGCAGCGGGTGACCGTGCGCGTGGCTCCCGCCGACGAGGAAGCCGTAACGCAGGCCCTGGCCGCCATGACTGCAGGTTCTTCCGGCACGGCCTTTCTCACCATTGTGGCCGACGCCCGTCTCCCCCGCGACTCCTGCATTCTGGAAAGCGAGCTCGGCGTGGTGGACGCCAGCCTTGAAACCCAGCTGAAGGCACTCGAAAACGCCTTTCACAGCAAGATACGTCAGTAACGCGCGGAGTGACCATGGCCTTTGAATACATCGGAGCGCTTCTCGAAGAAGCGGTGCAGACAACCACCCCCGTGGACGTGCGCGGCCGCGTGGAGCAGGTGATAGGCACCATCATCCGGGCCGTCGTGCCCGGGGTGAAGGTGGGAGAGCTGTGCATTCTCCGCAATCCGTGGGAAGACTTCACGCTCAAGGCCGAGGTGGTGGGCTTCGTGCGCAACGTGGCGCTGCTCTCGCCGCTTGGAAGCTGTCAGGGCGTGTCGCCGGCCACCGAGGTCATTCCCACGGGAGAAATTCTTTCCGTGCCCGTGGGCGAGGAACTGCTCGGCCGCGTGCTGGACGGCCTCGGTCAGCCCATCGACGGCGGTCCGGCGCTCAAGACGCGGCATCACTATCCCGTGTTTGCCGAAGCGCCGAACCCCATGACCAGAAAAATCATCAGTCGTCCCCTCACTCTCGGCCTGCGCGCCATCGACGGCATGCTCACCTGCGGCGAAGGGCAGCGCATGGGCATTTTCGCCGCCGCAGGCGGCGGCAAGTCCACGCTGCTCTCCAGCATCATCAAGGGCTGCTCCGCCGAAGTGTGCGTGCTGGCGCTCATCGGCGAACGCGGCCGAGAAGTCCGTGAATTCATTGAAAACGACCTTGGCGAAGAAGGACGCAAAAAAGCCGTGCTCGTGGTCTCCACCTCCGACCGCTCCTCCATGGAGCGACTCAAGGCCGCCTACACGTCCACGGCCATTGCCGAATATTTCCGCGATCAGGGCAAAAGCGTGCTGCTCATGATGGACTCGGTCACCCGTTTCGGACGCGCCCAGCGCGAAATCGGTCTGGCCGCGGGCGAACCGCCCACCAGACGCGGCTTTCCGCCTTCGGTGTTTTCCGAACTGCCCAAGCTCATGGAACGCGCGGGCAATTCCGACAAGGGTTCCATCACGGCGCTCTACACCGTGCTCGTGGAAGGCGACGACATGACCGAACCCATTGCCGACGAAACGCGCTCCATTCTCGACGGGCACATCATTCTTTCGCGCAAGCTCGCCTCGCGCAACCACTACCCGGCCATTGACGTGCTGGCCAGCGTAAGCCGCGTGATGAACTCCATCGTGAGCAAGGATCACAAAAAGGCGGCCCAGCGCCTGCGTCAGATACTGGCAAAATTTGCAGAAGTGGAACTGCTGGTGCAGATTGGAGAATATAAGAAGGGCGCGGACAAGGAGGCCGACGACGCGCTGGCCCACATCGACAGGGTGAACGCCTTTCTCAAGCAGGGCCTCGGTGAAAAAAGCACCTTCGAGCAGACGCTGGAAGGACTGTTCGAGGCCGTGCGCTGACCGTGGAACCGTATCCTCTTGAAGCCCTGCTCACCGTTCGCGAATACCGCGAGGAAAGCGCCAAGCGCCAGGTGCGGAATGCGGAAGAGAGACTGCGCGAGGCCGAGCAGGCCGTGGAAACCAGAAAAAAGGAGCTGGAAGACTACCGCGCGTGGCGTAAGGCAGAAGAAGACCGCCGTTATGCGTCCATCATGAACAAGGCCCTGAGACTCGAAGATCTGGACGCATTCAAGGCGGGCCTTGCGCTTCTGGCCGTGGAGGAAGACGCGCGCAGGCAGGCCGTATCCGACGCCGAAAAAAGCGCAGCGCAGCGCCGCGACGAGCTGACCCGCGCCCGGGAAGCCGTCAAAACCGCCAGCAAAAACACCTCCAAAATTCAGGCCCACAAGGACATCTGGAAAGAGGAAGCCAAAAAGGAGGCGGAACATCAGGAAGATCTCGAACTTGAGGAATTCCGTCCCATTTCCAGAAAAGGCGCCGAAGCCGAGGGCGAAGACGCCTGAGACTTCCCAAGGAGTACAGCATGAGCAACCTTCATGTGCGATTTTCCGAACCTTCATCCGCGCAGGAAAGCGCCCGCGCCGACCGCAGCGATCAGACTCCCCTGCCCTGCGACAAGGAAAGTTCCGATCTCTTTCTGAGAAAGCTGGAAGAAAAAAACTCCGGCAGGCATGATCTTGAAAGCGGCGAGTCCAGACACGACGACCAAAGCGCCCTCGAAAGCGACGCCTCGCCTCTCGGCGGCATGACCAGTCCGCTGGAAAGCCTTTTTTCCGGCCGCATGGAACAGGTGCAGAACGCCTCGCCCGCCCCTGCCCCGGCAGAGGCCGACGGCGCCGGGCTTGCGCAGCTTGTGGAACGCATTCTTGTTTCCACGCCGGAAAACGGCGGCCATGAGGTAAGGCTTTCCCTGGGAAGTCACACGCTTCCCGGCACGGAAGTCATTCTCCAGCGCGATGCGGGCGGCATGCTCTCCGTCACGCTCGCCAGCACCGACGCCTCGGCGTTCCAAACGCTCGTCGCCTCCCAGGGAACGCTGAAGACCATGCTGGAAAACATGGAGAACAACGAAGTGCGCGTCACCGTGACAAGAGACGCGGACAGAGAGGACAACGACGCCAAGCGCCGCTCGCGCGGCTACATGGAAGCGACGTTCGGCAACGACTGATCGCCGCGCGGCAAGCCCTCAGCGCGGCAGGGCAATCCGGCCCTTCGCCGGAGCGCTCCGCAACGTTCAACACACAACGCTTTTGAAACCGGAATACTGCCATGGCGGAACCAGCCTATCTTCCTTCCTTCAAACTTCCCTTCCTCGCCCGCGAGAAGGCGCTGCTGCAAAACGCTCTCATTCTCCGCCCCGGCCCCTGGCGTGCGCCGTTCGGCTCAGGCGACATCGTTGTCGAGCCTCTGCCGGAATCGCCTACGTTCCCTGCCGCCTGCACGCTCTCTGTCGACATTGACGGCGACGCCTGGCTGCTCGAAGCGGACGACACCTCTGCGCTGCTGCGTCACGACGTTTTCGCCTCGGAAGGCGACGCCTTCGACGAGCGCACGTTGCCTCAGGAAGTGCGCCGGGCGCTGCTCGAATCGCTGCTGCATCCGCTGTTCTCGGCCCTGCGCGGCGCGCTGAACAGACCGCTCTCCGTGCAGGATGCCGCCTTTCTTCCTTCGAGCGCGTCTCCGGCCTTCTCCGTCGGACTCAGGGCTTCTCTCTCCGCGTGCAACGGTCTGCCCGAACAGACGCTGTTTCTGCGACTCTCTCCCCTGCGCGCCGAAGAAGCCGGACGCCTCTCGGCCCTGCTCCGCACCCTTCCCGTGCGCGAGAGCGGCCCCCTGCGCGACATCCTGCCGACCGTTCCTCTTGAAGTCGCTCTGGAATCGGGCTATCTTCTGCTGAAACCGGATGAGGTCGCCGCGCTGGCCCCGGAAGACGTGCTGCTGCCCGAAGCCTGGACGGCGCCGGACACGCTGACCCTGCGGCTTCAGCGCAAAAACGGCGCGAGCCTGACGGCCGTGTGTTCCGTCGAAAACGGTCAGGCCATTCTTTCCACACCCTTATCCGAAGAACCGGAACCGTCCATGGACAACACCGAGCTGAAAGACATCGACATCCGTCTCACCTTTGAACTGGAACGCCGCCTCATCACCGTAGGCGACCTGGAAGCGCTGGCTCCCGGCTACGCCTTTGCGCTGGAAAGCGATCCCTCGTCGCCCGTCACCATCCGGGCCAACGGCAAGGCCGTCGCCCGCGGACGACTGGTCGATATGAACGGCACGCTGGGCGTGCAGATCACTGAAACGCTGTAAGGCCGCCCGGACGCGTTCCATGCCCGACATCAATCCGCTGTATCTTATGGCCGGTCTGTCCCTGCTCGGACTGGCCCCCTTTTTCCTCATGATGGTGACCTCCTACGTCAAAATCGTGGTGGTCACCTCGCTCGTGCGCAACGCTCTCGGCGTGCAGCAGGTGCCGCCGACCATGGTCATGAACGGGCTCGCCATCATTCTCAGCGTGTTCATCATGGCTCCCGTGGCCATGGACACCGCCGACATCGTCAAAAACATCACGCTGCCGCCCCAGCCCGGCTTTGCGGACGTGCTGAGCGTGGCCGAGCAGGCTTCTCCGCCGCTCAAGCGCTTTCTTGCCGCCAATTCCGACGAAAAGGTCACCAACATGTTCATGGGCACGGCCAAGCGCATCTGGCCCGCAGAACGCCACAACCTGATAAGCAAGGACAACCTGCTCATCATGATTCCGGCCTTCACCATTTCCGAACTCACCAAGGCCTTTCAGATAGGCTTTGTTCTCTATCTGGCCTTCGTGGCCATCGACCTCATCATCTCAAACATCCTGCTGGCCATGGGCATGATGATGGTTTCGCCCACCACCATTTCCCTGCCCTTCAAACTGCTGCTCTTCGTCACACTTGACGGCTGGCTGAAAATCAGTCAGGGCCTGCTGCTCAGCTATCAGTAATCAACGGAGGTTTCCCGTGCAGATCAATACCACCATTCAGGACGGCGTGTCCGTCACCAAGATTTCCGGCCGCATGGACGCCACCACCGTGACCGAATTCAATGAGGAATGCCAGAAGCTCTTGAAGTCCGGCTCCGGGCGCATCATCATTGATCTCGAAGGGCTGGAGTACATCAGCTCCGCAGGGCTCCGCGGCATACTCACCATGGGCAAGGCCTGCAAGAGCGCGGGCACGGCGCTGGCCTTCTGCTCCATGCAGAACATGGTGGCGGACATGTTCAAACTTTCCGGCTTCACTTCCATTCTCAAGGTGTATCCCACCCTCGACGAAGCCCTAGCCGGCATGCGCTGAGCCCTCGTTTTCGTTCTCAAAACATCGCGCACAGAACGCCTATCGCCGCATGTGCGGCGCGCCGCGTTCTGCAAGTCCAGCCATCATCCATGCCGCAGGAGGCCTCATGCCACAGCTTCATGTTCCTGCACGATTGGAACAGCTTGCCGCCGTCAACAGCTTTCTTTCCGAAAACATTCCTCCCCGCTTTCTTCCCGCCCTTCTCAACGTGGAACTCGTGACGGAAGAGCTGCTGGTCAACGTGTTCAGCTACGCCTACCCTGAGGGAACCACCGGAAACGCGGAAATCGCCCTGCGCGAGGTGTTTTTCGACGGAGAGGACATGCTCTGCTTTTCCGTCAGAGACTGGGGCTCACCCTTCAATCCCTTTGCCGAAGCGCCCTCGCCGGACATCTCGCTGGATGCGGAAAGCCGTCCCATCGGCGGCCTCGGCATCTACCTCATCCGCAACGTGACCACGCATCAGGCCTACTCCCGGGAAGACGGCGCCAACCGCATCGACGTCTATTTCTCCCTGCCCGAACAGGATTGACCCGTGCCGAAAAACGATTGCTCCGAATGTGAAGCACGACTGCGCGCCGCGCTGACAGGCGCGCTCTGGACGCTTGTCGCCGCCGCTGCCCTGCCCTGTCCGGCGCAGGCCGGCCGCATTCTTTCGGAAGAGATCAGCGTAACGGAAACCAGCGCACTGGAACGAAAGACGGAGCACGAGTTCCTCATCAACAGCATGGATGTGGCCAGTCTTTCGCCGTCGGCGCGGCTGCTTGCCATGCCGAGACCCATGATCTCGCCGGAACTGGCCGACGCGCTCAAAAGCGGCAGGGTGTACACGGCTCCGGAAGAATGGAAGCGCATCATCCGCAAGGCAGCCCGGGCCTACTCGCTGCCTGAGGCTCTCATTGCCGCGGTCATCCGCACGGAATCCGCATTTCAGGCGCACGCTGTGTCCCCCAAAGGGGCGCGGGGAGCCATGCAGATCATGCCCGAAACGCAGAAGGAACTGGGGCTCGAAAATCCCTATGATCCCGAAGCCAACGTCATGGCCGGAAGCGCCTATCTGCGCCGTCAGCTCGACAGGTTCGGCTCGCTGGAGCTGGCCCTTGCCGCCTACAACGCAGGCCCGGCCAACGTGGAGAAGTACGGCGGCGTTCCGCCGTTCCCCGAAACCCGGGAATATCTCCGTCAGGTGGCGGCGCATCAGGAAGAATCCGCCGACTGGAACGCCGGAAACAAGAACCTTCCCTGACGCAAGGGAGAGACGCTCTCGACCGCCCCATCAAAAAGCAAGCAAAAACGCCGGAACTGCCCATCATGAACAGGATTTTCATTACTCTCGTCGGAGCAAGCGTCGCCGCCCTTGTCCTTGCCGTGGCCTGCGGCTCCTGGCTGTTCTTTCAATCCTGGGAAGACGGAAAAAGACTGGAACGCCAGAATCGCGAGCTGCGTGCCTCCCTTGAGGCCTCGCGCATCCGTCTGGAAAATTTCTGCGATTATCCCGCCGAAGCCCTGTGCGACGTCGATGCGCCGAAAGGCAGCGTCAGCGGAGCCATGAGCGGACTGCCCGCCTCATCTCTGCCGGAACCTGCGCCTCAGGCAACGGAGGATAAGAAAAACGCCGGAGAGTCGTCGAAGCCATCGACGTTGACGCCGCCTGCGCCCGAGAAACAGACGCCATCCTCCAGAGCCGCAGAGGCTCAGGATAATACCCCCAAGGCCGCAGCGCCGAAAACCGCATCGACCGCGGCCGCCGATCAGACGCCCGCCGCGCCGGCAAACCCCGCGCCCCGGGCAAAGAGCGCCCCGGGCAACCTTTCCGCCGATGCGCCACGCTACGCCGCACCTTCGGCGCGGGCGAAAAAGACCTGGACTTCCATGGAGCTGAAAAAAGACTCCATGCAGCTCGACATCGCCGGCGAAGGCTCTTCCCTCACGGCGGAAGGACAACTCCTTTCCGACCCGCTGCGCTATGAAGTCACGATGCAGGGCCTGTGGAACGTTTCCAACCGGCATCCGCAGACAACGCTCATCAAGGACATGCAGTCGGACGTGCGCAACGGCAACACCGTGCTCACCTTTCCCCTGAGCGAAAAGCCCGGAGAATGCAACGTCGTTCAGAGAAATAGACGAACCATCTCCATCGTCATCCGATAGCTTCGCAGGCCGCGGCCCGGGCGCGACGAGTCCGGCCCGGCGTCTGCCCCAAAAGAGCGCTTGCCGCGCACCTGCTCCAGAGCGAGCGCGACATCAAAAACACGTCCTTTCCGCCGCTTCGGAGTGTCATCCGGAGGGATGCCGCATGCGCTGAAAACTCTCCGCACGGCGTCCGGCCCGGCGCTCAGTCTCCGAGCAGCTTGCGCAGCATGCCCGCAAACGGTCTTGCCATGGCGGGGAGCGCAAACGTCTTTCCCAGCACGAAATCCCGGAGCAGCGCGTCCACGCTTTCCCGATCCGCAGAAATCTCCGTGGGACGTATCCACGCGCCCTGCTCATCCACTTCGGCCCGACTGAGCACAATGCACACTTCTTCCTCAAAGCCCAGAGGCCGAACCAGCGCCGTCACGCCGCCAGTCGCGCAGCCGAGATCCAGCACGTCCACATAGCGCCCCGCCTGACGACGCAGCGCGCCCAATACGGCGTCGCTTTTCAGCAGCTTGTCCACTCCGGCGCGCAGCAGCATGGAAGGAGACATCGACATGTCAGTTCTCCTTTCCGGCCAGCACAACGGCTTCGCCAAGAATGAACAGCACCTGCGCCGTGGCCTGAAGAAACAGCATGGCCTCCTCGGGCTGACGATTCTTGACCGTTCCGCTCCAGGTGGCAAGCGCCATGATGCTCCAGTTGCCCTTGATGCACGCCGCCAGCCGGTCTCCGGCAGGCGTTCCGCCCGGCATGCCGGCAAGCTCCAGCGCCGTATCGTCAAGAAATTTCATGCCGCGCTCGCGGGAAAGCAGCGCAAAAAGATTGCTCTTGAGCAGCTCTTCTCCTACAGCTTCCCACAAATTGGCGGCCGCAGCCCCGGCAAAGCAGCAGGAGCCGAGCACGGCCAGCGGCTCCACATGATCGTACAGCGAGTGATATTCCCGTATGCAGTGTTCAAAAAACGTGCGCACCAGCCCCGTGAGTTCCGGAATGCTGCGCACGGCATCCTTCAGGAATCCGGCCTTCACGGCTTCCGACGCCAGCAGATTCTGAAGTCCGCTTCTGTACTCCGCAAGTTCTTTCAGCAAATCCTTGTTCTTATCGCCTTCCATGGCTGCCTCCTGCCTCTTTTCTGTCTTCTTTCGGGAAAAGGAACGTAGCAGCAAGGCAGCCCCTTTTCAAGTCCGTTCGTTTTCCGGCAGGCATCGGCCTGCAGGGGCGAGGCCGGTCTGCGCTTCTTGGCAGCGCCCGGGGAACATGCTAGTTAAACCGTTCGCAGCATGCTCGGCCTGCGCTTCGGACGCAGGGCCGCTCCGCACTGCAGACGCACGTTCCCAACCATAAAGGATGTTCCATGAAGATCTTTCATTTCTTCGGCGATTCCGTCACGCTCGGCGTGAACGACGCCCCTGAGGGCGGCTGGGTGGCCCGTCTGGCCAAAAAGGCCGCCGAGGCGGGACTCTGCCTTCCGCCCGACACCTTCTACAATATGGGCGTTCGCAAGAACTCCAGCCGCATGATTCTGGATCGCTGGGAAGCCGAATTCAAGGCAAGAGTCATCGACGGCGTGCCTTCCTGTCTGCTGTTCTGCTTCGGCACCGTGGACATGGCCGCTCCCAAGGGATCTCCCAATGTTCCTGTGGGCGAATCCTCCGCCAACGCCCGCGAAATTCTTCTGAAGGCCAAAACGTACGGCTGCACGGCTCTCGTCAGTGCGCCCCCCGTGGCGGACGACGAACACCGTCAGCGTCTCGACGCCCTGTGCACGGCCTACGCCTCCATCTGCCGCGCCATCAACGTGCCCTTCGTGGACATCTTCCACCCTCTCCTGAAATTGGACTATGTAAAAGACCTCTCCGACGGCGTGCATCCCGGCCCCGCGGGCAACGACATGATCGCCTCTCTGCTGCTGCAGGCCCCGGAACTGGAGACCTGGTTCAAAAGCGAAAAATAATGCTTGACACGACAGGACTCTCCCTATAGAGTCCATCCGTCGAGCGAACGACAGGTCACCATCGTCTATCCGGTTAGGACAGAGGCCTCTCAAGCCTCCAAGACGGGTTCGAATCCCGTTGGTGACACCATCTGGAATATCTGCCTCATGCTGTTTTGCAGCATGAGGCTTTTTCTTTATCCGATGCCGGGAACTTTCTCCACTCCCGCGCGCACGCCCCGACATCGTCACTCTCCGCACAACGGCCTTTTCCGGGCGGCGCGGCGACAGGCTGCGTTCTTCCCCTGCCCCTGCGGCAAAAAAATCCCGACATCGCCGTCATTGCAGACGCCACGCAGGCAAGGTCGGCGTTGATCCGCTCCCGACTGTGCCAAATCCCCATCCTTCAGCGCGCCTGCAACAAGTCCCTCGGAACAGTCAACACGCCGACGGACTCCTCTGCTCTTCTCCCAGACGTCGCCCTCCTCGTTTTCCATATTTTTTCCTGCACCCGCGTCTGCGCCGAATGCCGGTTGATTCTTCGAGTGTCCTGCCCTGCACCGAACACCCGCATACTTGCCTCTGGCAGCCTTGCAACGGACGCGCCCCCAGCCAAAGCATGACGCCATGACTCGCCGTCAAATCAGTCAGCCAGAAACGCCGTCCGATATTTGGGCGCAAAAAAAACGCAGCACGACCAATGCCGCGCTGCGCTGCAGAAAGGATGTCCGGATTCAAGCCGGATCACAACCGACGACTAAAAGGGAATGTCGTCCATGGTACTCGCTTCCGACGGGAAGGCGGGACCGAGATCTTCATAGCTGTCCTGCTGCGGCTGCTGCTGAGGCGCGCGACGCTGCGGAGCGGGACGGGACGACTGCGCAGGACGGGGAGCCGACTGCCGGGGCGCATAGCCCATGTTGTCGCCGTCGGCGGGAGCGCCGCCGTTGCGGCGATCAAGGAACTGCACGCGGTCGGCGCGTATTTCCGTGGTGTAGCGGTCCTGACCGTTCTGATCCTGCCACTTGCGGGTGGAAAGCTTGCCTTCCACGTACACCAGGCTGCCCTTGCGGAGGTACTGATTGCAGTTTTCCGCCGCGCGCTGGAACACGACAACGCGATGCCATTCCGTGCGCTCCACGCGATTGCCGTCCCTGTCGGTATATGATTCATCCGTAGCAATACGCAGCGTGGTCACGGGAGAGCCGCTCTGGGTATAGCGCAGTTCAGGGTCAGCGCCGAGATGGCCGATGATCATGACTTTATTCAACATGGAAACGAATCCTCTTTTCTACAGGTGAATCCTCGCGGCAGGTGACAAAACCGCGCAGGTAAAAATTAATATAGCCTGAATCCCGGGGGAGCACAAGAAAAACCTGTTCGCGCTCCCGGCACACCGCCGATGCCCGGCAGCCGGCATGCTTCTCCCGATGCATCGTCCGCGCAGCCCATCCCTGTATCGCGCGACACGAAAAAGAACCGCTCTGCGTTCGGCCACCTTTGCGTCCGCCGTGTCCGCCTCGCCATGCGCGGCAAGACTTCCCGACTCCGCCGTTTTTTCTTTTTACAGGATTGTCATCCCTGCGGCAGGCAAATACCCACGGAAAAAACGCCAAAAAATGCGCAATTACCCCCTCGCCGGGACTTGACGAGCCTGCCGGAGAATGCCAGAGTTTGCCGAAAGTGTATGCGTTCCTGTCGAAAATCCAAAAAGAACATTCCGGCAGGCATGAAGGCTCCCGACCGCAAGGCCGGCCCTATATACACGAACTTCAAATCGTGTACGCTGTCAGGAGATGTGTACCATGGAAAAGAAGAATCTGGACTGGGCCAATCTGAGCTTTAGCTACATGAAGACCGACAAGCGCTTCGTGGCCAACTACAAGAACGGCGCGTGGGATGAAGGTCAGCTTACCGACGACGACAAGGTCGTCATTACTGAATGCGCCGGCGTGCTCCAGTACTCTCAGTCCTGCTTTGAAGGCCTGAAGGCCTATACCACCGAAGACGGCCACGTGGTCTGCTTCCGTCCCGACCTCAACGGTCAGCGCATGGAAGATTCCTGCCGTCGTCTGGAAATGCCCGTGTTCCCCACCGAGCGCTTCGTCGACGCCGTGGTGAAAACCGTGCATGCCAACCTTGCCTGGGTTCCCCCCTACGGCTCCGGCGCCACGCTCTACATTCGCCCCTACATGTTCGCCAGCTCCGCCGTCATCGGCGTCAAGCCCGCCGATGAATATCAGTTCCGCATTCTGGTTACGCCCGTCGGCCCGTACTTCAAGGGCGGCATGAAGCCCATCACCATCCGCGTGAGCGACTTCGACCGCGCCGCGCCCCGCGGCACCGGCAACATCAAGGCCGGTCTGAACTACGCCATGAGCCTCCATCCCATCATGGACGCCCATCGTCAGGGCTACGCCGAAAACATGTATCTTGATCCGGCCACCCGCACCAACGTGGAAGAAACCGGCGGCGCAAACTTCATCTTCATCACCAAGGACGGCAAGCTCGTCACCCCCAAGAGCGACAGCATTCTGCCTTCCATCACCCGCCGCTCTCTGCTCTACGTGGCCAAGCACTACCTCAACATGGAAGTGGAAGAACGCGTCGTGCCTCTGACGGAAGTGCCTTCCTTCGCTGAAGTGGGCCTCTGCGGCACGGCCGCCGTCATTTCTCCCGTGGGCAAGATCGTCAATCACGGCGAAGAAATCTGCGTGCCTTCCGGCATGGACGCCATGGGCCCCGTGCTCACCAAGCTGTACGACACGCTCACCGGCATCCAGATGGGCCGCATCGAAGCCCCCGAGGGCTGGATCAAGCGCATCGCCTGACAAACATTCGACCGGTCGGCACGGATATTCCGACCACCGGCTATGCGCGAACGCTCCGGCATGTCGCCTGACGTTCACCCGCTCGGAGTGAGAACAACTGCTCCGTCAAAAGGCCGCTTCCGTATCTCGGAAGCGGCCTTTCCCTTTATGTGCGACGATGCTTCGTCTGCTCACCATCTGTGCGGCAACAATAGAAACGATCTTCTTCCCGATGCGACGCCCGGCAGATGCTCCGCCCCGCGCAGCTCGTCGGCAGGCACCGCTAAAGACGCGTCAAAGACTCAACGCTCCTCCGCCGAATCAGTATTCGCAGAAAAACTCAATGCTCTCCCCGGCAAGCCCCTGACAGAAGCCGTTGCGGAAACGGAAGGTTCCGCCGTCATCCTGCACGACCTCCACATCTCTCGCCGGACGGGTCAGGGAACATCCGGCCTTCACGCAGCGCTCAAGCAGGGCGTCGAGTTCGGCGGCGCTCTCCACGCGAAGCGCAAGGTGCGAAAACGCGCCTTCCCCGGAGCCCGTTGCGCCGTACACGATTTCCAGCATGCCGCCCCCCAGGTCAAGCATGGTGACGCGGCGCGGCGGATTGACCCAGCTTCTCACCATCGGAAGCCCAAGCACTTCCCGATAAAACGTTACCGTGCGCTCGTACACGTCGTTATCCTGAATGGCCATGGCCACATGGTGCAGACCTGTGCTCATACTGCTGTCTCCCTGGTTCTCCCACGCTCAGCGCAGCACGGAGCGAAAGGAGTGAAGTTTATAAAATTCATCCACATACGGGAACTGTTCCTGCATAATGGCCACGCGCCTCGGCAGATAGTCGCTGTAGCTCTGCCGCGATATGATTTCCCCTACCGGCGAGGCCAGCAGTTCACTCTGTTTTTCCAGCCAGAGCGCCTTTTCCAGCGTCTCTTCCGAGCGGGAACTCCGCTCCACGGCGTGCCAGTCGTTCGCGGCAAGCCTCAACGTCCGACACAGCACCTTCAGGGAATACAGATTGCCGTACACGTCGATATCCCTCTCGTCCTGAAGAATGAACAGCTGCGAATCAGCCCAGTGATCATTCCACGTGCGGCAAAAATAATTCACGGACTCCTGAAGCTGCTCGGGCGTCCTGAGTCCGTTCATCACGCTCATCACGCCTTTTTCTATGGTGATGCGGGCTTCCTTCACATAGCGGTCTTCCCAGCTCGGACTCGCGGTCTTCACTCCCTCCGGTGTCGAAACGACCGCGCCGGCCTTCCACGGCGCTGGAAGAAAAAGAATCATGCAACTGACAACGACGGCGGCGACTGTTTTTTTCATGAAAAATCCTGATGCTGGGAGCCTGAAAAGTGCCCTTTCTATAACGCAAATCCTCCGCTCCGACAAGATGGACGGCCGAAGCCGACCGATTGCGGCAACGCGTTCCGCACAATTCTTCTCCTCCCGCTTCTCACCGCTTCCCGTCTTTTTCCGAGTACGGCGCCCCTTCTTTTCCGGCTTGACACGACCGGTCCGCCCGACTTTAATGACCTCCCGTCACACGCAAGTCATCATACCGGCAAACAAGGATATGTTCATGCGTTCACCCAAACTTTCTCTCCTTCTTCTCGGAATTCTGGCGCTCTCGCTTTCCGCCTGTTCCACCAGACACTCCCGGCCCGTCGTGCAGGCGGACATGCGTCCGACCGTTTCCATGAACGACCGCCAGCTCGACAACTGGCAGAGCCTCTCCGCCAGACTTCAACACGACGGTCTGGACAAGCGCCGCACCTCCGAGCTTTTCGCCAGACTCGATCTGCCGCCGTCTTCCGTGCCCATGGGCGTCAAGGTCAAGGAACTCTATTCCAACAAATTTTTCCCCAAGCCCAAGGCCAGGCCGCGCAAGTCCTTTGAAACCAAGCTCGGCATTCCGGGCCCCTGGTTCAAGGGCGTGGTGACCACGGCCAACGCCAGAGCCTGCCGGGAATTCATGGACAAGCACGCCGTCGCCTTTGCCCGGGCCGAGCTCAACTCCGGCGTGCCTTCGGAAGTGGCGGCGGCTCTGCTCTTTGTGGAAACGCGCCTCGGCGGCTACCTCGGCAAGCACAACGCCTTCTACATGCTGGCCAGCATGTCCGTGACCAGAGATCCTTCCGATATTCCCGAATATCTGGCCAAACTTCCGGGTTCCGAGCAACATCTGCCGTGGATACGGGAAAAGATGGAAGTCAAGGCCGACTGGGCCTACCGCGAACTCAAGGCCCTGCTCGCCTACTGCTACGCCAACAATCTGGATCCTCTCAAGATCAAGGGCTCGATCTACGGCGCCATCGGCCTGTGCCAGTTCATGCCCAGCAATATTTCCCGCTACGCTCTGGACGGCAACGGCGACGGCGTAATCAACCTTTTCACCGCGGAAGACGCCGTGGCGAGCCTGAGCAACTATCTGCAAAGAAACGGCTGGAAAAAAGGCATGACCGTGGCGCAGCAGACCAGAGTGCTGCGTTCCTACAACGCCATGGACATCTACGCCCACACCATTCTCGCGCTCGCCAAAACCATACGTCAGCTGAACTAAAACTCCAAAACATCGCCTGCGCTTCCGCGCAGGGCGCGCATCTACAAAAAAAGCTGCCGGAAATTCTCCGACAGCTTTTTTATTTCGTCAGTCACAACGCATCAGGCGTTTTCCTTTCTGACTTCGGAAAACGGCTTGAGCACCGGCGATTCGGCCATGACCTTGCGGGCCGCGCCGTAGAGTCGATCCAGCGCGCGATCGGCAATCATACGCTCCTGCATGGCCGTGACGACGCCGGTTTCCCAGATGGTCTTGCGCAGATCTTCATAATTCTGCCCCGTGCCCCTGGTCATGGAACGCACGGCGTCTTCCGCTTCCTTGCCGGTCACGCGGATGCCTTCGCGTTCGGCAAGCGCCAGAAGAAACGTGTGTCCCTTGGCCTTCTTGCGCGCAAAGGCCAGAGATTCCTCGTGCAGATGGGCAAGCGTATTCCGAATGGTCTCGTCATCGGCGTGCTGCTTTCTCAGATAATGTTCCACGTCGCGCTGATGCTCGCGGAAAAAGCGCATGACCAGGCTTTCCGGCAGCGGGAAATCGCGTCCGTTCAGCTGCTCTTCCATGAGCTGACGCTTACCCTCGCGCTGAATCTGACGCATGTGCGCGGCAAAGGTCTGCTGCCACACTTCCTGCTTCAGCTCGTCGAAGGTCTTGAAGCCGAGCTTCTGCGCCGTCTCGTCGGTGAGCGGGGGCAGTTCTTCCTTCTGAATGCGGCGCAGCACCACGTCGAGCTGCACTTCGCGTCCGCGCATCACGGGATCAGGATAGTTTTCCGGGCACGTCATCACGCCGTGTCCTTCCTCGCCCACGTTCAGGGCCCGCACGATGGGATCCATCTCCGGCACCTTGCCTCCGGGCTGCACGGGCAGAAGCTGCATGCGGAAATTGCTCGCCGTCATGCCCGGCAGCGCCTTGCCGTCCACGCTGCCGACCACGTCCACGGTCAAAAGATCATGATCCTGCGGCTTGCGGTCGGTAATGTCCACATACGTGGCCACGCGGCGCAGCGCCTGATCCAGCATGGCGTTCAGGGCGTCTTCCGAAGGCGCGGGATCGGGCACCACCACGGAAAGCTTCTCAAGATCCGGCAGATCCACCTCGGGCAGGATGTCGAACGACGAGGAATACGAAAAGCTTTCCCCGTCCTTCGCCGGCTGGCCGTGGTACTGCGAAGGACAAAGCGGACGAATGCCCTCTTTTTTTAGAATGTCCATCATGGTGTCGTCGGCCAGAATCTCCGTGGCGTCGGCGGCCACGCGGGAGGAAAAACGACTCTTGAGCACGTTCACCGGAATCTTGCCCACGCGGAAGCCCGGAAGATTCATGCCCTTGCCTATGGCCTTCGCCGCGCGGTCAAAGGCCTTTTTCACCTCGTCGGCGCTGCAGGTCACCGAAAGTTTCACCGACGTGGGAGACGTTTTCTCTACGTTGTATTCCATGAAAAGCTCCTTCTGACTCTAGGGACGAAACACCTTTTTCATCAGTTCGTTCAGCGCGCGCTCCTCCAGCATGGCGGCACGCAGCTCAAACAGTTCTCCGGTACGAACAAGACTGCGGCGATACCCGGCCGCGTCCATGTTCTTCCTGGCCGCACGCGCGGCAAGCACTCTTTCAAACTCATCGCCGGCAAGATTCACGCCTTCGCGCTCCGCCCAGAGAAGCAGCAGAGCCCGGGCCCGCGCCTTTCCGCGCGCCTGACGCTCCGCCTCTTTCTTCATGACCTCCAGCGTTTCCTTCAGCTTTTCAGGAGACTCGAACTTCCGCTGCAGATACTGCCGGGATCGCCGCATCGCCTCGCGTCGGCACTGACGCACCAGCGCTTCCGGCGCGTCGAATCCCTCCCAGGACTCCAGCCGGGCCTGAAGCGCGCGCCTGCCTTCCGAAAATTTGTGCAGCCTGTCCATCTCCAGAGCCCGCGCATGGGCGGACGCCGTGAGCACCCGGGCGTCGCGAAAGCCCAGAGACCGGGCGACCTCGTCCGTCAGCGGCGGCAGCGTTTCCCGCTCAATGCCGCGCAGCGTCACGACAAGCTCGATGTCCCTGCCGCGCATGGACGGATCAGGATAATTGTCCGGGCACGGAGTAGAGCCGGAACCCGTTTCCCCGACGCTCAGTCCGCGCACAATGGGATCGAGATCCGGCGTCTTCTCTCCCGGCCTTGCCGACATGAGACGCATGCGGCAGGTTCCCGTATGCATCCCGGGCACCGTTTCTCCGTCCATCTTTCCCGTCACCTCGACTTCCACGAGGTCGCCGTCCTGCGGACGCCCCTCCGTCACGGACATCTTCTCCGCCGCGCGACCGAGAATCTCCCGCACAAACAGCGATTCCTGCACGGGATCGGCCCGGGGCTCCTCTTCCTTTATATGAACGGACGAAAGATCCGGCACATCCCTGTTCTCCAGCACGCAGCATTCCATGCGGAAACAAAAATCGCGTCCGCGCACGGCGTTGCCGCCCTCGTACACCAGACCGGCCGCAGGCGCCAGCGTCTCACGGCGCAGCGCGTCGTCCACGGCCGCGTCGACCAGCGCGTCGGTGGCCGCGTCGGATATCTGCTGATAAAAACGCTTCTCCACCACTTCCAGCGGAGCCTTGCCGGGTCTGAATCCGGCCATGCGGAAGCTCGCGGAAAAAGGCTGCGCCGCCTTCTTCCACGCCGACAGCACCTCGCCGGCCGGGCAGGTGAATGAAAGGCGACGCAGCCCGCCGTCTTCGACTTCCAACTTATATTCCATACTAAAAACCTGAATGATTTCCTGAGATGTTCCTGTGGCGGCCCCAAGCGGCCAGGGTTCCGTCGCCCGAAGCTCGAAAAGCGAAAACGAGCTTCACGCCTGCTGTTCGGAAGGCCCCATGACAAGCTCCACGCATCCGGTTCTCTCCTCCACCCGCTCCTCAAGCACCACAAGCCCGCGCCTGCGGTAAAAGGACACGGCCCTTGCATTGTCCCGGTACACGCAAAGCGTGAATCCCGGATGCATGCGGGACGCAATGCGGAACAGGCGGCTGCCGAGCCCCTTTCCCTGCGCGGACGGCGCAACAAAAAGCGCGGCCAGAAACGTATCCGCAAAGGCCAGAAAGGCGTCGATGCTGCCCGTGGCGTCATCGACATGCAGCACGATCTCGTCGCTCATGGGAAGATAGAGCGTGCGCATGTCTTCGGCCGCAGCCTCCCAGTACGCGCGCGGAATAAAGTCGTGCGCCTCTATGGAAGCTTCCAGCCAAAGACGCACAACGTCTTCCGTATCACCGTCGCAAAACGGACGTATCATAAGCCCTCCGGGGCCGATATTGTAACATAACCGCAGGAATGGCAAGGCGGCCGCCCGTGCGAAACGCACTTGCGCTCGCCCTCCGCTCGTGTCATGCTGTCGCCACTCGAAAAGCCGCCGCAACAGGCGGGACGTTTACGACGCATCCGCCGGACTCCGAACGCCTGCGCCGCGCACGCCAGGGACGCTTTTTTTCGCGCACGCGTCCGGCAGCTTCGCCTGTTTCGGCCTTTCCACCAACGATTTGCAGAGGTATCCTATGAATATTGTCTCTTCCGGGGCCGCCGCCCTTCTGCTTGCTCTTTCCTGCTCCGTCACCCCCGCACTTGCCATGCCCGGCGCCGGAGACGGCGCGGCCGCCCGCGTTTCCGATCCTGCGGAGCGCTTCCGCCAGATGGACGCCGATCACGACGGGAAACTGACCTGGGAAGAACTTTCCACTGCCCGCCCCAATCTCAGCCGCAACGCCTTCGACATCATTGACGCGGATCGCAACGGCGGCATCAGCCTTGAAGAATGGCAGGCCTTTTCCGCCGGTCACGGCGGCTCCGCTTCCATGCCCGACATGAGCAAAATGATGGAAGGCATGCGCGGCGCCGGAGACCGCGCGTCCATGCCCGCCACGGGAACCGCCATGCCCCTCGTCATGCCTCCGGCGCAGAAGGACGCCGGAGCCGCACAGGCACCCGCCGCAGGCAAGGCCATGCCGCTCATCACTCCTCCCGCCGAGGCCAAGTAACATGAAGGACTCCACCATACTCGTGCATGCCGGACGCGCGCCCCTTCGCGTGGGCGGCCCCGTGAACATGCCGGTACACCGGGCTTCCACCATCGTGTCGCCCACGCTGGAGGAATTCGACGCCAACGAAGCGGGAGACGCCAAGTTCCGCAACGTCTGCTACGGCGCGCTGGGCACGGAAAACGCCTTTGCCCTGTGCGACGCCGTCAACAGACTGGAACAAGGCGCAGGCTCCATGGTGACGAGTTCCGGGCTTGCCGCCTGCACGCAGTCGCTTCTGGCCTTCGTGGGCGCGGGCGATCACGTGCTCATGCCCGACAGCGTCTATGGACCGCAGCGCATGTTCTGCGACACCATCCTGCGCCGCTACGGCGTGGAAACCACGTTTTACGATCCGCGCGCAGGCTCTGGCATCGACGTGCTCATCAAGGCGAACACCCGCGTCGTCTATACGGAATCGCCGGGCTCGCTCACCTTTGAAATGCAGGATATTCCCGCCATCGTGGAAGCGGCGCACGCGCACGGCGCGGTGGTCATCATGGACAACACCTGGGCCGGGCCGCTCTATTTCAAGCCGCTCAGCGTCGGGGTGGACATCTGCGTGGAGGCGGCCACCAAGTTCATTGCCGGACATTCCGATCTGGTGATGGGCGTCATCACGGCCCGCACGGAAGAACTGTACCGCCGCATGCGCGCCTTCTGCGTGCAGATGGGCGAAATTGCCTCTCCCGACGACTGCTACATGGCCCTGCGCGGTCTGCGCACCATGAAGGTGCGCATGGAAACCCAGTTTGCGCAGGCGCTGGAACTGGCCCGCTGGCTGCAAAAACGCCCGGAAGTTCTGCAGGTGCTCTATCCGCCGCTGGAAGACGATCCCGGACACGCGCTGTGGGCCCGCGACTTCACGGGCGGCGGCTCGCTCTTTTCCGTGGCGCTGCCGAAAATGGATCGCAAAGCCGTGGCCGCCATGCTCGACGGGTACAGGATGTTCAGCATAGGCGCAAGCTGGGGCGGCTACGACAGCCTGGTGGAACACTGCCATCCCCAGCGCACGGCGCTCAACCGCATCGCCCCCGTATGGAACGAGGACAACTGCACGCTTGTGCGCTACGCCGTAGGCCTGGAAGACGTGGAAGATCTGAAGGCCGACCTGGACGAAGGATTTGCCCGCCTGCGCGCCGCGCTTGCCTGAAACTTCCCCGGAGACGCCGGATTGTTCTGCACCGCCACGCACGGAACAAAATCGCGGAAATGCGTTTTTCGTCCATTGACAAAGTCAAGAACCGTTCCTATTTTTACCCAAAACCACTTTTCTGGAGAGTTCTATGATCAATCTTTCCGATGGTGCCCGTCAGGAACTTGAGGCGTTCTTCGCCGACAAGCCCAAGGCCGGCATCCGCGTCTATCTGGCCCCCGGCGGCTGAAGCGGCCCCCGTCTCGCCCTGGCTCTGGATGAGCCTACCGACAATGACAAGGCCTTTGAAGTCAACGGGTTCACGTTCTGTCTGGAAAAATCGCTGCTTGAACGCATCGGCGGCGTAAAAATCGACGTAAGCTACATGGGCTTCATCGTCGAACCTGAAATTCCGCTTCAGGGCGGGAGCAGCTGCGGATCCTGCGGCAGCTCCTGCGGCAGTCACTGATAACCGTCCGCTTCGAGGTTTCGGGGAGCATGGCTCCCCATATAAACCACCCTTACCCAACGGAGCATCCCAGTGTTTACTCTCACCGAAAGCGCTCGCACCGAACTTGACGCCTTCTTCGCTGACAAGGAAAAATCTGCCATTCGTCTGTATCTCGCCCCCGGCGGATGCAGCGGCCCCCGCATCGGCCTGGCTCTCGACGAACCCAACGAACGGGATTTCGTCACCGAGCAGGACGGCTACACCTTCTGTGCCACGAAGGAACTGTGGGCCACGATCGGCGGAGCCAAAGTCGACGCCAGTCCCATGGGCTTCCTTGTCACGCCCGAGATTCCCCTGCCCAACATGGGCGGAGGCTGCGGCTGCTCCAGCTGCGGTACCGGCACCTGTGGCGGCGGATGCCACCACTGATCCCCAGCAACGACCCGGGAGAGGTGCCGGAACAGATCGTTCTGCAAAACGATCAGGAAGCGGAATCATCGACCAGAACCGAGCTTGAAAACAACGCTCGAAACTTTGCCGATAATTTTCCCGGGTGAACTTCAGGCCGCCGTGCGCGTTGTGCATGGCGGCCTTTTTTCAAATACGATTGCGAAGACGGCGCTTTTCCGACCGGAATGCCGACAGAAGCGCCACAAAGACGCTCGGAAACCGGCCTCAGGCGAACCGGACGCCCTGAGACGATTCTCTTCAGCGGAAAAGAAGGATACACACCATGCATGCGTTCTGGAAAATCACCCCGGGCGGCAATCCCACCATTCTTCTGCGATCCGAAGACGTTCCGCCTGAAAAAAGGGCTTCGGTGGCCAACGCGGTCATGAGCGGACAGCATCTCGGCGCGGAACAGGTGGGCTACGTCCGCTTTGAAGGAACGCCGAGACTGGACATGATGGGCGGAGAGTTCTGCCTCAACGCCACGCGCTCCTTTGCCGTGCTTCTTGCAGAAAAAGGACTTCTTGCCCACGACGAAGACGGCATGTTCGGCAACGTGGAAGTGTCCGGCGTGCCGGACGAAGTGTCCGTGCGCGTGTCGTTCCCGGAAAAAGCCCTTCCCTTTGCCGAAGCCTGCCTGCACCTGCCCTCTCTCCCCGAACCCGAACGGATGGACGACGCAATGCTCATCCGCGTGCCCGGCATCGCCCACATCATTCAGACGGGTCCCATGCCTTCTCCCGAAGCACTCCCGGCATTCTGTGAGCGTCAGCGCAAGATATGCCGCGTGGCCGACGAAGACGCCGTGGGACATCTCTGGCTGAAATGCGAACAGAATCTCTTTGAAGAGCAGGAAGCCGAGCTCTTTCCGGTCGTCTGGGTGCGCGCCACCGGCTCGCTCTGCCATGAAAGCGCCTGCGGCTCCGGCACTCTGGCCTCGGCGCTCGCATTTCACGCCCTGCACGGCACGCTGCGCTGCCGCATCGTTCAGCCTTCCGGCTGTACGCTTTCCGTGCGTCTGGAACACCGCCCCGGCGGATGGGACGTCTGGGTGGGCGGCCCGGTGCGCATGACCGCCCGCGGCGAAACCGACCTCACCGGCATTCTTTGAACAACGCTTTTTGCAGAGGGCAGCAAGGAGAATTCCCCTCACAGGGCATTCTCCTTTTTTCATGTCCAGGTTTTTACTCCGGCCCTCCACAGACAATCCTCTGAAGCATCACGACCTCCGCGCTTCCGTCATCCGCCGGGGCAGCCGAGGCGCATCCCCCTCGATTCCCGCGCCGTTCAACACTTTGTAACAGTTGTCCCGGCTCTTTTCCCTTGCCAACGCTCGCAGGATGATTAGAGTTAACAACATGGTGTTCAACACTTCATCCAGACGAGGGTTCTTTTCATGAACTGCCCCAACTGCCACGCCAACATTCCCGACGACAGCAAATCCTGCCCCAACTGCGGCCAGCCCATCATCCGCACCCGCGAAATCGTGGACGCCGAGATCGTGGACGATGCCCGCAGCGAACAGCCGCACGGCGGCTTTCATCAGCGCGTGGTGTTCATGCAGTCCAACGGCAGCCAGCTTTTGCCCTCCTGCCAGATGGGCATCATCACGCTGGCGCTGGCCTTTGCCATGGGCCTGAAATTCGGCCTGCTGGCCTGCATAGGCTTTCTGGTCTTTGCCGGCATCGCCCGGGTCATCACGTTTGCCGTCAACATCCAGCTCGCCATGATGGGACGCTCCATCAATCCGCTTATCCTGCAGGTCGTCTCCTGGTTCTGCTGCTGGTCGCTGGTGGCCTGGCTGGCATCCTAGCTGCCGACGTCTTGCCGTCAGCTCCGTCCGGCATCTTCGGCAACGCAGCTTCTCCACATCACGGAAAACACCATTATTCCGAGCTGTTCTTTCCCGATGCGTCAGCACTTCGCCGTGCGGCAAAGAGCGCTTGCATCTCATCCTTCGGGGCGTCGTCCCGTGGGCCACTTTTCGCTCCTCTCCAGCGACGGTTTCCGCTTCAACAACGATTTCCATCCCTTTTTCTGCGCCCACGCGCCTTTCTCATGGACACCATGGACTCCGGTCTCCCTCAGTTCCGCCGACACCAAGTCTCTTCCCCCTTCCTCAGCGCCGACTGCAACGATTCTCCTCTGCCGTAGCCGGTCAACGGCTTTTCTTTCCGTCGCGCTTCTGCTATCAGCCCATCCATGAATACTGCCACTCTTCATTCTCCCGGCGACGCGACCTGCCTTTTCCTCGACCTCGACGGCACGCTCACCGATCCTTCGGAAGGCATCACACGCGGCGTCATGTACGCGCTGAAGCGCTTCGATATTCACGAAGATGATCCGAAAAAGCTCTATCCCTTCATCGGGCCGCCGCTCTACGACTCCTTCATGCGCTTCTACGGCTTTGATCGAAGAAGCGCCGACAAGGCCATTGCTTATTTTCAGGAATACTACGCCGACAAAGGCATGTACGAAAACATTCCCTATCCCGGCGTCAGCCGTCTGCTGCACCTCTGGCGCAACGAAGGACGCAGGCTCGTGCTGGCCACCTCCAAGCCGGAAGTCTTTGCCGTGCGCATTCTGGAGCGCTTCGGCATGGCCGACGCCTTCACCTTCATTGCCGGCGGCGACGTGGCGGAAACCCGCGTGGAAAAAAAGCTGGTCATCGCCTACGCCATGAAAAAGCTGGGCATGACCAATGTCGAACACTGCCTGATGATCGGCGACAGAAAATTCGACGTTCTCGGCGCGGCAGCCCACGGCATTCCGGCGCTCGGCGTGCTCTACGGATTCGGCACGGCAGAGGAGCTGACCGAAGCCGGAGCCCGCTGGCTGGCAAAGGACGTGGACGAACTTGGTCGACTGCTTGCAAAAACAGCGCGCTGAATGGCCGCCATGCTGAAAAGCCTCGGAAACGGGGCTTTTTTTTCGATCGCACGCTGCCCCCCTGTGCGCCTCCCGTGCCTTTCCGACCAAAACGACGCAGGCTTCGTTCCCGGGCGCTTTCCCGCGCCGCGCGTCCGACACGGCCGCATCCCTCGCCGGACGCCTCAGCCCTTCCGGCCAATACACGCGAGTTTCAGCGCCACGGCCCGCGCGTACTGCCCCCTGTTTTGCCTCTCGCTGCCGGACGCTCTTCGGCGTTTAAACGACGAAGGCGACGGCACAACCATGCCGCCGCCCGTCCTGTTCAGACAAATCGTCGATTATTTTTCAATGGTTTCCATGGTCAGGTGCGTATTGGTGAACACGCAGATGTCCGCCGCGATGGCCATGGATTCCTTCACGATTTCCGAAGGCGTCATGGACGTGTGACGCAACAGCGCACGCGCCGCGGAAAGCGCGTACGGTCCGCCGGAGCCGATGGCCGCAACGCCGTCGTCGGGCTCGATGACGTCGCCCGTGCCCGTGAGAATAAGCGTTCTGTCGGCGTCGGCCACCAGAAGCAGAGCTTCCAGCTTGCGGAGAAATTTGTCCTGACGCCAGTCCTTGGCCATTTCCACGGCGGCGCGCAGAAGATTGCCGCCCGATTCCTCCAGCTTGGCTTCAAAACGCTCAAACAGCGTGAACGCGTCGGCCGTGGCGCCGGCAAAGCCCGCCACCACCTGTCCGCGGTACAGACGACGCACCTTTCTGGCCGTGTGCTTCATGACCATGCTCTGCCCCATGGTCACCTGTCCGTCGCCTCCGATGGCCACGCCGTGCTCATTGCGTACAGCCAGAATGGTCGTTCCTCTCAATTCCATCGCAATCTCCCGCCCTATCGGGCTTCTTTCATGATTTTGGCGCGTTCCGCGGCCTTGCTCTCATAATCCTTGACGGCCTTCTTTTCTTCCGGCGTGCGGGCCGTCGATTTTGCCTTTTCCAGCCAGTTGTCGGCCTTGCGCTGATCATTGCCGTACAGCGAGGCATACGCCAGATGCAGATATCCCTCGCTCAGCTTGCCGACCGCGCCGAGAGAACGACCGTAATAGGTATGCACTTCGCTGTCTTCCGGCACGTGACGCAGCACGTCGCGGTAGCGCTGCTGCGCTCCCGCTCTGTCGCCGGTGTCGTCGAGAATCCTGGCATAGAAAAAAAGCCCGTAGAAATCGCCGGGGTACAGCCGAAGCGCCTTTTCCAGATATTTCCGGGCGCGGCCGATGTCCCCGCCCTTGGTGTACTCAAAAATGCCGGCTTCGCGCAGAATGAGCGCGTCGTTCGGCGCAAGCGCAAGCGCCGCATTGAAAAAGCCTTCCGCATCCTTCACGCGGTTCTGCCTTGCTGCAAGCATGCCCTTGCCCATCAGGCTGACGGGATCCTTGTCCCCGCCCTTGGCAAAAATCTGCTCCGCATGGGCCGCATCGCCGTGCCGGGCCCAGAGCAGCGCCTGCACGCGGCGGAACCTGGCGTCGTCTTCCCTGCGGTTCTTGAGAGAGGCGGACATGCTCTGCAGATCGGCCCGCAGTCTGGCAAGACGCAGATTCAGATCGGGATGCGTGGAAAGATACGTGGGCACCGCGGAACCGCCGCCCCAGTCCTGCGACTTCAGCACTTCAAAGGCTCCGCCGAGCCCCTTCGGATTGTATCCGGCGTCCACCAGATATTTGATGCCGAAACGGTCTGCGTCGTCTTCGTCCAGACGGCTGTAGTTCAGCATGGCCGAAGAGCCCGCAGCCATGCTTCCCATCATGGCCGCGCCGCCCGCGCTTCCGCCGCCGGCAAGACCGGCCGCCACGCCCGCCACCACGCCGAGAAGCGAGGTCAGGGAAATCACCCTTCCCCGCTCCATGCGTCCGGCAATGTGGCGCTGCGTGACGTGGGCTATTTCGTGGGAAAGCACCCCGGCAAGTTCGGATTCGTGCCTCAGGTGCATGATGAGCCCCGAAAACACGAACACAAAGCCGCCGGGAGCGGCAAAGGCGTTCAGCGAATTGTGCAGCACGACATTGGTCGGAAACTTGTACGGCTGCGGAGGCAGCGTTTTGACTATGCGGTCAACAACGCTCTGCACGTAGTCATGCACCACCGGGTCTTCAATGATGGGCATGGTCGATTTGACCAGCACCTCGAATTCCCGGCCCATCTTCATTTCATCCTGAAGCGTGAAGTCTCCAAAAAGCGCCGCATCCGCCCGCATCGGCGCAAACAGCACGCCGACCATGCAAACTGCGGCCATCACGGAACGTAGTCGCATTCCTGTTTTCCCGGCCTTCCGGCCTGTCAGGCGATATCCCACACCGCGCCCGAGGGCGTATCGCGCACTTCGACGCCCATGGCCGCAAGCGCGTCGCGGGTGGCGTCGGATCTGGCAAAATCTTTGGCGGCGCGGGCTTCGGCGCGTTCCGCCATCAGTTCCACAACCTTGTTCACGTCAATGCCCAGGCGCTCCGCGCGGGTATTGCGCAGCTCCTGCAAAAACGCCGTCGGCTCCGCGCCGAACACGCCGAGAACATCGGACCACACGCCGGCAAGCTCAATGAAGCTGCCCAGCAGCTCCCGAATGCCTTCCTTGTTGCGCAGGCCCTTGTCTTCGAGAATGCGGTTCATCAGACGAATCATGCCGAACACGTGGCCGAGAGCTCCGGCCGTGTTCAGATCGTCGTCCATGGCGTCGAAAAAGCCCTTCTTCAGCATGTCGAACTCATCCTGCACGGAAGCGGGCGTCTCGCCCTTCTTCCACGATTCGCGCTGCATCCAGGCGCGGGCGTCGCGCAGGCATTCGTACACGCGCTTGAGCGCGCGCTCGGCGTCGTCCAGCCCCTCAAAGCTGAAGTCGATGGGGCTGCGATAATGCTTGCCCAGCAGGAAAAAGCGCAGCGTCTCGGGCTGACGATGTTCCAGAATATCGCGAATAGTCTTGAAGTTGTTCAGCGACTTCGACATCTTCTCGGAATTGATCTGCACAAAGCCGTTGTGAACCCAGAAACGCGCAAGCTCCTTGCCCGTGGAAGCTTCGCTCTGCGCAATTTCGTTTTCATGATGCGGGAAAATAAGATCCTGACCGCCGCCGTGAATGTCGAGCGGCAGATCCAGCGTCTTTTCGCTCATGGCGGAGCATTCCAGATGCCAGCCGGGACGTCCCTTGCCCCACGGGCTTTCCCAGAACGGTTCGCCGGGCTTGGCGGCCTTCCAGAGCGCAAAATCCAGCGGGTCTTCCTTCTCCTCGCCGATGGCGATGCGGGCCCCGGAACGCAGCTCGTCCACGTCCCTGCCGGAAAGCTTGCCGTATCCGGGGAAGGAGCGCACGCGGAAATACACGTCGCCCGAGGGCACGGCGTAGGCGTGGCCGCCATCGATGAGCTTCTGAATCAGATTCTGCATCTCGCCGATGTATTCGGTGGCGCGCGGTTCAATGTCGGCGCGGCGCACGTTGAGGCGATCCATGTCCTCATGGAAGGCGGCAATGTAGGTTTCGGCGATTTCTGCGCTGGTCTTGCCTTCGCGGTTGGCGCGGGCAATGATTTTGTCGTCCACGTCGGTAAAGTTGCGCACGAAGGTCACGTCGTAGCCGAGATGACGCAGATAGCGATTCAGCACATCGAACACCACCGCGGAACGGGCATGGCCGATATGGCTGAGATCATAGGCCGTAATGCCGCAGGCATACATGCCCACCCTGCCGGCCTGGCGGGGCTCGAAGTTCTCCTTGCGGCGAGTCATGGAATTATACAACTGCATGGGTTTCTCCCGTGTTGCGGACTGTGGTTGACGCGCCCGAAATCTGCGCCCGGGCGCTGTCGGCGACGCGCTCCGAATTGCGGAGCAAAAGCCGTACCTGTATTAAATAAATCTTCATCCGGTCCCGTCCAGAGCGCGGACGGAGCAGGATGAACGAAAATGAATCTTTTTTCTTTCGGGCTGCTCAAACGCGCTTCCGGGTCCAAAGGAATCGCTTTTTACCTGCGGAACCGCCTGGGCCTGCGCCGCAGAAACGGCGGACGTCCTGCACTGCGATATTTTCCCGGAAAAGGCCGGACATTCGCTCAAGACCTGAGCTTTTGACCCCGGGGCATGAACGTTCGCCCCAGGGAGAGAGGAGCGTCCGGCCAAAGCATCGAAAGGCTCTTCCGACGTTTCCCCCCCCCCAGCAGAGAATCGAAGACGCCGGAAGGTCTCGTTCTGCGCGGACTCGGAGGAGCGCCTTTTCGACTGCCCTGCCTCTTTTCTCCAAATAGCCGCCACGCGCCGGGAAAGGCAAAAAACGGATGGAAATGCCGAAGCACTTCCATCCGTACGGATTACTTTGCCGCGCGTTCGATGCGCTTCAGGCTTTCTTCCCTGCCGAGGGCCGCCATGACGTCATGCACGGACGGGCCTCCGGCCAGGCCGGTGAGCGCGGAACGCATGGGCGGGCCCACCTGCTTGAACTTGAGACCGCCCTTTTCCACATATTCATGGAGCAGCTTGTCCAGCGCCTCGCCGTTGAATTCGGGCATGGCGGCAATCATGTCGTGCAGCACGGTGAGCTGATGCTTGCCGTCTTCGTTCAGGGCCTTCATGGCCTTGTCTTCAATCACCAGCTCTTCGGCGGGCTTGAAGTAGATGGTCAGGGCCTGGGCCAGCGCCGCGAGATCGGAAGCGCGCTCGATGTACATGGGCAGAAGCGCTTCAATCTTCTCCACGGGCTCGTCGTAGCCCAGCTTTTCAAGGAACGGACGCACCATGGCGGCCAGCTGGGGAAGCGGCGTGTTGCGCATGTAGTGCGCGTTGAGCCACTTCAGCTTTTCCGGATCAAAGGCCGCGGGAGAGCTGTTCAGGTTGTTTCCGTCGAACAGTTCCACGAGTTCCTTGAGGGAGAAGATTTCCTGATCGCCGTGCGACCAGCCGAGGCGCACCAGATAATTTACCAGCGCCTGAGGCAGCAGACCGTCCTGCTCGTATTCGATGACCGCACGGGCGCCGTGACGCTTGGACAGCTTCTGATGGTCGGGACCGCAGATCATGGGCACGTGGCCGAAGGTGGGAACGTCGAAGCCGAGCGCGTTGTACAGAAGAATCTGCTTGGGCGTATTGGAAACGTGGTCGTCGCCGCGCAGCACATGCGTCACGCCCATGTCGTGGTCGTCCACCACCACGGCGAGGTTGTAGGTGGGCATGCCGTCGGTGCGGCGCAGCACCATGTCGTCGAGCTCGGAAACGTCCACGGAAATGGTGCCCTTCACCATGTCGTTGAACACGATGCGGCCTTCGTCCGGCACGCGCAGGCGCACCACCCGGCCGGGTCCTGCGGTCAGGCCGCGGTCGCGGCACTTGCCGTTGTAGCGGGGCTTTTCGCCTCTGGCGCGGGCCACTTCGCGCATGGCTTCCACTTCTTCGGGCGTGCAGTCGCACCAGTAGGCGTGACCGGTTTCGAGCAGCTTGTCTATGTAGGCGTTGTAAATGTCAAGACGCTTGCTCTGATAGGTGAGATCGCCGTCCCAATCCAGGCCGAGCCACTTCATGGAGGCAAGAATGGAATCGGTATATTCCTGTTTGGAACGCGTTGCGTCGGTATCCTCAATGCGCAGGCGGAACTCGCCGCCGTAATGGCGGGCAAGCAGCCAGCAGAAAATGGCGGTCCGGCCGCCGCCGATATGCAGATGACCGGTGGGGCTGGGAGCAAATCTCGTAACGACTTTCATGATGCTCATCCGAAAAGATCAGAAGGTTATGTAAAAGGAAGCCAAAAAACAGCAATCATCGCCGCTTCCGTTGGCGCAGTTGATACTACTCCGCATCCGCAGCTATGACAAGCCGACTTTTCTTCAAAAAGCCCACGGGGTTATAGGTTTCCTTCGCCTGGCGCAGACCGGGTTCGTCCATATCCTGCTCCCGGTTTATGAGGGAAACGCCCTGTGCGGAACGGCTCGCAAAGGCCTGATTGATGGCCTGATAGACGCCCTTGAGCTCCGCCTGCACCTTTTCAAAGTGAACGACCATCATATCGCCCACCTTCTCGCCCACGGCAAACGCGCCTATCTTGTCTTCCACGTAGAGCGCTCCGCCGACAAGTCCCGGCAGACGGTTCCAGTTGCCCACCACGCGGAAAATGGCGTCGTTCTCGGCCTGAAGCGAAGGACTGTTTTCACAGTCGCGCCACTTGCACCACTCTTCCTGCAGACGCAGCACGTGTTCAATGCCGTCGGGATTGGAAGCGTCGCCGAGCGCGCGATAGTCCTCGCCGTAGCGGCGGCGATAGCCGTTGACGTGCGTCTTCTTCTTGTGGAACTTCGCCCCGGGCAGTTCTGCCAGTTCGTCGCGATTGTAGAGGTATTCCCACTGACCGCGATCCTCCACGGCCCTCGTCCGGGCTCCGAGCCTGTCGCTCAGCACGCCGACAAGCTGTTCCGGCACGCGGAAAAGTTCCACGCCGGCGCGAATTTCCGGCTGCGCGGCCCAGTCGGCGGCCTGCCAGTCGCCCACAGGGGCCCAGTATCGGAAATCGGGCCTGGTCTGACAGATCCAGCAGAGCCCGTCGCGGAAGGAGAGTCCCAGACCGAAATATTCCGCCCAGCCCCAGAGATTGGTAAAGGTCAGATCGGCCGTAGGCTGCGACGTCAGGTCAAAATAACGACGATAATCGTCGTACAGATCAAGCGTTACCGGAACAAAGCCGGAAGGAAGGTTCATGCCTTCTCCTTGTGTTTGGATTGGGAAAAATGCGCGTTCATGGAAAAACGCGCCCAGTCCTTGCAGAAAAACACCCACACCATGACCGAAGTCTGGATGGACATGGATAAAAACATGGCCATGTACACCCCGTAGGCGTCATGAAACACGATGTGGGACAGGCCCCATCCGAAAGGCAGACGGATGAGCCAGATGCCGGCGGTGTTGACCACCAGCGGATACACCGTGGCCCCCGCGCCGTTCATGACGCCGTGGAGCACCATGCCCGACACCGTGAAGGGAACCACCAGCACGTTGAAGAACAGATAGTTGATGATCTGCGTGCGCACCGCGGCCTCGGAAGAGAAAAACGCCGCAAGATCGGGAATGAAGGGCCACATGCAGGCCGCCACGGAGCTCATGGAGATGCCGGAGATCAAAAACAGCACGACGCCGATGTGCTTTGCCCCCTGCCTGTCGCCCGCGCCGAGGGCGTTGCCCACGAGAATGGACGCCGTGACCATGAAGGCGTTGGCGGGCATGTACAGCAGCGACTCAATGCGGTTGCCTGCGGTGAGACCGGCGAGGGCTTCCACGCCGTCGGGCAGCGAAGCCGTGATGCCGTACATGACAAGATAGCCCATGTGCCAGAGCAGACTGTTGCCGCAGGCCGGAACGGCCACCCGAAAAAGATACGGAGCGCCGAGCCTGAGCCAGCGCAGGGGCGGCAGCGCATGATGCACGATGAGTCCGCCCTTTTTCAGAAAAATCAGGGTGAGCACGGCCGCCAGCGTATTGGCGCTGAAGGTGGCCCATGCTATGCCCGCCATGCCGAAGGCCGGAAAGCCCAGCCATCCGAGGCCGAAGCACAGATCGCCGAACACGTTGAGCAGGCAGGTGGCCGCCGCCACGATAAGCGGCGCAATGACCTGCCTTGCCGCGCGAAACAGCGTTCCGCCCACCTGCATGACGTAGAAGGAAGGAAGCCCGGCCAGCATGACGCCCACCATGTACTCCGTCGCGGGCCTGAGGGAGTCGGGCGTCTGCAGGAGCGCAAGCACCGGGCCGCGAAATGCGCCGGTCAGAAGAGCGAGCAGCACGGCGACCGCCACGCAGCTGCACAGCACCAGCCCCACATAGTTCTGCGCCCGCCGCCAGTGGCCAGCGCCCATGGACTGACTGACCGCGGCCATGCCTCCCGCGCCGAGCGCCCAGCCGAACACCATGAGAAAGACCTGAATCTGAAAGGCCAGTCCCACGGCGGCCTGCACGTCGGAAGAGATGCGTCCGGCGGCCCAGATGTCGGTAAGGTTCACGATGATGCTGCAAAGAAGCATCATCATCTGAGGCCAGACAAGTCCCCAGATGGTGCGGAACGGCACATCGCGCAGCCACTCGCCGGATCGGACGGCGGAACAAAAACGGAACAATGCGGACATGGACAGAAGATAACGGAAATTTTTCTGCTGACAAGAGGGCGATTGCCCGCTGCGGCAGAGGTGTTGAAGAAAGACAGGCCTGCGCTTTTCGCTTCCTGCGGAATAATGCATGCCGGGGCAACCGCTGCGGGATGCGTCGCGCAGCCCCCCGTTTTCCCTGCGGCCCGCTCGAAGAAAAGGATGCCGGGCGGCCTCCGCCTTCAACCTGCGCGGCCCCGCACAGAAACTCCGGAGCCCCGACGCTGCGCACACTCTGGAGGCCCCGGCCAGACACGGCAGAAGAAGCTCCACGCCGCCTCAAGGCCCGACGTCTGCCTCTGCGCATTCTCGCATCGTGACGCGCTGAGCTGCTCGCATGAGGGACGCGGCTCCAGACTCATGATTCATGATGAACCACGTTCATGAACAGCGACGACCCGCGAGCCTCCACGCGGCCTTCGCGCAAACCGGCATCCGTCCCGGCGCTCCTGCCGGATCGCCGCCGCAGCGCCCGACGAACGTTGCGCCACAGTGAAGAGGCGCAGCCCTTTTCCCGAATCCGTGCGGACAAAAAAACCGGGAACGACTTCTCCAGTGGAGGAGAAACATTCGTTCCCGGCCGACAGTCCGGCAGAGAACTGCCGGACGCAAAACAGCTTAGTCCAGCACCAGCGTGGAGGTCAGATCCTCCAGCGTTTCCCGACGGCGGATGAGACGGGCCTTGCCGTCTGCGCCGATGAGCACTTCCGCCGGACGCATGCGCTGATTGTAGGTGGAAGCCATGACCCAGCCGTAGGCGCCGGCGTCGAGCATGGCGATGACGTCGCCCTGCCTGATGAGCGGCAGCTGACGATCCTTGGCGAGAATGTCGCCGGATTCGCAGATGTTGCCCACAATGGTCTGTTCCACGTTTTCCGTGTCGGGCGCGCCGTTTTCACGATAGATTTCCACATCGTGGAAGGCGTCGTACAGCATGGGGCGCGCAAGCACGGTGAAGCCGATGTCGGTGCCGGCAAAAAGATGCGGACCGTTGTTCTTGGTGGCGTGAACGGTGCCGAGCACCACGCCGCATTCGGCCACGACGTAGCGGCCGGGTTCGATGAAGAAGCGGCCCTGATAGCCCGTGGACGCGGCCCATTCCGAGAGGCATCCGTGGATGGCTTCGGAGAGCGCCTTCATGTCCATGCGGCTCTGCCCTTCATACTTGTGATAGGGCATGCCGAGGCCGCCGCCGAAGTCGATGATTTCCAGAGGATACCCGAGCTTGAGCAGCTTTTCCGCCATGGCGAGCAGAATCTTCATGGCATCGAGATAGGGAGCCGCCTCCATGAACAGAGAGCCGATGTGCTGATTCACGCCGACGAGACGAAGTTCGTGACGGGCCACGATGTCCTGCACCTGAGGCAGCATGTCGGGGTCGACGCCGAACTTGGTCTTCTTGCCGCCGGTCACCACCTTTTCGCTGTGACCTGCGCCGATGCCGGGATTAAAGCGCACCATCACGCGTCCGCCGGGGCAGACTTCGCCGAAAAGTTCCAGCTGAGCGAGGGAATCCACGCTCACCACGCAGCCGTGATCGGCGGCGTTCTTGAGTTCCTCGGCGCTCACGTTGTTGCACACGTAGGTGATTTCCTCGGGCGTGAAGCCGGCAAGCGCGTTGATGTGCAGCTCGCCGGGACTCATGGCGTCCACCACGCAGCCCTCGGAACGGATGATGCGAAGAAGCGCAGGATTGGTGTTGGCCTTGGCGGAATAGTTCACGCGAAAGCCCGGGAGCGAGGAAAGACCGAGAAGATCGCGGCAACGCTCGCGCAGTATGTTTTCGTTGTAAACATACAGGGGGGAACCGAAGCGGGAGACCAGTTCACGGGGGTCTTCCTGCCCATAAAAATTAACACTGTCCGTATAGGTGGATCGTACGTTTGCCATTTTCTCTTTTGTACCTGTGTAAGGAGAATATCCGGAAATCCGGCCGCGGGATGGAACGGCAAACCATGACCCTGGCCCGAAACACAAAAAACGGCCGCCGCACAAATACGCACGGCCGTCGCGCGCCGGGGAAAAGTTGTCCCTTTCCCCGGCCCCAAAATGAAACGCCCCTGCCGACGACACGACAGGGAACGCGATGTTACTTCCTATATTTGTCGAGAGCAGCGTCCAGGCGGGTCTTGCCGTCCAGCTTCTGCTTCTTGAGAGTCTTCACTTCCTGCTGCTCGCTGGGAGTAAGGTAGCTCTTGCCTTCAAACTTGGCGAGCTGCTTTTCATACAGCATATGTTCTTCCCAGAGAGCCTTCAGTTCAGGATCAGTATCGCCGTACTGTTCCACAATCTTGAGATCACGTTCTTCCATGGCACAGACTCCATTGTGTTGGGGTGGCAGGAATAAGCCGGCAGACCGGCCTCCTCTTAATTCATACGCCGGCCAGACGCTGTCCGAGCTGGAGCAGGGACTGCACGACCACGCCGTTCAGCAGTTGCAGGGCGACCAGCGCCACAATAGGCGAAAGATCTATCCCGCTGATCATCACGAAGGGGAACGTCTTGCGGATGCGGTAGAATACCGGCTCCGTCAGCGCCCTCAGCGTGCGGACTATCGCATTATACGGGTCGGGCTTCACCCACGAGAGAAAAGCCGCCACGATAATGACGAAAATATAAAGATTGATGACCAGGCTCAGAAGCCCGGCAACAGTCGTCACAAGATTCGCAAAGACAAACATGGCGCCTCCATGGAAAGTCCTGTATTCAGAGTGTTGCCTGATTGGCTTCCGGATGCAAGCAAAAAAATGAATTTTCCGGTCACAAATTTCATTCGCAGACGCAGCGCAGACGCTTCACGCCTTCCTTGAACATGACGTCCATCTTGTCAGGGGGCAGCAGCTCGACCACGGCTCCCGTGCCGAACACGGGATGGTCCACCAGCGTGTTCACGGCAAAGGTGCCGTTCATGCTGTAGGGCACGGGCGTGGCCGCTCTTCCGGCCACCAGGCTGTTCCAGCGGTTTTCGTTCTCTTCGGCGCGGCGGGCAAGCTGCTGCTGTTCGCGGCTGGGGCGCGGCGCGGCGGCGCGCTTTTCCGCGCGCACGGTGGCGTCCACGGCTTCCGCCCGGTTGTGTCCGGCCTTCACGCGCACGGTCTTTTCCACCTTCGGACGAGCCTGGGCTTCCGGCGCGACATACTTATGCACACTGCCGCAGGCGCGGCATTCCACCTTGACCGGCATGCCGTCGAGACATGCCATGACGACGTGGCCAGTAATATCCTTGCAGCGCGAGCAGCGCGCCTCAATAATCTGGCCTGTGACAAAGGAACTCATGAAACGAAAAACTCCAAATGGATTTTCAGTGCGGGCAGACCCGCACCCGACATAGTATTCTGAGGGTCCGAAGACCCGCGACCGCAGGGCGGCCGAAATATTTTCTACCGGGCCGAGCCCGAAGATTCCGCACGCATGGCGGCTATTTCCTCTCGTATGACGCGGGCTGCGGCCACAGCGGCCTGATGCTCGCTCTGCGCCTCCCAGTCCTGCACACGCTTCTCAAGCGCCTCAAGGCGCGCCTCAACGCCGCTTTCTTCCGCTCCGCCCTCTTCCTGTTCCGCCTGGGAAGGCAGACGGGCGTCCAGCATGCGGCTGACCATTTCTTCCATATTGAGCCGAACCGACGCATCTTCCAGGAACATGGAGCCCACATGAGCGATCTGCTGGCTCAGGGATTCCAGATTTTCGCCAAGCTCCGCATTAGCTTTTTCCAGGGCCGCAACTCTTTCTTCCAGACGCTGAATCTCGGCACGATGGTCTTCTTCCGCGGCCGAAGAGCTCTCGACGCGGCCGCCCTGCGCTTCGGCTTCGGCCTGCGCTTCGGCATTGTCAGCGTCGGAAATGGCCGGTTGCGCCTCATCTTCCGATTCCGGCAGATCCGCCTTCACCGCCGGCTGCGCGGTCTGTTCCGTGTTCTCCGGCGCTTCTTTCTTTTCCGAAACGACGTCGTCCTCATCGAGAAGCACGACATCGTCGCCTGCCGGATCCTCCCCGGTGTCGGCCGAACCGGCCTCAGCGTCTCCGCGCCTGTCGGAGTCGGCGGCGAACACGCCTTCGCTTTCCTGCTCCGCGTTGTTCTCCAGGGCGGAATCTCCCACGATATCCAAAAGTTCAATGACCTCTTCAGACTGTTCAGGAGAAAACTTTTCTTCTTCCATGTTCCCCTCTTGGCGGTAACTGAAAAATGCGGGTCACAGATATACAACTAAAGGCAGGGCTTCCGCAAGGCCAAAAAAAGCCCCCTTCCGGGGGCAATACAAGGCCAGACAAGACTGACCACGGCTTGCCCCGCCCCTGCAAGGCGGGGCAAAACCGGGAAAGAAAACTACTTCTGCTTGGGATGGCAGGCGGAGCCGGCGCAGGCGGTAAGCGCTTCCTTCTTTTCAGGACGAGTCTTCACAACCTGCGTGTGGCAGCCGAGGCAGGAGTCGGCCACATGGCCCTTGCCGTAAATTTCGCGGTCATGCACGATCTTGAAGTAGCTGCGTTCCGCCTGCTTGTCTTCAGGATTGTGGCAACCGGCAGTGCCGCACTTGAACTTGGGAGTCGTGCCGGCAACCTTGTGATGGCAGACGGCGCACTGCTGTTCCGTATCGACAGCCAGCGGGGGGAAGTGGGCGGGCATGCTGGTATGGCAGGCAGTGCAGTCCTGGGTAGTATGGATATTGTGATCGAAATAAACGGGCTTCTCGGTCAGATCCATCTTAATGGGCCCGGCAGGGATATGTGCGAACTGCGCGGCGCCGGCCGGCAGAGCCAAAGCGGCGACTATCAGAGCGGCGGAGCCGAACGTCAGCAGCTTTTTCATAGGGTGACCTCCTCCTGGTCTTTACACGAAACCAAAGCTCACGCTGCAGAGGCATAAGCAGAATTACGTTACTGCCAAAACAGAAATAATGTCAAGAGAAGCCGCTCAAACAACGGCTCTCTTTCCGGCGACAACCAATGATTATCTTTCGGTTCCGCCCGGCGGCGTCCGGTCTGCGGGTGAAGGGATGTTTCCCCAGGATCAACCCGGATTCCGGACTCTGCAAGCCTGAAAAGACACGCAGCGCGACCTTGCCCTGCAAGCATACGCTTTTGCGCGCCAAAAAGCAAAAGGGCCGGAACGAGAATTTCGTTCCGGCCCGAAGCTTACTTGTTCGTCTTGGCCAGGAGCGGCGAATTGTACATCTTCACCTTGGCCTGCGAGCCGAGCTGGGTCAGATAGACCTGATACACCAGATTCGCCCGGTCGTTCGTCATGCGGGCCTGCATGTCCTGCGCGGCGGCCTTCCATTCGTCTTCCGAAGGAGCCTCGATGGCGGACACGCGCGCCAGCACGGCGCCGTCCTGCACGCGATAGGGATCGTTGAGCCACGCGTCGGAAACCTGCGGCACGGCGAACGCTGCCTGAGCGAGCGCCGGATCGGCAATGAGATCGGCGATGTTGCCGTCGCGGCCGAAGGGTTCGGAAGTCTTGATTTCCGCGCCTTCGGCGGGCTTGCCGTTCTGGAAGGCGGCACGAGCCTTGCGTGCGTCGTCCATGGCCATTTCCGCGGCCTTCTGACGGGTGAGGAATTCCACGATGAGGGGACGCACTTCTTCCAGAGGCTTCACGCTCTGCGGCTTGCTTTCCAGCACCTTCACCACCAGAAGCGCATTGCCGGACGGCACGGCGGAATCCAGCACCGTGCCCGACGCGGCGGCAAGAATGGTCTGCACGTCGGAATCGCGGATGTCGAGCTTCTGGCCCAGTTCCTCGGCGGAAATGAGTCCGGTGCTTTCGGCCTTCACGGCCGCCACGGACGCGGCCCTAGCGGCCTCATCCATGCTCTTGCCGGCCAGCGCCTGCGCCAGAACGACGTCGGCCTTCTCTTCCAGACCGCGACCGGCGGCTTCGGTGGCAAGCTGGGTGCGCAGGCTGTCCTTCACTTCGTCGAAGCTGTGGGTCACGGCGGGCTTGTGCTCTTCCTTCTTAATAAGATGGAAGCCGAACTGCGTGCGCACGGGGGCGGACACTTCGCCGTCCTTCAGGGCAAACGCGGCCTTGGAGAACTCGGGCACCATCTGACCGGCGGTGAACCAGCCGAGATCGCCGCCCTGCTCGGCCGTGCCGTCCTGACCGCTCCTGGCCACTTCGGCGAAGTCCTCGCCGCCGCGGATGCGGGCCTCAAGCGCCTTGATCTGCTCTTCGGCCTTCTTCACGTCGGCCTCGGGAGCGTTCGCGGGCACGCGCACGAGAATGTGACGGGCATGAATCTTTTCTTCTTCCGTGAACTGGTTCTTGCGGGCGTCGTAGGCGGCGCGAAGATCAGCGTCCGAAATGGAGGCGGGATCGCCCATGACGGCGGGATCGAGACGGATGAACTCCACGTTCACGCTCGGCGGCACCGTAAAGTTCGCGCTCTGCGCCTCGTAGGTCTTGGCGACTTCTTCGTCGGAAGGCGCGGCCTTGTCCATGTGCGCCGAGGCCGGGAACAAAATGTAGTCCACACGGCGGCGTTCGGCGGCGTAGTCGAAGATGGCCTTCACCGCGGAAGGATCCACGTAGGCGCCAGCCGTCACCAGACGCTGAAGCTTGGCCGGGAGCATGGACTTCGCCTGATCCGTTTCAAACTGGCGGGGCGTGATGTGGTTCTTGCTCAGCACTTCGCGGTAGGTGTCGGCGTCGAACTTGCCGTCCTTCTGGAAGAAGGGAAGCTGTTCGAGCGCGGCGCGCAGCTCGTAGGGACTGATGGTCAGACCGGCGCGTTCGGCCTCGTCCTCAATGAGCTTTTCCTGCATGAGGGACTGCAGCACGCGCTGTTCGAGCTGGAAGCTTTCCAGCATTTCCGACGTGACGTTCGGAATGGAACGGCGCACGTTGTCTTCCATCATGGCGTAGGCGCGCTGAAACTCCACCTCGGTGATGTTCCGGCCGTTGACGGAAGCCACCAGTCCCTTGGGACCGGAGTAGGATCCGATGCCCCAGAACACAAAGACCACAATGATGATGCCGAAAGCCAGCTTTACGCCCCACGACTGGGCATTGGCTCTGATGCCGTCCAGCATGACGACTCCTTGCTTATTGTTGTATTGATGTTACGCAGCCGCGGACGGCCCGATATGATTCCCGTTATCCGGCGCGGCGGGCGCGCACGGCGTTGAGCAGGCCGCCAACCTTGAGCACGGCCCATTCCTTGTCGGAAAGGTCGTTGCGGACGCGCACGTCGCCCACGCCTTCCACCTTGAGCACGGCTTCTCCGCCGGCGGTCATGGAAGAAGTGTCGAGCGTGACGCCGTTGCCGAGCGCCATGCGGTCGTAGTCGGCACCATCCACGAAAATGAGCGGAAGGATGCCGAAGTTGATGAGATTGGCGCGATGAATGCGGGCAAAGGACTTGGCCAGCACGGCGCGCACGCCGAGATGACGCGGAGCCAGCGCCGCATGTTCGCGGCTGGAGCCCTGTCCGTAGTTTTCCCCGGCCACGATGACGCCGGCCCTGCCCGCGGCCTTCACGCCGTCCTGACGGGCCACGAAGCCTTCGTCGGTGCGGCTGAACACGTAGCGGGAAATGGCCGGAACGTTGGAGCGCAGCGCGGTGATTTCCGCGCCCGCGGGCATGATGTGGTCGGTGGTGATGCCGTCTCCCACCTTGAGGGTGACTTCGCCGGAAAGTTCCGCGGGGAGCGCGTCAAAGGTTTCGAGCGCCACAATGTTGGGTCCGCGCAGAATTTCCACCTTCGCGCGTTCTTCTTCCGTGACGGCGGGGAACAGGAAATGATGACGGCCGTCCGGCACGCGGGCCGGGAAATCGGGATGCTCGGGAGCTTCGCCCCAGGTGGCGGGATCGGTGAAGCAGCCGTGGATGGCGCACTGCGCCGCCGTGACCGGGCTCACCAGATACACCTGCGCGTCGCGGGTGCCGCTGCGGCCTTCAAAGTTGCGGTTGAAGGTGCGCACCGAAACACCGCCGGACACGGGCGAGCTGCCCATGCCGATGCACGGACCGCAGGCGCATTCCAGCAGTCTCACTCCGCTTTCCAGAAGCGAGGCGAGCGAGCCTTCTTCCGTGAGCATGGCCAGCACCTGACGCGAGCCGGGAGCCATGCAGGTGTCCGTTTCGGGACAGACGCGGCGTCCGCGCAGGGTTTCGGCCACCAGATGCAGATCGGCGTAGGAAGAGTTCGTGCAGGAGCCCATGGCCACCTGATCCACGTGCAGTCCGGCCAGTTCCGCCACGGGAACCACGTTGTCGGGCATGTGCGGACGCGCCGCCAGAGGCACGATGGAGGAAAGATCCACTTCCATTTCCTCGTCGTACTGCGAGCCCTCGTCGGCATAGAGAGGTTCCCAGTCCTGCTCGCGGCCCATCTGACGGAGAAATTCACGGGTGCGCTCGTCGGAGGGGAACAGGGATCCCGTGGCGCCGAGTTCCGCGCCCATGTTGGTGATGGTGGCGCGTTCCGGCACGGAAAGCGTGCTCACGCCGGGGCCGCAGTATTCAAAAATGCGACCCACGCCGCCCTTCACGCTCAGGCGGGAGAGCATGTGCAAAATGACGTCCTTGGCCTGCGCCCAGCCGGTGAGACGGCCGGTAAGCCACACCTTCACCACCTTGGGCATGGGAATGCTGTAGGGTTCTCCGGCCATGGCGAGCGCCACGGAAAGACCGCCCGCGCCCATGGCGAGGCAGCCCATGCCGCCGGCGTTGGGAGTGTGGCTGTCGGAGCCGAGAAGGACGCGCCCGGGACGGGCAAAGTTTTCCAGATGCAGCTGATGGCAGATGCCGGAGCCGGGAGCGGAATACACCGCGCCGAAATGCTGCGCCGACGTGCGCAGGAAGCGGTGGTCGTCAGGATTGCGGAACCCCATCTGCAGGGTATTGTGATCCACGTAGCTCACCGAAAGTTCGGTGCGGACGGAAGGCAGACCGAGGGCTTCAAACTGAAGCCAGGCCATGGTGCCGGTGGCGTCCTGGGTGAGCGTCTGATCCACGCGAAGGCCGATCTCCTTTCCGGGAACCATGTCCCCTTCCACGAGATGGGCGCTGATGATCTTGTGAGCAATATTCATGGCAAAACCTTTCATGGCCGACGTTCCGGCCGTCATGCGCGCCTTTCGTGCAAAAGGCCGCAGCAAATCCGCGGCTCCGCCCCGGCCTGCGGCGCGGAGCTGTTCCCGGACATTTCTGGAAGAGCCCCATTTATACAAGGATAATGACCGGAGGGCAAGCGCCGATATGGCCGCCCGGCGACGCGCAGCGAGCTTTTTCTGCGCTCTGCACCGCGGAAAAATGCCCGGAAGGAGCCGCGCCGCGGTTGCGAAGCTCGAAAGATGCGCTTATACTGCTCCCGATTTTTTTTCTTTATTCGGAGTTGTCATGACAGAGAATATCGGCATCATTGCGGGCGGCGGTCAGTTTCCCCGCCTTGTGGCACAAGAGGCCCGCGCCGCAGGGCTCGGAGTGGTCGTCTGTGGATTTCAGGGGCACACCGATCCCGCCACCGCCGAGTGCGCCGACGTGTTTGAACTGCTCCATCTGGGCCAGCTCAGCCGCATGATCGGCTTTTTCAAGGAACACCGCGTCTCGCGCGTGTGCATGGCAGGCTCCATCAGCAAGCCCAAGGCGCTCGAGTTCCGCCCCGACTGGCGCGCCGCAAAGCTCCTCTTTTCCCTGAAGAAAAAAGGCGACGACGCTCTTCTGCGCGCCATCATGGCCGACATAGAAAAGGACGGCATTCACGTGGTGGCCGCCGTGGATCTCGCGCCGGGACTGCGAGCCCCGGGCGGGACACTCACCCGCCGCGCCCCCACCGACGACGAATGGAAGGACATCCGCTACGGCTGGCCCATCGCCCGCGCCATGGGCTCCTTCGACATCGGTCAGTGCCTTGTCGTGCGCGAAGGCATGGTCATGGCCGTGGAGTGCCTCGAAGGCACGGACGCCGCCCTCATGCGCGGCGCAGAACTCGGCGGCGCAGGCTGCATCGCCATCAAAATGGTCAAGCCCGGACAGGACGAACGCGTTGATCTGCCTTCCGTGGGCCTGTCCACCATCCGCAATCTGGTGGAGCATCATTACGCCGTGCTGGCCATTCAGGCCGGGAAAACGCTGTTCTTCGACCGCGAAGAAGCGCTCCGTCTTGCCGACGAACACGGTCTTGCCGTGGTGGCCCTGCCCGACGACTTCGCCTGATCCCTCCCCGCACCTTCAGGATATCGCCATGTCTTCCTCTTCGTCCGCAGGCCGCGTCTCCCGCGGCCAGCTCGTCACGCTCGGCCTCTTCGTGGGCGGCCTCGTCCTCTGCATCGCCGCCGGCCGCTCTCTTCTCTGGGCCCTCGGCTTCGGCGTGTTCTGCTTCGGCGGCTACGCCCGCAGCACGGGCATTCCCCTGCCCGAAGTGCTGCGTCTGCTTTTGCGCGGCGTGCGGCGCATTTCCAACATCCTCGTCATATTCACGCTCATCGGCATGCTCACGGGCATCTGGCGCATAAGCGGCACCATTCCCATGCTCATCGACTGGGCCCTGGCGCTCATCAATCCCACCTTCTTCGTGCTCTGGAGCTTTCTGTTCTGCGCCGCCCTGAGCACGCTCATCGGCACGGCCTTCGGCACCGTGAGCACTCTCGGCGTGGTCTGCATGCTCATGGCCCATACCGCCGGCTTCAACGAAGTGCTCGTGGGCGGAGCCATTCTGAGCGGCGTGTACGTGGGCGACCGCTGCTCCCCCATGTCCTCCAGCGCCGCGCTCGTCTGCGCGCTCACCCACACCGACATCTACGGAAACTTCAAGCGAATGCTGCGCAACGGCGCCGCTCCCTTCCTGCTCACCTGCGCAGGCTACGCCCTGCTCTCCCTTTTCGGCCCCGAACATGTCATGCCCGAAGGCGCAACCGACGCCCTGCGCGAAAACTTCGTGTTCAACTTCTGGGTGCTGCTTCCGGCCCTGGCCGTTCTCGTGCTCGGCGTGCTGCGCGTCAACGTCAAAATCGCCATGGCCGTCAGCATCGCGCTTGCCTTCGGCGCGTCCCTCGTCTTTCAGAAAACGCCCGTTCTCACCCTGCTCTCCGCCATGACGCTCGGCTACCTTCCCCCGCTGCCGGAACTTGCCATGCTCAAGGGCGGCGGCATGCTCTCCATGCTCAACGTGGCCGCCATCGTGGCCATTTCCTCTTCGTATTCCGCCCTGTTCGAGAAATCCGGCCTGCTGGACAGCTTCGAGCACATGGTCGAAACGCTCGCCGAACGCATCGGCGCCTTCCGCGCCACGGCCCTGGTGGGGCTCCTCACCACCGGCCTTTCCTGCAATCAGACCCTTTCCATCATCCTCACCCGTCAGCTCTGCGCCCAGGCACAGCACAACCGCCGCGAAATGGCCATGTATCTGGAAAACAGCGTGGTGCTGCTCTCCGCCGTGCTGCCGTGGAGCATCGCCTTTTCCATGTGCAGCCTCACCCTGCAGCAGGGAGCCGTCATCATTCCCTTTGCCCTCTATCTCTGGATGGTTCCCCTCTACTGGTCCCTGCGCTCCCGCAACGTGCATCAGTCCTGCCCCAGACCCATCTTCCAGTTTTTTCTTGCAAAAAAACATCACCGGGATTAAAAACAGTTCGTTCACCAGCTAGGGGAGCCTCACGGCTGAGAAAGAGGATAATGCCTCTGACCCTTGGAACCTGATGCAGCCAGCACTGCCGAAGGGAAGCTCGGTTTCGTTGCAGAAACCTCACGTCCGCCCCTTTGGTGGACGTTTTTTTTTATCCCAGCGAGGTTTCCATGCGCATCACCGTCAACGGCGAAACAGAAGAAATCACCGAAGGCCTTACCCTGCTCGACTTCATCATCGGACGCGGGCTCGACCCCGGCGTCGTGGTCGCCGAGCTCAATCGAGACATCGTTGCCAAAGACAACTTCGCTGCCGTACGTCTCAACCCGGGCGACAGCCTGGAGCTCCTGCACTTTGTGGGAGGAGGTTAACATGCAGCAGTCCGACAAGCTCGTCATCGGCGGCGTGGAACTCGACAGCCGCCTCTTCATCGGAACCGGAAAATACAGCGACGACGCCCTCATTCCCGCCGTCTGCGAGGCCAGCGCCGCACAGGTCATCACCGTGGCCATGCGCCGCGTGGACAAGGGCGGAGCCGGAGTCATGGGACACATTCCCTCCTCCATGCGTCTGCTCCCCAACACCTCCGGCGCGCGCAACGCCGAAGAAGCCGTGCGCCTCGCGCGCCTGGCCCGCGCCGCCGGCTGCGGCAACTGGATCAAGATCGAAGTCATTTCCGACACCCGGCATCTGCTGCCCGACGGCTACGAAACCGCCAGGGCCACGGAAATACTGGTCAAGGAAGGCTTCACCGTGCTGCCCTACATCAATCCCGATCTCTACGTGGCCCGCGCCTGCGCGGACGCCGGAGCCGCGGCCGTCATGCCTCTGGGCTCGCCCATCGGCACCAACCGCGGCCTGCGCACCAGGGAAATGATCGGCATTCTCATTGAGGAAATCGATCTGCCCATCGTGGTGGACGCCGGCATAGGCCGTCCTTCGCAGGCCTGCGAAGCCATGGAAATGGGCGCGGCCGCCTGCCTGGTCAATACCGGCATCGCCTCTTCCGACGATCCCGTGGCCATGGCATCCGCCTTCCGCCGCGCCGTGGAAGCCGGCCGGACCGCGTTCCTCGCCGGAGCCGGGGCCGTGCATTCCGGCGGAGCCGTGGCCTCCTCCCCGCTGACGGGCTTCCTGCGTTAGCAAAAGAGCGGCGGTTCCCCATGCGGGAATCCCGCCGCAGGGCAAAAGACTCCTCCGTTCAGGCCGGAGCCGGTCTCAGCCCGTGACGCGTCCATGCTCCGCGCCGGACGCCGTAGTCCTTCTCCTGCGGCCTTCTCCGGCCGGAGCATGCTCTGCGCCCTTTGCAGACGTCGGCGTCCTTCCGGGCATTTCCGAAACATCCGAAAGTCCGCCGAAAAATACTCTTGCCGCCCGCGCCGGGACGCCGCGCGTCTCTTGCCGGGCGCTTTTCCGATTCCCTCTCTGCCGCGCGCAACGCGACGTCGGCAGCGCGACGCCGGTTCGACATCCGCCGAACCTGCCTCCGACATTGAAATAAAGGCTCAAATTTATGGATACTCCTGTTCTGGCTGATACCTTTGCGCCGGGAGAGGCGCATTTCGACGAATGTCTGGCCGAATGGCCCCGCGAACGCCGCGCGGAACTGGCCGCCAAAGCCACGGAACACGACGTGCTCGCCGCCCTGGACAAGGACGTGCTGCGCCCCGAAGACTTCATGGCGCTGCTCTCCCCGGCTGCGGCTCCCTTTCTGGAACAGATGGCGCAGCGCTCCCGGGAAATCACGCTCCGGTTTTTCGGACGCGCGGTCAACATCTTCTCGCCGCTCTACGTTTCCGACATCTGCACGAATCACTGCCGCTACTGCGGCTTCAACGCCGACAACCATCAGAAGCGCCGCCATCTCACGGTCGATGAAGCCGCGGCCGAAGCCTTTGCCCTGGCCGACGCGGGCATAAGTCACATTCTTCTGCTCACGGGCGACGCGCGTCACATCGCCTCGCCCCGCTACATCGCGGACGTGGCCGAACGCATCAAGCCCCGCTTCGCCTCCGTGGGCGTGGAAGTCTATTCCCTCACGCTGGACGAATACCGCATGCTCATCAAAAGCGGCGTGGACAGCATGACCATGTTCCAGGAAACCTACAACCGTGAACTGTACGAATGGCTGCATCCGGCAGGACCCAAGCACGACTTTCTGTGGCGTCTCAACACACCCGCCCGCGCGGCCAAGGCGGGCATGCACAGCGTGGGCATAGGCGCGCTCATGGGTCTCGACGACTTCATTCAGGACGCCTTCTGCACCGGTCTGCACGCCTGGTGGCTGCAGAAGCACTTCCCCGGCGTGGACATCGGCCTCTCCGTGCCGCGCATGTGCCCGCACGAGGGCAGCTTTGAAGTCAAGCACGGCGTGGACGACCGCCAGTTCGTGCAGTACATCACCGCGCTGCGCTGCTTCCTGCCGCGCTGCGGCATCACGGTGTCGAGCCGCGAAAGCGCGAACATGCGCAATCACATCGTGCCCATCGGCGTCACCCGCGTGTCGGCGGGCGTGTCCACGGCCGTGGGCGGCCGCGTGGTGGAAGCCGAAAACTCCGGACAGTTCGACATTTCCGATCACCGCTCCGTGCAGGAAATGACCCATGACCTTGCCGCGCTGGGCTATCAGGCCGTGGCCAAGGACTGGGAAGCCTGCGACTTCTAGTCATGCTTGCCGGCGTTCTTTCCTGCTTTACCGAAGAACAGCGGCAGAGGATGAAGGCCGCCTGCGTAGGCATTGCCGGCGCGGGCGGCCTCGGCTCCAACGCGGCCATGATGCTTGCCCGCTCAGGCGCAGGACGCCTGATCGTCATCGACGGCGACAAGGTGGAGCCATCCAATCTCAACCGTCAGCACTACTTTCCCGCCCACGTGGGACGGCCCAAGGTGGAAGCCCTTGCCGAACAGCTTCTGGCGCTGAACCCGGACCTCTGTGTGGACGCCCGCATGATGTGGCTGAGTCGCGACAACATTCCCTCGCTGCTGCCCGAAGCCGACATCTGGATAGAGGCGCTGGACAACGCTTCCACCAAGGCCCTCTTTGCCTCGGCGGCAGCGGCAGCGGGCAAGATCGTCGTGTGCGGCTCCGGCATGGGGGGGGTGGGCGGTTTTGCCATGCGCCGCCGCCGCATGGGCAATCTCGTTGTGGTGGGCGACATGAAAAGCGACATCGCCGAGTGTCCGCCCCTGGCTCCGCGCGTCATGCAGTGCGCCGCCATGCAGGCCGACGCGGCCCTCGAATGGCTGCTCACGGGAACAATTAAAGATTTACTTTAAGGATTCGTCATGCCCCGCATTCTTCCCGGCAAAACCGACATTTACGCCCTTACCGATTCCCGCCTCGCCCTAGGGCGCAGCGTGGAGGAACAGGCCCGCGCCCTGCTTTCCGCAGGCGTGAAGATTCTGCAGTACCGCGAAAAGCACGCTCACGCCGGCGTCATGCTGCAAGAGTGCCGTCTGCTCCGCCGCCTCACGCAGGAGGCCGGAGCCTGCTTCATCGTCAACGATCACGTGGACATCGCCATGCTCGTGGACGCCGACGGCGTTCATGTCGGTCAGGACGATCTTCCCGTGCCGGAAGTCCGTCGTCTGCTCGGCCCGGACAAAATCATCGGGCTCTCCACCCACAGCCCCGAACAGGCCCGGGCGGCGGTGGCGGCCGGAGCCGATTACATCGGCGTGGGGCCCATCTTCGCCACGCAGACCAAGGAAGACGTGTGCTCTCCCGTGGGATTTTCCTATCTGGAATGGGTGGTCGCCAACATCCGCCTGCCCTTCGTGGCCATCGGCGGCATCAAGGAACACAATATCGCAGAAGTGACGCGGCGGGGAGCAACCTGCTGCGCGCTTGTTTCCGAACTTGTGGGCGCGCCGGACATTGCGGAAAAAGTGCGCTCCGTGCGGGCCGCCATGCATCGGCGCTGAGAGGGCAGCAAAAAGCCCGCCTCCGCCGAGTCCGGCATTGTTGCGGCGCGCGTCGTTTCTGCCGAAGAGCGCGTCATCCTGACGCCCGCAATCGTTCCCCCGTCTGCATTCTGCGGCAGGCAGGCAATACCGTGCGCCGCGACTGATGGATCCGGCCTTCCCTTGTCGCACGTCTCATCTGCGGATAGTCGGCGGAACCGTCCCGTGCGCCCCGGTCTTTTCTCTGCGTGCGTCGCCGCAATCTGCTTTCCTGGTTGCCGTCACAATCGTCGCGACTTTCCCCGCGCCGCGTCTTCGCGATGCCTCGGGGACAATCGATCGACGGCGGGAAAGACTTTTCCCCGCGCATCGCCGTCAGGGGAAACGGCGCACAGTCTCAACGCGCCCCGCACAGCGACGCGAAAGACAACTATCTCTCGTCGATTCCCACCGTCATCACAGGCATGATGCGCGGCTCCTTCCACTCGGGATACTTCGCCAGCAGGATGGGAAAGAGCGCCGCTTCCTCCGTCACGCCCTCAGGAGCGTCGCCGGGCGCAAGAAAATAGGAAATGCGCTCCCTTGCGCCCTCCAGAATGCTGCGGCTCGTCACAAACACATAGCCGCAGTTCAGGGCAAAGGCCTCAGCCTCGGCATAGGTGTCAAAGCCGTGGACGTTGCCCGCGGCGTCGTGAAATTCAAATCTGGTCATACAAGCTCCGATGCTTTCGGCGCGCATCATGCGTTCCGTCGGCGCAGCATACGGCGCTTTTCTCCGAAAATAAACAGTGCAGTCATCTCTCCCGCCGCGCTTTCCGCACCTTCCGCGTCCGGGACGGCGTTTCCATCACCCTCGCTCCCGGCGAGACGACAGCGCGTTTTCCCCCCGAAGACCCGGCCGACAAGGTTCCGACTTGTCAGAGCCCGGGGAAAGAACTATAGGAAAGAAACGTAGATTACCCGGCGCACCGTCCGTCGGGACAACAAAGGAAGTCTTACTATGAGCGATTGCGATCACAAGTGCGGCAGCTGCGGCCAGGACTGCGCGGAACGCACCGAACCTGTCGATATGAAGGTGAAGCTGCACAAGTTCTCCACCGTCAAGAAGGTCATCGGCGTCGTCAGCGGCAAGGGCGGCGTAGGCAAGTCCCTCGTCACGGGCCTGCTCGCCTCCAAGATGCAGAGCCGGGGTTCCCATGCCGCCGTGCTTGATGCCGATATTACCGGACCCTCCATTCCCCGCCTGTTCGGGCTCACCCAGCGCATGTCCGGCACGCAGCTGGGCCTGAACCCCGTGCGCTCCGCCACCGGCGTGGACATTGCCTCCATGAACCTTCTGCTGGAACACGACACCGATCCCGTGGTCTGGCGCGGCCCCGTCATCGCCAACGTGGTGACGCAGTTCTGGTCCGAAGTCATCTGGAACAACGTGGACTACATGTTCGTGGACATGCCTCCCGGAACCGGCGACGTGCCGCTGACCGTGTATCAGTCCCTGCCCATCGACGGCATCGTCATCGTCACCTCTCCGCAGGAACTCGTGTCCATGATCGTGGAAAAGGCCGTGAACATGGCCCGTCTCGACGGCCTGAACATTCCGGTCATCGGCCTTGTGGAAAACATGTCCTACTTTGAATGCCCGGACTGCGGCAAGCGCCACGCCATCTTCGGCGAAAGCCATCTCGAAGAGATCGCCAGGCAGTACGGCATCGCCCACATTGCCCGCATTCCGATTGATCCCTCCATCGCCAAGGCCTGCGATCAGGGAGCCATCGAAGCGGTCAGGAGCCCCTGGCTGGACGACATGGCCGACGCCGTCAGTCAGCTCTGATCCGCACTTTTGCGAATACGAAGGGGCGGAGCTTCGGCTCCGCCCCTTTTTTATGCGGCAGACATCCCCGCAGCCTCAATCCGCGAGGACGACGCCCCCCCAAAAAAAAAGCGGCCTCAACGACGGGCCAAACAACACTCCGCCGGGCCCCACTCTCTCCACGGCGCGCCCCGGATTGGTCGAGCGCGGCGAAGGCCTGCGCGCGGGGAGCCATCGAAGTCGAAAAGAGCCCACTCGTCCCGTGTTCTGCACAGGTCCATAAAAAAGGCGTCCCTCCGAAAACGGGGAGACGCCTTTTTCATGCGTTTACAAGATCAGATCAGCACCAGCGGAAAAGAATCTGATACGCCGAGGTGGCCACCACCATGGCCACGCAGGTGTTGAACACAAAGCTGAACAGCGCCCACTTGGCCGAGCCTGTTTCCATGCGTATGGTCACGAGGCTCACGAAGCAGGGCGCATAAAGCAGCACGAACAGCAGGAAGGCCACCACCGAGGGAATGTTCCAGTTCTTGTCTCTGGCGATGAAATCGGCCAGATTGCCGGAATCCTCGCCCGAGTCGTACAGCGAATAGGCCGTGCCCAGCGTGGTCACGATGACTTCCTTGGCCGCCAGACCGCCCAGCAGGGAGATGTTGGCTTCCCAGCCGAAGCCCGCATAGCGCGTCACCGGTTCCATGGCCGAGCCGATGCGTCCGGCAATGGTGTGACGCAGCGTTTCTTCGCTGAATCGTCCGTTTTCCGTCTGAATGGCGTGTTCGATGCTCCGGCGCAGGTCGGAATCCGGCGCGGCGGCACTAAGCTGCGTCTGCAGTTCGGTCAGCGTGGCTTCATGCGCCTGCACCCGGTCTTCGGGCAGTCCAGGATAGGCCATGGCCGCCCACACCACGATGGAGATGGCAAGAATGACGGTTCCGGCCTTCTTCAGATATTCCCAGGTGCGCTCGCCGGCGTGAATGAACATGCCCTGCAACGTGGGCATGCGGTAGGGAGGCAGCTCCATGACGAACGGGGTGGCCGGGCCCTTGATGAAGGAAGAGCGCAGCACGCGCGCGGCAAGCATGGCCACCACCCAGCCGGTGAGCGTGAGCCCGAACATGACGAGCGCTTCGTTGCCCGGGAAAAACACGCCCGAAAACACGATGAACACGGGAAGCTTGGCGCCGCAGGCCATGAACGGCACGGTGAGCAGCGTGGCCAGCTTTTCACGGGGACTGCGCAGCGTGCGCGCCGCCATGATGCCGGGAACGGCGCATCCGCCGGCAATGCCGCCGCCGAGGATGTAGGGAACCACGGAAGCCCCGTGCAGACCGAAGATGCGGAAGATTCTGTCCAGCATATAGGCCATGCGCGCCATATAGCCGGAGTCTTCCAGAATGGCGATCTGCATGAATATCAGCAGAATAAGCGGCACAAAGCACATTACGCCGCCCACGCCGTCGATGATGCCCGAAGTAATCATGGACTTCAGCACGCCGTCGGCCATGTTGGCGTCCACCAGATTGCGCAGCCACGCAAACAGCGACTCCACCCACTGCATGGGAATCTCGCCGACCGTGAACGTGATGCGGTACATGAGGTACATGATGGCGAGCATGATGAGCGGGCCGAAAATCTGATGCGTGAGAATATGATCCGCCCTGTCGGAAAGGTCCATGCGCTGGGCTATGTCGTCGCGGCGGGTCAGCACTCCGCGGAGCAGAGAGCTGATGTAACCGTAGCGGTAATCGGCAATGATGGCCTCGGCGCTGGTGCCGAGCGTGGCCTTGAGATGGGCTTCCACCTCGTCGATGTGCTCCTTCACGTGCGCCATGACCTCGGGCTTGTCGTGACTGAGCTCGGAAAGAATTTCCTCGTCGTTTTCCAAGAGCTTGAGCGCAAGCCAGCGGGTAGGATACGGCGCGCAGCCCACGCCCTCCTCGTCGAGGGATTCCGTCAGGTGCTTGAGCACGGGATCAAGATCCGGCCCGTAGGAAATGCTCAGCGGACGCCAGGGCTTTCCCTCGAACTTGCGGCTGAACGCCAGCGTTTCGTGCAGATATTCCTGAAGGCCCTCGCCGGTGCGGGCCACGGTTTCCACCACGGGCACGCCCAGACGCCGGGACAGTTCCTTGACGTCGATGCTCATGCCCATGGCGCGGGCTTCGTCCATCATGTTGAGTCCGATGGAAACGGGCACGCCCATTTCCATGAGCTGAACGGCCAGATACAGATTGCGTTCCAGAGCGCCGGCATTGAGCAGCGCCATGACGGCCAGCGGCTTTTCCGTGCCGATGACGCGGCGCGCCACGCGCTCTTCCTGCGTATAGGCGGTGAGCGAATAGGCGCCCGGCAGATCAATGATGCGGATGGCTTCGCCGTCGCAGTGGGCTATGCCCTCCTTCTGCTCCACGGTGATGCCGGGATAGTTGCCCACATGCTGACGGGCTCCCGTAAGCGCGTTGAACGAGGTCGTCTTCCCCGAGTTCGGATTTCCGGCGAGCGCGAGGGTGGGCAGCTCGCTGCGCGGCCGCCCGTCGTCAGAATGATGAAAATAAGACATCAGTCCACCTTCTCCACCAGAATGAAATCAGCTTCGTTGTTGCGCAGGCTCAAGGTAAAGCCCGGCAGGCGGAGGGCTACGGGATCGCGCAGCGGCGCGCGGCCTATGACTTCCACTTCGGCTCCGGGAACCAGTCCCATGTCGCGGATGCGGCGGCCCAGTTCACCATCGGCTCGTACGGATGCAATGCGCGCCTTGGTGCCTACGGGAAGAGAACGAAGAGGTATGCTCATGTCAAATGTCCTTGATGATGCTGAGGGTTGTTCTCCCCGCACCGGGAGGATTCAGAACGACGACTCAGCTCAGGACGTTTTCCGCCTGACTTCTCGGACAGATAGCCGTGAACCGACCGAAGATTCCGAATGTCCCGATACGAAATGCGGTTTCAACAAGCTAAGCTTCCGCCGCGCGCTTGTCAAATCATGCGACCGTCTCTTGCCCGCTCCGGGAAGCTGTGGCATAGTCGCCTCGTCCTTTTCCGCGCACTTCTGGGCGCGGAGCACGTTTTACCTCTGCAAGCGGGCGTTTCATCATGCTTCCCCTGCTCGACGTTCAGCATCTCACCGTATCCTTTGGTTCCGTTCCCGTCGTGCGCGACATCAGTTTTTCGCTGTTTCGGGGCCGCACGCTCTGCCTCGTGGGCGAATCCGGATCCGGCAAGAGCATGACGGCCTTTACCATCATGCGCCTGCTTCCCCCTCCGGGACGCGTTTGCTCGGGAGCCCTGCTCTTTGAAGGCGAAGACCTGCTCAAGCTCAGGGAAAAGGACATGCGCCGCCGGCGGGGCCGCGACATCTCCATGATATTCCAGGAACCCATGACCTCCCTGAATCCCGTGCTGCGCATAGGAAAACAGCTTGCCGAGCCTCTCGAAATCCACGAAGGCCTGCACGGCCGCGCGGCCGAAGAGCGTGCCGCCGAGCTCATGGATCTCGTGGGCATACCCGACCCCGTCCGCAGGCTCAACGACTATCCGCATCAGTTTTCCGGCGGCATGCGACAGCGCGTCATGATAGCCATGGCGCTGGCCTGCTCTCCCAAGCTCCTGCTGGCCGACGAACCCACCACCGCGCTCGACATCACCATTCAGGGGCAGATTCTGCGCCTTCTCGGCAGGCTCGCCCGTGAAAGAGACATGGGCGTGCTGCTCATCACCCACGATCTCGGCGTGGTGGCCGAAGCCGCGGACGACGTCGCCGTCATGTACGCCGGGGAACTCATGGAACAGGCGCCGGTTTCCGAATTCTTCGCCGAGCCGCTGCATCCCTACTCCCGGGGCCTCATGGCCTGTGCGCCCCTCGTGGGCAATCACAACTGCGAAAGGCTGCCCTCCATTCCCGGCATGGTTCCGCTGCCTTCCGAACTTCCCGAAGGCTGTTCCTTCCGTCCGCGCTGCCCGCACGCTTCGCAGCAGTGCCTCAGTGAACCGCCGCTCCGGGCCGTCAGCGAGCACCATTTCGTGCGATGCTGGAAGGCTTTCGCATAAAAATTCGCCAAACTCGAAAAAAAACTCTTGCCAAAGGACGGCAAATCTACTAAGAACATTCCTGCGCCGAAGTGGTGAAATTGGTAGACACGCTAGGTTCAGGGTCTAGTTCCCGTTCGGGAGTAAGAGTTCGAGTCTCTTCTTCGGCACCAGTGCGAATATCAGGGTTGTCATGAACATGACAACCCTTTTTCGTTTTTTGCCGCTTTTTCTCTCCGTCACACTGACTTTCCCCCCACACCGACATCCGGCCGGGCCTCCGGTCGCACGTCCGCACTTCCGAAGATCCCCCCTAGCCTTGAAGAGCCGCCCCCTCTGTGTTTGGCTCGGGCGTTTCCGCAGAAGACCGGAACGCCCATTCCGCATTTTTTCATGATCGAGACAGCCGCCCCGGCTGAAAATTCTCTGACGGCATCCACTCTCACGCATGCGCAAAAGCTCCGAGCGAGGGGGCCGCCCGGCAAAACACTCGGCAAAGCCGACGGCTCAACGCACGCCTTCGCACCCGCCGCACCATCTGATGAACCACCGTCAGAAAACGCCTGCGGTCAACACGCCCCCTCCCGCCCCCGCGACGTGCAATCTGCGACTCTTTCTTCATCCTGTCAGGCCAAGGCAACCGGGCGCGCCCGTTTTATGAACGGCGGGCCCTGTGCGGATGGGGCTCCCAAGCTCCGGCACGGCGCAGCGCCGGGACAACCGGCACCTTTTCCGCGCCCATGACGCAGCGCGCCCCGCGCTCTTCGTGCAATGGGCGGTGCGTGCATACATGTTAAAAACACTTCGGGCGGCCGCGCCGAAAAACACGCAACCGCCCGACATCAACCGGAGCAAACCGCAGGCAACGCCCGCGCTAGACCCAGATCAGCTCGTATTCGCTGCTGCCGAGTCCCATTTCCTTCATGTAGGAAAGCTGACGCAGCCCCTTCCGGCTTTCCATGCGTTCCACCATGGGCGCGCGCACGTCTTCCGGCAGCGCGTAGATCATGTCCACGGACGCCCGGTCTATGGCCTGAATATCCGTGGACGCCAGTATGCCGAGATCCGGCAGTTGCACGGGCTCGGCGGCCGTGCCTTCGCAGTCGCAGCTCACCGACATGTTGCGGAGCACATTGATGTAGGCAATATGCGTGCCGAAATGATCCACAATGGCCTTGCCGCCCTCCACCATGCGTTCCATGAAGGGCTCGCCGCCCGGCCAGCCGCCGTCCGGCGTCAGGCGGTGCAGCTGCTGCTTGCCCGTTCTGCCCGACGCGCAGCCTATGGAAATATTCTTGAGCGAACCGCCGAACCCGCCGAGCGTGTGCCCCTTGAAATGCGTCAGCACCAGCATGGAGTCATAATTGAGAAGATGCGATCCCACGGCCAGTTCCTTGAGGTGCCTGCCCCCCCTTCACGGGAAGGGATGCGTCGCCGTCGGCGTCCATGATGTCCACGGGGCAGAACGTCCAGCCGTTGTGCCGGATCACCTCTCTGTGCCCTTCCGTAGTCTGGCGGGGGCTCGCATAGAGCACGTTGCACTCGACAATGCTGCTCTGCGGAATGGTCGCCTGAAGATCACGAACCCAGTCGCGCGGCAGAATGTTCGGCCCGTCCGGCTCGCCGGTGTGCAGCTTGATGGCCACCCTGCCCGTGATGCCGCCGTTCACCAGAGCGTACATTTTCCGCAGCGTTTCACTGTCCAACGACTTCGCGGCGTACACCTTCGCCCTGCTCTGCGCCGCAATGCCGCGCCCCGGCAGCGTCATGCCCGCAGCCAGCGTTCCCGCCACGACCGCTCCGGCCCTGAGAAAATTCCGTCGAGAAATGCTCATGACTACCTCCTTGTCAACGCGCGAAGACGGACGATTTTCGCCTATTCTGCCTTTGACCTTATCAACTCTGAGCCGGAAAAACAGACACATTCCTCTCTCGTTCTTGCCTGATCCTGCACATCCCGCCTTTTTCGTCCGCGCCGCGGCCCGGTGGCCTCCCGAACGTCGCAGTCCGCGATCGGCCAAAACGCGCCCTACACTACCTCCGCATGACGCTGACGGAAGACGACTGTTTCTGCGCGGGAGCTCGCAGGCGGCACGGGCAGAGCGTTCCGCCTGCCTCGGGCCTTGCTGCTCGGAAGGCGCAAAAGAACGCCCGTATCGGCCAAGGTCGGCAGAATCAGGCAAGAATTTGAAAGAATAGTATCTACCCGTTCCGCTTTTTCTGATCTACACATCATGGCAAGTTCCGTTTCCCGGCCTCTCGCGCCGACTTGCGAAAATCGACCGGGAACGCTATCTCCGTTGCAAGAGGAATCAACATGAATCACGGCATTCTTTTCGACCATGCCCGCGCCTCGCGCATCGGCCTGCCGGAAGCGGTCTTTTGCGAAGGCAAGCCCTTCGAGGCCGTCCGGGAACTTCTGGAACAATTCGGCAGAGGCTCTGGACGCCCCGTGCTGTTCACCAGACTCGCCCAGGACGTGTTCGAGCGCATGCCCGCAGAGCTGCGGGAACAGTACGACTACCACCCTCTTTCCCGGACGGCCTTCGGCGACACACTGCCCTCAGGCAAGAAAGGCCGCGTGGCCATCGTTTCCGCCGGCACTTCCGACGGCCCGGTCGCCTGGGAGGCGGCCCGCACCCTGGAATATCTCGGCATAGAGCACGCCGTGTTTGAAGACTGCGGCGTGGCCGGACTCTGGAGGATTGCGGAACGGCTGGACGACATCAACCGCTTTCAGGCGGTCATCGTCGTGGCCGGACTCGACGCGGCGCTCGCCAGCGTCATGGGCGGACTCACGCCTCTGCCCGTGTTCGGCGTGCCCACCTCCGTGGGCTACGGCGTGGCCAAAGGCGGCCAGGCGGCGCTGGCAAGCATGCTTTCCAGCTGCGCCCCGGGCATTGCCGTCATGAACATCGACAACGGCTACGGCGCGGCCTGTGCCGCAGCCCGCGTGGTAAATCATCTATGAGCAACGAACATCACGATCACTCCCACGACCATCACCATCACGAGCACGACGCGCCGTCCGCGCCCGTGCTGACCGTCCGCGCCCATTCCGGACTTTCCGGCGACATGTTTCTCGCCGGTCTGCTCCGCATGACGGAAATTTCACCGGACGAGCTGGAAGCGACCCTTGTTTCCATCATGCCCGAGCTTTCAGGATGCGTTCAGCTCGTGCGCAAGGAAGTGAACCACATAGGCGGCTGGCACGCGCAGGTTACGCTTCCGCATCAGCACGAACACCGCACGCTGGCCGACATTCTGTCGCTCATTGCCGCAGGAGGCATGAGCGACGAAGGCAAGGCCCTCGCCTCGCAGACCTTCACGCTGCTTGCCCAGGCCGAAGGCGCGGTTCACGGTCTCACGCCCGCACAGGTGCATTTTCACGAAGTGGGCGCGCTGGACAGCATTCTCGACATCTGCCTGAGCTGCGAACTGTTCCACAGGCTTTCGCCCTCCCGCTTTGTCGCAAGCCCGCTGCCCATGGCCGACGGCTTCGTACACTGCGCCCACGGCGTCATTCCCGTGCCCGCCCCCGCGGTGCTGGAACTTCTGGACGGCGTGCCCGTGCGGCCCTTCTCCGGTCAGGGCGAAACCGTCACGCCCACGGCCATGGCGCTGCTGAAGGCGCTCGGCGCGCAGTTCGGCCCATGGCCCGCCATGCAGGTGGAAAAAAAGGCCCTGGTGTACGGCACCCGCGTGTTTGAAGACGCTCCCAACGGAGCACTCTTCGCCTGCGGACGCCCTGAAGAATTCTGATTTTCCCGCCGAATTCCTATGGACTACGCTTCTCTTGCCCCTCTGGGCGACATTCTCGCCACCGTGACCGATCAGAAACGCTTCGCCCTCGCCTACTCCGGCGGCCTCGACAGCCGCTTTCTTGCGCACGCCGCGCATGCACTGGGCTTTTCGCCGCTGCTTCTGCACGTCACGGGGCCGCACGTGCCGCCGGAAGAAACCGCCTTCGCCCGTTCATGGGCCGAAAGTCTCTCCCTTGAATTCCGGGAGATTCCCGTCAATCCGCTGTGTCTGCCTTCCGTGGCCGCAGGCTCGCGTGAGCGCTGCTACGCGTGCAAAAAAGCCATGTTCACCACGCTGGCCGCCGTTTCCGACCTGCCGCTGTGCGACGGCACCAACGCTTCCGACGCTCTCGTGTTCCGTCCGGGCCTGCGGGCCGTGCGGGAACTTGGCGTCGCCTCCCCTCTCGCTCTTGCCGGACTGACCAAAAACGATATACATTTGCTTGCCGAAAAAACCGGCATGTCGCTGCCGCAGCAGAAAGCCAGACCTTGTCTGCTCACCCGCCTGCCCTACGGAGTCTCTCCCTCGGAAGACGCGCTTGCGGCCGTTGCCGCCGGAGAACACGTCGTGCGGCGCATGCTCGCCGAAGCCGGCATGTCCGAGACCGACTTCCGTCTGCGCCTCGTCTCCGCAGACAGACCGGAACTGCACATGCTCGCCGCCGACGTCTGCTCCATGCCCCCGGACCTTGCACCTCGGCTGCTTCGGGCAGTCCATGCTGCCATGCCGGGATATCCCGCACCCGTGCTGTCCGCGCAGGAAACCCTTTCCGGCTTTTTCGACCGGCCATCCGCATAACTTTATCGACCCATACCCGTACCAGGAGGATTTTCCATGGCACCATCGAAAGTTTATTTCACCGACATGCGCTGCAAGGTGGGTGTCAGCCTGCTCGACAAGCTGGACAAGCTCATCCGCGCCGCCGGCATCGAGACCATCGACTTTGAAAACAAGTTCGTAGCCATCAAGATGCACTTCGGCGAACCCGGCAACCTGTCCTTCCTGCGTCCCAACTTCGCCCGCGTCGTGGCCGAACGCGTGAAGGCCCTCGGCGGCCGCCCCTTCCTCACCGACTGCAACACCCTGTACGTCGGCCGCCGCAAGCATGCTCTGGAACATCTCGACGCCGCCAATGAAAACGGCTTCTCGCCCCTCAGCACCGGCTGCCAGATCATCATTGCCGACGGCCTCAAGGGCACCGACGACGTGGAAGTGCCGCTGGAAGGCTGCACCGAATTCAAGAGCGCCCGCATCGGCCGCGCCATCATGGACGCCGACATCTTCATTTCCCTCACCCACTTCAAAGGTCATGAAATCACGGGCTTCGGCGGCACCATCAAGAACATCGGCATGGGCTGCGGCAGCCGTGCGGGCAAAATGGCCATGCACAGCATGGGCAAACCCACGGTCGATCCTGAAAAGTGCCGCGGCTGCCGCACCTGCTCCCGTTATTGCGCTCAGTCGGCCATTTCCTACGGCGAAGATCACAAGGCCGTCATCAATCACGACGTCTGCGTGGGCTGCGGCCGCTGCATTGCCACCTGCAACTTCGACGCCATCTCCAATGCCATCGACGCCGACAGCAGCATTCTGAACCGCCGCATGGCCGAATACACCAAGGCCGTGATTCAGGGCCGTCCCAGCTTCCACATCAGCATCGTCAATCAGGTTTCCCCCTGCTGCGACTGCCACGGCGAAAACGACGCCGCCGTGGTGCCGGACATCGGCATGTTCGCCAGCTTCGATCCCGTGGCTCTGGACAAGGCCTGCATCGACGCCGTGAACGCCGCACCCGTCATCGCCTCCAGCGTGCTCGGTCAGTGCGATCACGGTCAGCACGACCACTTCACCAGCATCCATCCCACCACGGACTGGCGCAGCCAGATTGAACACGCCGAAGCCATCGGCCTCGGCACCGCCGAATACGAACTCGTCAGCCTCTAAAGCACAGGCGCGGCGGGAAAACATCGCGTTTTTGCGCCGCGCTCCGATCAACGCCCGGCAGCGTTCCCACATGCGACGCGGCCGGGCCTGACGGCATTCCGGGCCCCTCTCCGCAGGGGCCTTTTCTTATGCTCACAAAACGACGCCTCGGACGGACAGCACGCATTCCGACTTCTGATCGACCGCCGTCCACACAAAACAGCTTTGCGTTCACCACGCAGGCGCGCATCTTCGCCCGCTGCCACAGACGTCCCCGCAGCGTTCAGCGCACAGGAGCTTTTCTGCGCCGCATATTCTCCTGAAGTATGCCGAGAAACTTTTCCGCCGCGCGGGAAAACACCTGATATTTCTTCCAGGCAATGGCCAGCCCCACCTCCAGACCGGGTTCCAGCGGACGAAAGCACAACGGCCCGCCGTTGTCGCTGCGGATGATGCCTTCAAGACAAAGCGCGTAGCCCATGCCCTCCTCCACCAGCAGCGACGCGTTGTAAAGAAGGTTGTACGTGGCTATGACGTTCAACCTGTCGAAGCTCTGCCCCATCCAGCCGGAAATCTCATTGGCCACCAGCGCCTGACGCGAACAGATGAGCGGAAGCGCCGTCACGTCCTCGGGACGCAGCGCCGCCCTGGCCGCAAGCGGACTGTCTGCGCGCATGAGCACGCCCCAGCGCTCCGCCGTCGGCAGCCTGACGTACTCATAGCGGGAAAGATCGGCAGGCTCCACAAACACGCCGAAATCCACAAGGCCCTTGTCCAGTCTGTCCATGACGTCGGCCGCGTTGCCGCTGAAAAACTGACAGGACACATGGGGATGCGCGGCCACAAGCTCCGTGGCCGCAGCGGCAATGAGACGCATGCCCGGCGACTCCCCGCCCCCTATGCGTATCTCGCCGCTGACGTCTTCCTCCGTCGAGCGAAATTCCTCGGCCGTGCTGTCCGCCAGCGACACTATCTCCTGCGCCCTCCCGCGCAGAAACACGCCGTCTTCCGTCAGCGTCATGCGGCGGCCGCCGCGCAGAAAAAGCTTCTTGCCGAGCTCATCCTCCAGTTCCATGATCTGCCGGGAAAGCGTCGGCTGCGTGATGTGCAGAAGTTCCGCCGCGCGGGAAATGCTTTCCTCACGCGCCACCACAAGAAAATATCGCAATACTCTCAGCTCCATGCGTCAATCCTCCCTGCTCCTGCGTGCTGCGCCGACGGCGACAAGTTCGACAACATATCCTAACGAACCTTCTTCATGCCTGTAAAGCATGATTTGAATTCATTATAAGTATTTGCTATGGATATGACTCCTTGCTTATAACACCCTCAGTTGTTTTCCCCCTTTTCCGACCCGGACCGTCCGGCCTTCTGGAGTTCTGCATGAACGCTTTTGTCCCGGTTTTTCTGTCTGCGCTTCTGGCCTTTGCTCCCGCGCTTTCCGCCCAAGGCAGGGACGGCGAATTTCCCGTGCCCTCCACCGTCAGCCCTCAGCTTCAGTCCATGATCGCCGCGGGCATCCCCGAAGGGTGGGACAAGCCGCCCCGCACAGTTCAGGAATGGAAAACCTGGATCCATTCCGTGGCGCAGCGCCAGCTCAAGGGCCTGCCCGCCCTGCGTGAAAAACTCGGCGTGACCATGAAGACCGACACCATTGCCGGCGTGCCTGTGTTCATTTTTGAGCCGAAGGACGCGCCCGACGACGGACGTCTGCTCCTGAATCTGCACGGCGGCGGTTACGTTCTCGGCCCGGGAGAAGCAGGCACGCAGGAAGCCGTGTTCATGGCCGGCATCGGCAAGTGCCGCGTCGTCTATGCGGATTACAGAATGGCGCCGGATTTTCCGTATCCCGCCGCCATCGACGACGCCATGGCCGTTTATCGCGAACTTCTGAAGCGGCGTCCCGCAGAAAGCATCGGCGTGTTCGGCACGTCTACGGGCGGAGCCATGACGCTCATTCTCGCCCTTCGCGCCAAAGACGAAGGCCTGCCGCTTCCCGCCGCCCTGGCCTCGGGAACCCCGTGGGCGCAGATCAACGAAGTCGGCGACAGCTACGCCACCAACGAAGGCGTGGACAACGTTCTCGTCAGCTATCACGGCTGGCTGGAAGGAGCGGCCAGGCTCTACGCCGCCGGACACGACATGGAAGATCCCTACCTCTCCCCGGTGAACGGCGACGTGCGCGGCTTCCCGCCCACCCTGCTCACCTCCGGCACCAGAGATCTCTTTCTCAGCAATACCGTGCGCATGCATCTCAAACTGAGGCAGGCCGGAGTGCCCGCCGATCTCATCATTTTTGAAGGTCTCTCGCACGCGCAGTATCACATGGACGCAGACATGCCCGAAGCCAGATTCCACTTTGAAGAGCTCGGGCGATTCTTCCGAAAGCATGTGAAGCCCGCAGCCGTGCAATAACCATTGACGTTTTCGCCGGAGGCCGGCAACGGCTTTCGCCGACTCTGGCCTCCAGTCTCAGGCAGTCCGACGCGCCGCAACGACGCGAAACGGCGGATTCTTCTTTTGCGCCCGAAAAAGCGCCGAATCCGCGAGGAAACACCGCCGTCGTCGCGGATTCGCCCTTGCCGCCCTGATCGCACTGAACTCCTCGCTGCACAGGAAGCGGCAACGCGTCAAAACGCAGAAGCGCCCGACAGTTCGTCGCCCCGCACACGACTCTTCCTCCACAGCGACGACGTTTCCCTTATCCTTCAACTTCTCCGACCGAGGTCGTCTTCATGGAAGCCGTCTTCTCCCCTCTTGCAAAAGCCCGCTGGTCCGCCGTGTTCTCCCTGTTCATGGGCGTGACCTGCCTCATTTCCGCAGAATTCACGCCCGTGAGTCTGCTTACCCCCATAGCCCAGGGGCTTTCCATTTCCGAAGGCATGGCCGGACAGACCGTCACCGCCGTAGGCGCGCTCGCCATGATGACCAGTCTGCTGCTCGCCCCCCTCACCCGTCACACCGACAGACGCCGCATTCTGCTGATTCTCTCCGCCCTGCTCATCGTTTCCAATCTGCTGGTGGCCTTCGCCTCCAACTACCTCACCCTCATGCTCGGCCGCGCGCTGCTCGGCGTGTGCGTCGGCGGATTCTGGTCCATGGCCTCCGCCGTCACCATTCAGCTCGTTCCGCAGAAGGACATTCCCCGCGCGCTCAGCATTCTCTATTCCGGCGTGTCCGTGGCCACCATCATTTCCCTGCCGCTGGCCAGCCTGCTGGAAGAAACCTTCGGCTGGCGCAACGTCTTTCTGCTTTCCGCCGTGCCCGGCATCGTGTCCCTCATCTGGCAGTACGCCGTGCTGCCCTCCATTCCGCCCCGCCCGGGCAACGACTTTCGCGGCATGTTCGCCCTGCTCAAGGTGCGCTGGGCGCTCGCAGGCATTGCGGCCACCATTTTCGCCTACGGCGGCTACCATTCCCTGTTCACCTACCTGCGCCCCTATCTGGAACACGGCCTCGCGCTCGCTCCCGGCGCGCTTTCCGCCATGCTGCTCGCCTACGGCGTTGCCAACACTGCCGGAACCTTCATCGCCGGCGTGCTGCTGAACCGCCATTTCCGCGCCACCATGATGGGCATGCACGCCGCCCTCGCCGTCATGGCCATGATTCTGTTCATCGTGCCCGGTTCCGTCGTGGTCAGCATTCCGCTGCTTCTGCTCTGGGGCTTTTTCTTCGGCATGCTCTGCGTCGGCTGGACGGCCTGGATTGCCCGCACTCTGGCCGACAAGGCGGAAATCGCCGGCGGACTCTCGGTGGCCGCCATCCAGTTTTCCATCGGCTCCGCCGCGGCCCTCGGCGGACACATCTACGACGCCTCCGGCATGTCCGGCATTTTCCTCATGGCCTCCGTCATTCTTGTGGGAGCCATCGTGCTCGCCGTGACCAGCTTTTCCCTCTACTTCCGCAGCACCGGAAAAAAACTCTAGCCTCCGGAGCACGGCGCGCCGGAGCGTTTCGCACCGCGCGGCAAACGGCCGACCTCTGCATTCCGGCTCTGCACGCGCCTTTGCCGAATACCGAAAATCCTCGTCCGTCGTCCGGACGGGCAATAGCCCATGTTCTAACTCAGCAACATCTTCCCAGTTTGAGAGAATAAGGCAAGAATTGGAGAGAATACGCTCTATGCGCCTTCCCGGGGAAGGACTACGGTAACAACAAACAACGGAAAACAACGGACGCCCCGCACACGCTTCCGAACACGTGCGCCATGCGCAATCAGCCCGGAATCCGCAGCGCTCCGACACGCCTTTTGCGGACTGCGGGCCCTCAACGCCGCAACGGCGGGCGCGTTCTCTTGCTTCAATCCACCCAAGGAGCAGCTTCATGCAGACGATCACCGATCTTTTTCCCCGCGGCGAAGCCAATACCGCCTATGCGAAATACTTTACGGGCAACAGCTGGCTGAACATGCTTTCCACCAAAGGCGTGGCCATCGGCAACGTGACTTTTGAACCCGGATGCCGCAACAACTGGCACATCCATCACGCCACCGCTCACGGCGGGCAGATTCTGCTCTGCACGGCAGGCCGCGGCTGATATCAGGAATGGGGCAAGGAAGCCCGTGAACTGCATCCCGGCGACGTGGTCATCATTCCGGCCGGAGTCAAGCACTGGCACGGCGCGGCCAAGGACAGCTGGTTCGCACACCTGGCCGTGGAAGCGCCCGGCGACAACGCCTCCAACGAATGGCTCGAACCCGTTTCCGCCGAGGAATACGATCCCCTGCCCTGACCTTTCTCCCGCCCCGGCATGAACGAGCGTTCCATCCGGGGCCTATGACGAAGCGGTCGCTTTCCGCCAGGACATCGAACGCTTCGTCTGCGCTGCGCGAAATCTTTCCCGCAGCGTCGCCGCGTCGCACGCTTCTGCCCCTTTCTGCGACGCGGCTTTTTTTTGCCCTGCGCCACATCATCCGGGCAAGACTCCTTTTCCGTTTCGCCCCTTGCCGCGCTTTTTTGCGGCTTCGCGTTATCGCCGCTTCCCAGCCCGTCGGCCCCGCTTCGGCCTGCTCGCTTATGCGCCCCGCTCTTCCCATCCCGAGCACGCCTGCAACGCCCCCCGACCTGCACCCCTCCGACTTCCGCCGCAAACTTCCGCCGCTCCGCCGTCCCTGGTTCGGAGCACAACATATTCTGAAAACATTCCGAAGCGCCTTCCGAAGGTGCAGCTTTTTCCGCCGACACTCCGAGCTACGCATGGGGCGCAAGCCTTTTGCGGCCTCCCGGGGAAAAGCCCGGACTTTCCCTTCCGGCGCTTGACATTTTTGAAAGCCGTTTATATAAGGATTTCCAGATATAGAGTTATATCAAAAGGCAGGCATGATGGAATACTTTCTCGAACTTCTCGACGAACGCATGTGCAGGGGCGAAACAACAGTCGCACCGGTCTTCCTTCATACCTGATTCATGCTGGCAAGAAGCCCGTGCGACAAGCGCGGGCTTTTTCATTTTTGTTCACCAGTTCCTGTCGGACATCCCGTTTCGGCCAAGAGCCGTGTCCGGCCGGCACAACAGCCATATAAACTCTCTCACTTTTCGGAAAGGATCTCCCATGAACAAGCATATCGAAACCACCTGCGTTCAGGGCGGCTACACCCCCGGCAACGGCGAACCCCGTCAGATTCCCATCATTCAGAGCACTACGTTCAAGTACGACACCAGCGAAGACATGGGCAAGCTGTTCGACCTTGAAGCCAGCGGCTACTTCTACACCCGTCTGCAGAACCCCACCAACGACTACGTGGCCGCCAAAATCGCCGCCCTCGAAGGCGGTTCCGCCGCCATGCTGACCTCTTCCGGTCAGGCGGCCTCCTTCTTCAGCGTGTTCAACCTCGCAAGCGCCGGCGATCACGTGGTGGCCTCCTCCACCATCTACGGCGGCACCTACAACCTGTTTGCCGTCACCATGAAGCGCATGGGCATCGACTTCACCTTCGTCTCGCCCGACTGCTCCGACGAAGAACTTGAAGCCGCCTTCCGTCCCAACACCAAGGCCGTGTTCGGCGAAACCATCGCCAACCCCGCCCTCGTGGTGCTCGACATCGAACGCTTCGCCAAGGCCGCTCACGCGCACGGCGTGCCGCTCATCATCGACAACACCTTCGCCACGCCCGTGAACTGCCGTCCCATCGAATGGGGCGCGGACATTGTGGTTCACTCCACCACCAAGTACATGGACGGTCACGGCGCGGCCGTGGGCGGCTGCATCGTGGATTCCGGCAAGTTCGACTGGATGGCCCACGCCGAAAAGTTCCCCGGCCTCTGCACGCCCGATGAAAGCTATCACGGCATCACCTATGTGACCAAGTTCGGCAACGCCGCGGCCTACATCACCAAGGCCACCGCTCAGCTCATGCGCGACTTCGGCGCCATTCAGGCTCCGCAGAACGCCTTCCTGCTGAATCTCGGTCTGGAAAGCCTGCACGTTCGCATGGCCCGTCACTGCGAAAACGGTCTGGCCGTGGCCAAGTATCTCAGCCAGAGCGACATGGTCGACTGGGTGCGCTACCCCGGTCTGCCCGGCGACAAGTACTACGAACTCGCGCAGAAGTATCTTCCCAACGGCTCCTGCGGCGTGGTGAGCTTCGGCGTGAAGGGCGGCCGCAAGGCTGCGGAAAACTTCATGAAGCATCTGCGCATCGCCGCCATCGAAACCCACGTGGCCGACGCCCGCACCTGCTGCCTGCATCCTGCGAGCGCCACGCATCGCCAGATGAACGACGATGAACTGCGCAAGTGCGGCATTCTGCCCGAACTCGTGCGCTTCTCCTGCGGCATAGAAAACGCCGAGGATCTCATCGCCGACATCGCTCAGGCTCTGGACGCCAACCGCTGATGTTCCGGGCCTTCCGACGCGCGTCGGAAGGCCCTTTTGCCGTGTCCGACCGCCGGCTTCCCGCACTTTTCCGTCCGCCATCCGGGAGGATGCCATGCCCATCAAAATTCCCAACGAACTTCCCGCCGTAAAAACCCTCAACAACGAAAACATCTTCGTCATTACCGAAACGCGCGCCGTCACGCAGGATATCCGCCCGCTGAAGATACTTCTGCTCAACCTCATGCCTACCAAAATCGCCACGGAAACCCAGCTTTCCCGGCTGCTCGGCAACACGCCCCTTCAAGTGGAACTTGAACTTATCCACACCTCCAGCCACGAGTCCAAAAACACGCCGCGCAGCCATCTGCTTTCCTTCTACAAGACCTTCAACGACGTGCGCCGCAACTACTACGACGGCATGATCATCACCGGCGCGCCCGTAGAGCTCATGCCCTTTGAGGAAGTCGAATACTGGAACGAGCTCTGCGACATCATGGAATGGAGCAAAACGCACGTTCACAGCACCTTCCACATCTGCTGGGGCGCGCAGGCCGGTCTCTACTATCACTACGGCATTCAGAAAAAGCTTCTGCCCAAAAAGCTTTCCGGCATCTACCCCCATCATGTGGATCATGCGGGTTCCATCCTCTTCCGCGGTTTCGACGACGTGTTCATGGTTCCCCATTCCCGCAACACTACCGTGGACCGCGCCGACGTGGAAAAGCAGCCGGAACTCAAGATTCTTGCGTCCTCGCCGCAGGCCGGGCTCTACGCCATCTCCACGGACAACGGCAAGCAGATATTCATTACCGGCCACTCCGAATACGACGCCGACACACTGAACAAGGAATACCTGCGCGACGTGGCCGCGGGCCTCAATCCCGACATTCCCGAGAACTACTATCCGAATGACGATCCCAGTCAGCCGCCCCGCATGACCTGGCGCGCCCACGCCCATCTCATCTATGCCAACTGGCTGAACTACTTCGTGTATCAGTCCACGCCCTACGATCTGGCGGAACTCGAGAAGCAGGCAAAGGCCGCAAGGAAGTAGCCGGACATTTTCTCCTTCCGCGGACAAGCGGCATCGCACAGCGTACAAAGCTCCGCGCCCTCGTCATGAGAGCGCGGAGCTTTGTATCGTTGCAATTCATTTGACAATCTGCCCAAAAGCGGAACACGGCTCTCTCCTGCGGGCATCCATTGTTTCGCCTTGTACGCAAAAACGGCCGGACCTCCGTTCGGAGAATCCGGCCGTCCATCAGGCGCGCTGCCGCGTCGCAAACGTCGCCCCCGCCATGTTGAAGCAGAGAGCGCGGTCTTTACAGGATGTCGTGCATGCTCAGAATGCCGAGCGGCCTGTGCTCGTCGTCCACCACAAACACGCAGGTGATCTTCTTCTCTTCCATGATTCCCTGCGCCTTGGCGCTCAACGCGTCGGCGTCAACGCACACGGGATTTCTGGTCATCAGTTCCTCGGCCGTGCTCTCCAGAATGTTCGGCCCCATGTGACGCCGCAGATCGCCGTCGGTAATGATGCCCACGAGCTTCTCGCCGTCCACGACGCCCACGCAGCCGAAGCCCTTGCGCGTCATTTCGGCCAGCACGTTCATCATGGGCGCGTCGGGCGTAAGCAGCGGCATGGCGTCGCCCGTGTGCATGAGATCGCGCACCAGCGAAAGCTTCTGCCCCAGCGAGCCGCCGGGATGAAAACGCCGGAAGTCTTCCCTGCGGAAGCCCCGCGCCGTCAGCAGGCACATGGCCAGCGCGTCGCCGAGGGCCATCTGCACAGTTGTGCTCGTGGTGGGTGCGCAGTCGAGCGGACACGCCTCGTGAAGTTGCGGCTGCAGCAGCAGATAATCGCAGTGCTTGCCGAGAAAGCTGTCGGCGTTTCGGGTAATGGCCACTATGGGCATGTTGTTCTGCGATGCGTAGAGCACGATGTCCGTCAGTTCCGCCGTGTTGCCGGAATTGGAAATGGCAATGACGGCATCGTCGGGCGTCATCATGCCGAGATCGCCGTGACTGGCTTCGGCAGGATGAATAAAGTATGCCGGAGACCCGGTGGAAGCCAGCGTCGCCGCAATTTTCCGCGCCACATGGCCGCTCTTGCCCATGCCCGTCACGGCGATGCGGCCTCTGATTCCGAGAAGACAATCCACCGTACGCTCAAAGCTTTCCCCGAGATCGTCGGCCAGAACCTGCAGAGCGTGGGCTTCGTCGCGCAGCACCTGCCTGGCTTCATCAAGATACTTTGCCATGACTACCCGGCCTTTTCCGTCAGTATGCGGCGCACCGCTTCAAGATCCTCGGGCGTATCCACGCCCGGCCCCGTGGCCTCCACCTCAAGCACGCGGATGGCTATGCCCGCCTGAAGCACGCGCAGCTGCTCAAGTTTTTCCGTGTTTTCCAGAGGCGAATACGGAAGATTGCCGAAATTCATCAGGAATTCCCGGCGATACGCGTACATGCCGAGATGTCCGAAATACTGCGGAGCAATCCCCCCGGAGCGCGGAAACGGTATGGGGCTGCGGCTGAAATACAAAGCGTTGCCGTTGTGGGCGCGCACCACCTTCACCAGATTGGGATTCTGCGCCTGTTCCGCGCTTATGGAATAGCAGAGCGTACCCATCTGAAGCGAGGGATCATCCAGCATGGCGCGCGCCAGCTTTTCAATGGAAGCAGGCTCCACCAGCGGCTCGTCGCCCTGCACGTTCACATAGACGTCCGCAGGATGGGACTTCGCCACCTCGATAAGCCGATCCGACCCCGAAGGACAATCGGGACTGGTCATGCAGGCCGCGCCGCCGAATGCCTTGACGGCGTTCAGAATACGCTCATCGTCCGTGGCTACCAGCACCTCGTCGAACAGCGAAACCCGGCGCACCCTTTCATACACGTGCTGCACCATGGGCTTGCCGCAGATGTCCACCAGCGGCTTGCCCGGCAGACGCGTGGACGCGTACCGGGAAGGAATGACGGCAATCATGCTCATGCTCTCTTCTCCTTGGACACGGCGTCAAAGGCCTTGATGAGGGAAAGGAACTTCGGCAGATCCCTGAGCGCCAGCATGTTCGGGCCGTCGCAGGGCGCCTTGTCCGGATCGGGATGCACTTCCATGAATATGCCGGCCACGCCCACAGCCGTTGCGGCACGGGCCAGCGTGGGCACGAATTCCCGCTGACCGCCGCTGCACGAACCCTGTGCGCCCGGCAGCTGCACCGAATGGGTGGCGTCAAACACCACAGGCGCGAATTTCTTCATGATTTCAAGCCCCCGCATGTCCACCACCAGGTTGCCGTAACCGAAGGTGGTGCCGCGCTCGCACAGCGTGATGCGCTCATTGCCCGTGGAACGGGCCTTCTTGAGCACGTTTTCCATTTCCCACGGCGCAAGGAACTGCCCCTTTTTGATGTTGACCGGCTTCATGGTGGAAGCGGCCGCAAGAATGAGATCGGTCTGACGGCAGAGGAAGGCCGGCGTCTGCAGATAGTCCGCCACTTCGGCCACGGGCGCGGCCTGCTCGGCAGTATGAATGTCGGTGAGCACGGGAATGTTCCGGCTCTCGCGCACTTCTGCAAGAATGGAAAGCCCTTCCTTCATGCCCACGCCGCGAAAGCCCGCGCCGGAGCTGCGGTTCGCCTTGTCGAAGCTCGACTTGTACACGAAGGGAATGCCCGCCTCCGCAAAAATTTCCTTGAGCGCGGCGGACACCTCCAGCGCATGAGCCCGGCTTTCGATGGCGCACGGCCCGGCTATGAAGAAAAGAGGCAGCGTGTTGTCGACCGTAATATACGGCCTGCCGTTGAATGCAAGTTCAAACATGAAAACTCCAAGCCCGTCGGGCGGAAAAGGGAAAAACAACGCCTGGTAGTATAAGCCATGCTCCGGCCGACTTCAAGGGAAGTCCCGCGCTCCAGCGCGCTGGAGATCTGCCGGATGAAGCGCCTTTTTCCGCCTGAGGCAAGGGCATGGTTTTCCGCTATCTGCGACGCCGCTGTCGCCTGATCAAGGACGCCTGGACGGCGCTTCAGCAGAGCGCGTGGCAACGCCTTCATCGGAAGTGACGGACAATTCCCGGATCACCCGTTCGAGCATCTTCGGCGCAACGGTGAAGGAGTAGTCCAGCTCCAGGCGTTCCGTATCCTTGTGCGCGTCCTTGCCCGAAGGCCCCACGGAGGCAATGGGAACGTCGAGCGACATGAGATCCTTCATGGACAGGGAGAAGACCGTTCCCCATCCGGGCATGTTCTCGGCCAGCGTGTTCAGCTCGTCAGGGCGTCCCTGAAAGCCCATGTAGCTCAGATCCATGATGCCGCTGAAGCAGTCCACGAGACTGACCTGCCCCACGCTCTTTTCAAGGTCGTCCAGCACGCCCTCCATGATGGAACGCAGACGACGCTCCTTGTCCGTGGCGCGCAGATTGATGCGCTGCGGATAATAGGGCGGCAGGAATCCCACCACCACGGCAGGCCCCTTGAGATTGAGCAGCGACACCAGGTGATCCAGCACAGCAAGGCCCTTTTCCCGCTCATCCATGTTCTCAGGAAGCGCCTCGGTGAAATTCCGCAGACGCTTTTCCGCCTCTTCCGCGCCCAGTTCCCCGGCAAGACGTTCCGTCAGCTCATGCACCGTAAACACGCTCGACTGCCAGTCGGGCACCGGCGTGTCCCTGCGACCGGAGCGCTGCTGAAAACGACGTCCGGCCTCCTTGATGCCCGCAAGCGTTTCATCAAGCGCCCGCTGCGCCACGTCGCGGCAGATGTTCAGCATGTCCAACGGACTTCTGCTCACGGTAAGCACGTTGAAATAGGCGGCCGCGCGTTCAGGGAGCGTGACGGAATACGTGTCGCGAAGATCCTTCAGCTTGAGGCATACCGGAGGCGTCAGGGTATCCGGTCCCGAGCCGTCGATAAGGTCCGGACAGGCGTCCATCAGGCATACAACACGCGCGGCAATGGCCGCGGCGTTCACGCCGTCGAAGGCATAGCCCACATGCGCCTCTCTGCCTATACAGAAAAACAGCGGCATGATCTTCCCCGTGGTGCCCGTGAACAGAACACGATGCGGACGGCTTTCTCCCGTGGTTTTCGACGTCCAGAACGCGGGTTCCCCGGAAAGCGCGGCCACAAGATCCAGCCGACGCTCCCGAATGAACCCGCACAGGCCGGAAAGCGATCCACGCATGCCTACCGAACTTCCCTCTTCATCGGGCACGGCCAGAAAAAGCAGATTCACGCCCAGCTCGTCGCGATGACGGGCCATGTGCGCAAGGTACGCCATGTGAACGGCAAGCCCCGCCTTCATGTCCATGACGCCGCGACCGAAAAGCCAGTTGCCGGAAGCCAGATCTTCCCGGGCTTCCTCGGGAATGTCGCGCCGTCCAATCGCCGCCGTGTAGGCATCGGCGTCAAAGGCCAGATCGGCCAGATCGCCACACACGTCCGTATCCACCACGTCGAAATGCCCGTTCAGAAGCACCGTGCGCGAAACCGGCTCCCCGGCTTCCACAAAGGCAAGTACGGCGCGTCTTTGGAGTCCGCCCTCTTCCACGGGAAGAAAACGAAGAAATTCCGGATGATCTCTGAAATAGTCCTCTTTGGCCAGCAGAGAAAAAATGGCGTCGGCCGCCTCATTTTCTCCCGCCGTGTGGGATACGCTCCGTATGCGGACCAGTTCCCTGGTCAGGTTCAGCATTCCTTCCCGTGTAAATTCAAGCATGACGCCTCCTTTTGTTCAGGGCCGAACCTATTCCCGGCAAATCAAAAATACAAGGCCGCAGACAGGGAAAATTACCGGCGGAGGGGGGGAACGTCCGTCCGCAGACGAACGCCGAAGGATGTGTCCGTTCCGGCAGGATGCCCCCGTTCCTTCCACTCACAGCTTTTTCCGCCCGAGAAGAGCCTGTCGGAGCACCGGTTCCGTTCTGAAAAATGGCAGCGGTCCCGGGCTTTTTCCAAGGCCGTGCATGCGTTTCCCGCTTCCGGCGCGCACGCCTTTTTCCGAACCACGGGCGCAAAAAAAGCGCGCACGGCAGAATGGTCATGCGCGCCTTCAGTATTATCGGCAAAAGCCTGTGCTACTGGTCAAGCAGCTCCTTGAGCGCCTCGCGCAGAGGCTCGTGCAGCTTCTTGTCCTGAAGGCCGAAGTAAATGCCCGCGGTCAGGTAATCAACCCAGTCGCCGGCGTCGAAGCGACGCCCCTTCATCTTCACGGCAAGCATGCCCTTGTCCTTCATGTAGTCGGCCAGCGCGTCGGTCAGCTGAATTTCTCCGCCCTTGCCGGGCTTGACCTTCGCAATGTAGCTGAAAATTTCACGCGGAAGCACATAGCGCCCCACGATGGCCAGACGGGAATTCATGGAGCCGACGGCAGGCTTTTCCACCATGTCGGTGATGCGGTACACGCCTTCCTCAAGTTCCTCGCCCGCCACCATGCCGTACTTGTCGATTTTATCGGCAGGCACTTCCATCACGCCGATGGCCGGCATGTTGTACTTTTCCGCGGTCTGCACGAGCTGCACAAGACCGGCATTGTCCCCCACCATGAAGTCATCACCCACCATGACCGCAAAGTAGTCTTCCTGCACTATGGATCTGGCGCAGCCCACCGCATGGCCGAGTCCCAGCTGCTGCTTCTGACGCACGGCCATGACGTCCACCATGGTGGCGGCCTCCTGCACGGCCTTGAGCTGCTCTATCTTGCCCGCCTCGGCCAGCAGTTCCTCAAGCTCGATGTTGCGGTCAAAATGATCTTCCACCACGCACTTGTGACGATTCGTCACAAAGATGACTTCCTGAACGCCGGCGCGCACAGCCTCTTCCACAACGTACTGGATGACGGGCTTGTTATAGATGGGCAGCATTTCCTTGGGAATATTCTTGCTGGCGGGAAGAGAACGGGTACCCCATCCTGCAACAGGAAGAACGACCTTGCTTACTTTCATGACGACCTCACAGAACCTTGGGAAAAAGCTTTGACGGCTTATGCCGTTTTCCGTAACAACGCGGAATCATCCGCTTGAAAGCATGCCCGACACACCTGGCCCCAGGCAGGCCTCACCGCGAAAGTCCTTTTTTTCGCAAGAAACGTCTTCCGCGGCATTATCAATCAGATACGTTCAACATGCTCTTCTTTTGACTTCAAACTACACCTTTTTTCCGCCTACGTCCATATGTTCATACAAATGTAAAAAGGATGAAACAAAAATTTTTTTGCCTGTAACAGGCGCAACACACTGATGGTACGATTGCCCCGCTCCTTCGCCTTCTTCTATTCCTTATATAAAAGCATCGGCAACATCAGGATGTTGTCATTCAACGCCAGAAAAGCTCTGCATTTTCCAAAAAATCTCTGACCGCAGACACGATACGCCCCCGGAAAAGGATTGCTCTTCCGAGGGCATATTCAAAAAATTACAATCAGCGTTTTCGATGCCGCAACATCAGGCATGGTGATGGCCGCAGCCGCCGCGGCACAGATTGCCGGAGCCGAATTCCTGCAGTCTGCCGTCGATATACGCCTGCAGCACTTCCTGCACGGTCAGAAAGCCGGTGGCGTAAAACACCTGCATGCCCATCTGATGCATGGCGTTCAGCGGTCCCATGCCCATGCCTCCGGCAATGAGCACCTTGACGCCTTTGCCCGCCAGCGCCTGCACGGGCACAATGCAGCCGCCCTGATCATGGCCCTCGTTGTATTCAATGGAAACGTCGAGAATCTTTCCGTCCTGAATGCGGGCCACGGTGTAGGCGTCGCAATGGCCGAAATGCGCGCTGGGTCTGGCGTCGAGTCCGGCGGGAGCATCGGAAGGAACGGCAACAAGAACAGCTTCAGACATGGCAAATCTCCTCTCTCATTTGAAATACGCAACAAGGCGGCGTTGCGGGCTATCTGACGACGCTCCGAACGGAACGCCGTCACCTCTGCAGTCCACTGACAGAATACTCGCTGCGCTCTCCGGTTCTGCCGTGACTCCCGGCAGAACACCTGCTGAGTCCGCGGAGTCTTCCGCGTTCCGCAAAACCGACAGAAAAACACCGGAGCCTTGCACCGGAAAAGCTCCGACAACACGGACGGGGCTTCCATTCGCACGTAATTATGCTCAAATGAGCAAATAAATCTTCCCCGGACTTTCGTCAAGAGGGCAAGAACTTTTTTATGCGCTTCGATCTCTTCAAAACGGCAACAGGGCCTTCGGAGGTCCTCTGAACCTTCCGAAAGCCCCTGCCCGTCAAACGTCGGCCGCGTCCTACTCAGCAGGATTGCCCGCAGCCCTCAGGCCGTTGGCCACCACAATCAACGCGGTGCCCACGTCAGCGAACACGGCCATCCACATGGTGGCGCATCCGGAAAAGGCCATGGCGAAAAACAGCGCCTTCACGCCCAGCGCCAGAGCAATGTTCTGCACAAGAATGGCATGCGTGGCACGGGAAATCCGGATGAATCTCGGAATCTTGCGCAGATCGTCGTCCATGAGGGCCACATCGGCCGTTTCCATGGCGGTGTCGGTGCCGCCGCCGGCCATGGCAAAGCCGATGTCAGCCCGGGCAAGCGCGGGAGCGTCGTTGATGCCGTCGCCGGCCATACCGGTATGCCCCCAGTTCTTTTCCAGTTCCTCCACGGCACTCAGCTTGTCTTCAGGCAGCAGGCCCGCGCGAAATTCGTCCACGCCCGCCTGTTCCGCCACAACCTGCGCCACCTTTTCGTTGTCGCCCGTGAGCATGACCGTGCGCACGCCGAGCTTCTTGAGGTCTCTCACCGCCTCCACGCTGCTTTCGCGGATGGTGTCTGCCACGGCGAACACCGCCACGGCCTTATGCTCGTCGGCCAGCGTCACCACGGTTCTGCCACCGGCTTCCAGGGCCGCGGCGCGCTTCTTCAATTCGTCGGACGCCATGCCCGCCTGATCCATCATGCGCAGGCTGCCGAGGCTGTAGCGAACGCCGTCGATGACGCCCCGCACGCCCTGTCCGGCCACGGCTTCAAAATCTTCCACAGGCAGAAGCGTCCTGTGTTCTTCTTCCGCCTTTTCCGCCACGGCGCGGGAGACGGGATGATCCGAACGTCCGGCCAGGCTCGCCGCAAGTATGAACGCCTTCTGTTCGTCGCTGCCGCCGAGAGCCACCACGTCCGTGAGTTCCGGCTGACCGTGGGTTAGCGTTCCGGTCTTGTCGAGGGCGAGACAGCGCAGCAGACGTCCCTGTTCCAGGAACATGCCTCCCTTGACCAGAATGCCGTTTCTGGTGGCGGCCGCCATGCCGCTGACCACGCTCACCGGGGTGGAGATCACCAGAGCGCAGGGGCAGCCGATGACCAGAAGCACAAGGCCGGTGTAGATGGAATCCAGCCATTCACGCCCCATGAAGAGAGGCGGAATCAAGGCCGTGAGCAGTGCGAGCAGAAACACGGCGGGCGTGTACCAGCGGGCGAAGCTGTCCACCATGCGCTGCATGGGAGCGCGACGGCCCTGCGCGTCTTCCACCGCATGAATGATGCGGGCAAGGGTGGTGTCCGAAGCGCCGGCCGTCACCTCAAATTCCAGCGAGCCGGACGTGTTGATGGTGCCTGCAAACACGGTGTCGCCCTCGGTCTTTTCCACGGGCACGCTTTCGCCCGTGATGGGAGCCTGGTTCACCGCGGAGTGACCGGCAACGACAATGCCATCCAGCGCTATTCTCTCGCCGGGCTTCACGCGCACGCGCCGGCCGGGCTGCACCTGCCTGATGTCGAGTTCCGTCCACGAGCCGTCACGCTGCTGCACCGTGGCCTTTTCCGGAGACAGGGCCAGAAGCTTGCTGATGGCGTTGCGGGCTCTGTCGAGCGCGCGGGCTTCGATGGCTTCGGACACGTTGAACAGTACCATGACCATGGCGGCTTCCGGATACTGACCAATGAGCACGGCGCCCGTGACGGCCACGGACATGAGGGCGTTGATGTTGAGGTTCAGGTTGGAAACGGCCAGCCAGCCCTTGCGGTAGGTGCCGAGGCCGCCGAGCAGAATGGCCGCCACGGCGAAGATCAGCGGCAGCGCGCCCACCAGGGAAAAACCCTCGGCCGGATGAGCGATCACGCCCCATTCGAGCGCGAACTCCATGCCTTCGGAAAGCGCGGCGAACACGCCGGCCGCCGCCAGTTTCTTCCACGGAATGGGCGTGGATTCAAATTTCCGCGGCGCAGCTTCGTTCTTCTGTCCGATCGGCTCGGGAATCATGTCGATGGACGAAAGCGCTTCCTCGATGACCGCGGTGGAAGCAAGCTCGTGATGCACGGTAAGCACCCGCTGCATCAGATTGAATTCAAGACCGGTGATGCCTTCCACGGACGCCAGTCTCTTGCGGATGAGCGCCTCTTCCATGGGGCAGTCCATGTTCTTGATGAGGTACACCGCCGTGGTGTCCGAGGCGGCCGCCGCGAGAGACATGTCCACGGGTTCGGGAGCCTTGTGCTCATGCGGGCAGCAGCACCCGTGATGCTCGTGACCCTCGTGGTCGTGTTCATGGGCATGATCGTGCGCATGAGCATGGTCATGATCTTCGTGATGATGCTCGTGACGGCCTTCCTGCTCCACGGAGGAGAAGGGACGCAGCGTAAAGTTGCTGCAGGCGCACGCGCCGCTTCCGGAATCGGGATATATGAGGTTGTCCTTCATGCTGTTTTCTCCTTGTTGAAATCAAGGTAGTGTCTATAGCAGCTATAGAGTCAATACATTTTTTCATTTTTTTGAAAATCTCTGTCAATTTTTGCAACACACTGAACAACAAGGATTTTTTTGCAATCATTTCTCGCTTTACGGCAGGAGCCGCCCGTTGCTTCCAAGCGGCCGAGCAACGCGGGCCTCTTGACTCGGCAAACGGCATCCTTACCATGAAGGCTCCGGCTCGAACAGGAAAAGGAGGACGACATGCCTTTAAAAATAGGAGAACTCGCCAGACTGTCAGGCTGTCAGGTCGTGACCATCCGCTATTATGAGAAGGAAGGACTGCTGCCCCCGCCGGAACGCACGGACGCCAACTATCGCCTCTACAGCGACGAAGACGTGGAGCGCCTGCACTTCATCCGGCGCTGCCGCCTGCACGGCATGAATCTCGCCGAAATACGGAATCTTCTGGCCTTCAAGGACAATCCCACGGTGAGCTGCGCCTGGATCAACGAACTCGTGGACAAGCACATCGCCGACGTGGAAAAGCAGATCGCCTCGCTCCAGCATCTCAAGAAACATCTTGAGGCGCTGCGCCGCACCTGCGCGGGCGATCATGTACAGGGCTGCGGCATCATCGACAGCCTGGATCACGGCAATCCCTGCGCCTGCTGCGAAGAGGGGCACTGTGCCCTGAACGACTATCCCGCCGCCTCTGCCGCGCCGGGGAAAAAGCGTTCGCGCGCGCACTGAGGCTGTCTGTCCGCGCTTTTCCCCGCGCCTTTCGGAGTGCGCCGCCTGCGCCCCGCCCTGTCCGCAAATGCCCGGGCCCGAGCTTGTCCGCGCAATACGCCCTTGCGCGCGCTGCCCGCTTGTCGTACCATTGCCCGGCCTGCGGGAAGCTCCCTTCCCGCTCAAAAGGAAGGAAAATATGAGTTTTCTCAAAGCAAGCACCAGCTTCACGCGCTTTCGCATCATTGACGACGTTCCCGCCGAACTGTGGCCCGCCATTCCCGAAAAGCTCCGTCAGTTCGCCTTCATGGACATCGACGACATCGCCGAGGAACGGGCCTTCGGCTGGACCAATTTCGACGACATGCTCGATACCGAATGGAAGCTCAGCCCTCCGGAAAAGGCCGACTATCTGACCTTTTCCCTCCGGCTCGACACGCGCCGCATTCCGCCCGCCGTGCTACGCAAGCACACGCGCATCGCGCTGCGCGAGGAGGAGGCCCGCATCAAGGAACTGGGCAAGAAGTTCATTCCCCGCGACCGCAAGAAGGAAATCGGTGAACAGGTGAAGCTGCGCCTCATGGGACGTTTTCTACCCATTCCCGCAGAATTCCAGGTGGTCTGGAATACCCGCACGGGCCGCGTCTACTTTGCCTCCACGCAGACGAAAATGATTGAAATGTTTCTTGAACTCTTCACCCGCAGCTTCGATCTTCGCCTCGAACAGCTCGTTCCCTGTGCGCTGGCGCTCTCCATGTTCGGCGAACAGTGCGCCGACAAGCTCGACGCCGTGGAATCCACGCACTTCATCTAACCGGGGGCATCGAACATGGCAGACATCGGCTACATCGGAGAAAACACCGATCTTGTTTTAGGGCAGGAATTTCTGACCTGGCTGTGGTTCCGCAGCGAAACCGGCAACGTGTTCCGCATGGAATCGCCGGAGCACAACGGCGAGCCCTTCACCGTGGCCATGGAACAGCGCATCGTGGTGCGCGGCGGCGAAGGCGAAAATCAGGAAACCGCCACCGTGGTGGGCTCCTTCTCGCCCCTGCGCGAGGCCAGACTCGGCCTGCTCACCGGCAAGCAGGTGGTGCGCGCCCTCGTGCGTCTGGAAAAGGACGGCATGGACTGGCAGGTGACGCTGAAGGCCGAAGATTTCAGCATCAATTCCCTGCGCACGCCGCCCATCTCGAAGGAAGACGCTTCCGAAGACCCGGACGCCGTTTTTCTGGAAAAAATGTATCTGCTCGATCAGGCGCTGGACATGCTGGATGAAATGTTCCGTCATTTCCTCAAGCTGCGCCTGACCCCGGCCTCGTGGCAGGCCGAAACCAAAGCCGTGGCCGAATGGATGCGTCACGACATAAGTCAGGGAGCCATGCAGCCCGGAGCCTGACATTCACGGCCGTTTTCCGCACACAGGCAGGAAGGCGGCCGTTTTTCCGCAAAAGCGTCCGGCGAAGCGGCGGCAGGCCTTTTTCCTGCCCTGCCGCCGCAAACGCCGTGTTTTTTGCACGAATTTCACAACTTCCACTTATTGAGGAGCAGAACGCAATGAAAGACGCTCCGACTTCCGACGGCGTCGCCGCTTCCCGCTGGCGGGCGCTCGCCGTGCGCGCCGCGCGCAAGACCCTGTGGATGCTGCTGGTGCTCTGGGGCATCACGCTGGTGAGCTTTTTCGTGATCCATCTTGCGCCCGGCACCCCCACTGACATGCAGACCAGTCTGAATCCGCTGGCGGGCGACATGGTGCGCGAACGCCTGAACGCCCTCTACGGACTGGACCGCCCGCTCTGGGAACAGTACGCGGACTGGCTCGGCCGCCTCGTCCGGCTGGACTTCGGCATTTCCCTCTCCAGCGACGCGCGCCCCGTCATGGAAAAAATCATGGAACGCATGCCCCTTACCGTCGGCATGAACGTCATTTCCCTGCTGCTCACCCTGCTCATTTCCATACCCATCGGCATCGTGTCCGCGGTGCGGCGGGGCTCTCTGCTCGACCGCGCGCTCACCGTGCTGGTGTTTCTCGGCTTTGCCATGCCGAGCTTCTGGCTGGCCATGCTGCTCATGCTCTATTTCGGCATTGATCTCGGCTGGCTGCCGCTCTCCGGCCTCACCTCGCTCGACTACGCCCAGCTCTCGCCCCTGGGAAAGGCGCTGGACATCGCACGGCATCTCACCCTGCCCATTCTTGTGGGACTCGTGGGCAGCATTGCGGGCACGTCGCGCTTTCTGCGCTCCTCCATGCTTGAGGTGCTCCGACAGGACTACATCACCACGGCCAGAGCCAAGGGCCTGCCCGCAAGGCTCGTCATAGGCAGACACTCGCTGCGCAACGCGCTTCTGCCCGTCATCACCATGCTGGGGCTCTCCGTGCCCGGACTCATCGGCGGCAGCGTCATCATCGAAACCATCTTCGCCCTGCCCGGCCTCGGTCAGCTTTTCTACACGGCCGTCATGGCCCGCGACTACCCGCTCATCATGGGCAATCTCGTGCTCGGCGCGGTGCTCACACTGCTCGGCAACATGCTCGCCGACGCAGGCTACGGTCTGGCCGATCCCCGCATCAGAACCTCCGCCCGTCAGGAGAACAAGGCATGAGCATCTCCCTGAAAAGACACGGCATGTTTCTCACGGGGCTGACCATCGTGCTCGTCATGAGCCTTCTTGCGCTGCTCGCGCCCTGGATAGCCCCCTTTGATCCCGCTGCCCTGAACCTCGATCAGATTCTCATGCCGCCCTCGGCCGAGCACCTCCTCGGCACCGACGAACTCGGGCGCGACGTGTTTTCCCGTCTGCTTTACGGCGCGCGCGTGTCGCTGTGGGTGGGCTTCGTCGCCGTAGGCATATCCACGGCCATCGGCATAGCGCTGGGGCTGGCTTCCGGCTACTTCGGCGGCTGGACGGACGAACTCATCATGCGCGGCGTGGACGTCATGCTCTGCTTTCCTTCGTTCTTTCTCATTCTTGCCGTCATCGCCTTTCTGGAGCCGAGTCTCACCAACATCATGGTCGTCATCGGACTCACGTCGTGGATGGGCGTGGCACGCCTTGTCCGCGCGGAAACGCTGTCCCTGAGGGAACGCGACTTTATTGCCGCGTCAAAGCTCGCCGGGGCTCCCACCTCCCGTCTTCTTTTCGTGCACATTCTGCCCAATGCCCTCGCGCCGGTGCTGGTTTCGGCAACACTCGGCGTGGCGGGAGCCATTCTCGTGGAATCCTCCCTGAGCTTTCTCGGACTCGGCGTGCAGCCGCCCGACGCAAGCTGGGGCAACATGCTCATGGACGGAAAAAACACCCTGGAAATAGCGCCCTGGCTTTCGCTCTACCCCGGTCTTGCCATCCTCATCACGGTGCTCGGCTACAACCTGCTCGGCGAAAGTCTCCGCGACATGCTGGATCCCCGCCTGCGGGATCGCTGACCGGCACCGGCCGCGCGCCTTTTTCACCTGCAAGCGTCCGCGTCCCCGGGCGGAGGAATCCGAATTCTCCCGTGCAAGGCGCTCCCGGAAACACGCGCCTGCCCCGCCGAAAAGCCGCGCGGTGCTGCCTGAGAACAGCCTTTTCCCTGATGCGGCGCGCTGACGCCGGTCGCAGCGCTGCGCACAAGACGTGCAACAGACGCAAAAAAAGCCCCCTTTCGGGGGCTTTTTCAGTCTTTCCTGTCGGCCTCGGAACAGTGCATGTCTGCATCATGCCGTTCCCTTCCTGCGGCTTCCCGCCGGAAACGCCGACCTGTCATTCATCGGAAGCGAACCTTGCGGTTCTTCTCGGATCCTGTCTCATGACATGTCAACGCTACCAGCGACGGCCATGATCGTAATAATCATTCCGTTCCTGCTGATGGCCGTAAATGCCGCCGGCCAGGGCTCCGAGTCCGCCGCCGATGAGCGCGCCCGTCGTGCCGCTGCCGCCGGTAAGAGCACTCAGGCCGCCGCCGATAAGCGCGCCGCCGGCGGCTCCGCTGAGCGCGCCCTGCTGCGTCCTGTTCATATTGGTGCAGCCCATGGAGCCGAAGGCCATAACGCCCACCAGAAGTACAACAACGGGAAGTTTCTTCATCATACTACTCCGAGAGACACTCTCACTTTTTATAGGCCGGAGCCATGAACTCATACCAGAGAACATCAAACACCGGTCGTTCCGCATCCGAGGGATGGGCGGCATACCAGTCGTCGAGATTCTTCTGAATCTGCTTCCAGTTCTGATCGCCGAAAGCCTTGATCCAGGCCGCAACAAACGGAGAAGGCTCCGTTTTCTGTCTGTCGGCGACAAGCTGTTCGATCGCCACGGTGCTCGATACACCGTACAGGAAGGCCAGCTTTTCCGAGGTGGTGGAAGCCGTCCACTGCTTACCGGTAAGGTCGGCCGGGCCGGCCTTGGCCTCAAGAGCGGGAATAGTCAGGCCGCAGATCAGGAGCGCGGCGCATGCGCACTTGAGAAAACGAACTTTCATAGGCAATTCCTCCGGCTGATGACGTATTGACGAGCCCTCATATGGGCCGTCTGGGATCGGGCCTCAATCCGGGACGCGGAGCCCCCGGTCTCGGACCTCCCGGACGGGGGGCGGGTCTCGATCCAGGACGCGGCGCAGGTCTGGGCCCGGGTCTGCCGGGTCTGGGAGCGGGGCGTCCGGATCTCGGCGCAGGTCTCGGTCCGGGACGTCCGGGTCTCGGAGCGGGACGCGGCCCAGGTCTGCCCGGACGGGGAGCAGGACGAGGGCCAGGTCTGCCGGGCCTCGGCGCGGGAGCGCCCGGACGGGGAGCGGGCCTGCGGGGAGGCGGAGGCGGCGCAGCTTCAGCCTCGCGGGGCAGCAACGACGCCGTCATGCCGACGGTCAGCATACTCACCAGAGAACAAAGAAAGGTACGTCTATCCATATGTTACCTCTTCCTGTGCAGACTGGACAGGATCCTTTCTAGGGTGATAGCGCACACCCCCCTGTTATGCAAGAGTCGCGCAAAAGAGCCACGCATCGAAAAAATACACGTATTATACTGTTTTAATACGATATATCACTTCATTTTCCCCACGGGACTCTTTGTAACAAACTCCTGCGAAATCCTTCCCTTCCCTACGTTCAGGATTACCGCGAAACCATGGGAAAAGCCATGATAGAGCTCTCGGGACGCCTCAAATTCTTGCCGAAAAAATTTTCATCGCTCTTCGGGGTACTGTTCCATGCCGCCCTGAAGCCACAGCGTGCCGGTCACATCGTCGCCCACCTGCGGCACGTAGCCTTTCAGCACGTGCTCCGCCGCGTAGAGGTAGCCGCGCACCGAACGTTCCCCCGAACCGGAAAACAGTGTGAGCATACGCAGAAAACGCCGTCCCATGAATTCCACCCACTCCGTGCCGAGCACCGGCACCTGAAAGGCCCACATGCTCACCACCTCCGTGGGAAACAGCATGCCCACGCCGTGCGTGGATACCCTCTTGGGGGCAAAGTCGGCCGCCTTCTTCTCCGGATGGGCGATGAGAAACGCCTTCAACGCCTCGTCATAGGCGGGCGTTCCCTTCTGAAGCGCAATATCGACATGCCGCGCCTGCTCCAGCGAAAGGGCGAGTCCGGCCATATGAAAATCCGCCCGGCTGCCGAACTGCAGCTGCGGAACATGTTGGAAGAAGCCCGCCAGAAAAAACGAAAACGGCGCGCCGGTGACATCGGCCCTCGTGGCCACCACTCCGGATATGCCGTTGGTCCAGATGTGCGCCTGCTCAATGATGGAAGGCACGGGCAGACCTTCCAGCGCAGGGTATCCCCCCACGAAGTCCGCCTTTCCCTTGCCCTGCGTCATGACGATGTGCGAATGAATGCCGAGTCCGCCGCTCACGGGAGAAGCCAGAAGAATGACGCTGCTGCCGTCCTTGCGATGCATGACGGGGCCCTGCGCCGAGCTTTTTTCAAAAAGCTGCTGCAGCGCTTCGACATATTCTCGGCTTCCGCCGGGGAAAAAGGCGGACCACACGTCGCCGAGGCCTTCAAAGTGTCTGCCCATGAAGGCCGAAGACGGCCCTTCGTTGTCCGGCGCGGAATCACTGGACGTGTTGTTTCTCAGGGGAGGCTGCCTGCTTGCCGTGCTGCTGCCCCTGCCGCCGAAAAGTTTGCCCAGAACTCCCATACCTTCTCCTTTTTCGATGTTCCCCGAGCCATGCCCCCGGACCGCCGCACGGGCACTTCGGTCCGGCAAAACGCCGCACTAGAAAACGAACATGCGAAGCGCCTGCGCAATCCGACAACGCTCTGACTTCCCTTCCCCCGGCGCGGGCCGGGGCCTTCATACTCCGGCATGCTACACGTCAGAAGAACGACGGGCAAGCTCTTTTACCGATGATGCCGCAACGCGCGCAGACTGAGTCCCACACCCAGAAGATTGAGCATGCCGAACAGCAGCAGCGTGTAGTGCATGGCATGCAGGAAGAGACCGGAATTTTCATGCGTCACGGCGGTGTCGCCCATGAAAAAGCCGATCATGCAGGCCATGATGATGTGACTCATCAATCCGCCCATGGTGCGGAGGCATCCGAACAGGCCCGAGGCCACGGAAAGCTGTTCCTTGGGCACGTTGCCCAGGGTGGCCGTCATGTTGGGAGCCACAAAGAACGCAGCTCCCGTGCCGAGCGCCGCCTGACTGATCACGACCTGCCACACGGGACTGCCCTCGCCCAGCAGCATGAGACTCAGTATGCTCACACCGCACACCATCATGCCCGAGGTGGAAATGATGCCGGGGCGATACTTGTCGGCCATTCTTCCGGCCACGGGCGAAAACACCGTCTGACACAGACTCTGCATCATGAGGATCATGCCGGCATGGAAGGCGTTCAGGCCGAGCACCTGCTGAAGATAGAGGGAGAAAAACAGGGAGAGCCCCTGAAAGGAACCGTAGTTGATGAAGGTCGCCGCCATGCCGTCGGGAAGTCCCGGGACCTTGGCCAGTATCTTCAAGTCGAACATGGGATCGGCGGACGTCCATTCTCTGCGGACAAACGCCATCAGGATCAGCACGCCCAGAGGCAGCATGCCCACCACGGCAGGATGCAGGAACGTACACGTTGCGCCCATGGTCATGCAGGCAAGGCCCAGCGCTCCCAAAAATGCGCTCACGACGTCGAAGGAACGGCCGGATTTTGCCTGCGTATCGCCGGGAATGACGTGATGCAGCAGAATAAGTTCCGCCAGACTCAGCGCCGCAATGAGAAAGAACACCATGCGCCAGCCGGAGAGTTCCGTAATGCCGCCGCAGGCCAGCGGACCGATGGCGAGTCCGAGGTACACGGCCGACACCACAATGCTTATCACCTGACCGCGGATATGAGGCGGAGCGAGCGTCACGCTGAGCGTGGTGACGGCGCAGGAAATGGTGGCGGCGGCAACTCCCTGAGTAAAACGCAGGGGAATGAGTACCGACATGGCCGGAGCGAGGCCCATGAACACGCTGAAAAGACAGAAGCAGCCCACGCCCGCCAGCAGGGTGCGCTTGACGCCGAATATATCGGCGATGCGTCCGCTCAGCATGTGCGAGATGGACTGCCCCAGGTTATAGCACACCATGACCAGCGAAAGCATGACGGCCGGAGCTCCCAGGGATTCGCCTATGGACGGAAGTATGGCGGCCACGCCGCTCATGAGGAAAGGCGCGAACAGATTGCCCGTCCAGAGGGCGGCAATAACGGCTTTCAAATGCAGAGACGAGGTGTTTTCGACTTCGGACATGACGAACCTCCCTGAAAAAAACTACGCCAAACCGGCATCGGTGGAAAGAAAGCCCGTCATTTTCGTGAAATAACGATCAATACAATATGTCTTCTCCTGCTCCGCGACATGATGAGACATAAGCGCCGCATTTCTGCTTTATTCTCACCCTTTTCTGTCTGATTCTTCCGCATAACCATGCAGAGCCGTCAAAACTTCGTGCCGACAATCCGACCATTTCTGCGAGGAAACCAGGTCCGGCAAAAGCCCAAACGACAATGTTGACGCTTGCAAGGTTTTCGCAAAGCACCTTTCATTTTCAAACGATCATCGACCGTTCGGTGCTTTTCTTCGCTTGACGAGCTCTCCTTGTCGCGCAGGCTCTCTCCCCCCCATCCAAATCCGGCTCTTCTTTTCATTATCGTTCTTTATTTCACATAATCATGACGTTTTCTTCATGGTGCTCCGCAGCTCGTCAGCCTGATCGAAAAAGACGGCACGCATCCGCTGCCCGAAAATTCCGAACTCCCAATTCTCAGAGAAGGACTTTTGCTTCCAGCCCGGCAGCCCCACCAACAGACTCATTGTCGATCTGACGCCTGCATTTCTGTTGCCGACGGCCCGTAAAAAGGGCTTCCGGCGTATGGGATGCTCAGCTGATCTCCGAGTTTATCCTCGGCCAGTTGACGCCTGATGTACTCAGCTATCTTTGCCTTATTCGTGCCCATCGTGTCGACAGAGTAACCACGGCGCCAGAACTCCCTACGATATTTGAACTTCAACTCGTCGAGCTGCTCATATATCATCAGGCCGCTCTTTCCTTTCAAATATCCGGCAAACGCCGATACACTCATCTTGGGCGGCATCTCAAGCAACATATGGATATGGTCGGGACAACATTCTGCTTCTACTATGTTTACCCCCTTCCATTCACATAATTTCCGCAATATTTCTCCTATGACTCTTTTCTTCTCACCATAGAAAACCTGTCGGCGATATTTTGGTGCAAAGACTATGTGATATTTGCAGTTCCATTTCGTATGCGCTAACTTCTTTGTGTCACCCATTGTGACCTCCTTTTGATTTGCTTATTGGCGCAGTTGCCAGACCGCACCTCTTTCTTAGCAAATCAAAAGGAGTGTTTATAACTTACGCATAACTATAAGTTTTCGGGAACCCCCAGCCTAGCTGGGGTTTTTCTTTTAATCAAAAAGGCCGCTCCCCGAAAGGAACGGCCTCATAACACGCATCGCCCGGCAGTTCAGGCGGCTACGCCTCTTTTTTCTCCATTTTTTCTTTCTTTTCTTCCAGCACCAGCGGCAGCAGTTCGCCTATGGTATGCACGGTGTGAATTTCGATGCGGCGGCGCAGATCGGAAGGAATCTCTTCCAGATCCTTGACGTTCTGCGCGGGAATGACCGCACGCTTCAAGCCTCTCGCCACCGCGCCGAGAATCTTTTCCTTGATGCCGCCCACCGGCAGCACCCGTCCGCGCAGCGTGATTTCGCCGGTCATGCAGGTATCGCTGCGCACGGGGCGTCCGGTCAGCGCGGACACCAGCGCAGACACCAGCGTCACGCCCGCCGAAGGCCCGTCCTTGGGCGTCGCGCCCGCAGGCACATGAATGTGAATGTCCAGCTTCTGCGAGAACTCGGGATCAATGCCCAGCTCCCGGGCATGAGAACGCGCATAGGTCACGGCGGCCTGCGCGCTTTCCTTCATGACGTCGCCGAGCTGACCGGTCAAAAGCAGTCCGCCCTTGCCCTGCATGGTGCTCACTTCAATATGCAGCACCTCGCCGCCGGCCTGCGTCCAGGCAAGGCCCAAAGCAACGCCGGGCAAAAGCGAGCCTTCCTTTTCCTCGTCCAGAAAGCGCGGCGCCCCCAGCAGTCTGGCCACCACGGCCGGCGTGACCACAAAGGGAGGCTTTTCCCCCTCCGCCTTGCGTCTCGCAAGCTTGCGGCAGATGGCTCCGATCTGGCGCTCCAGTCCGCGCAGACCGGCTTCCCGCGTGTATCCGCGGATGACGCGCGCCATGGCGTTGTCGCGGAACACGATGTCCTCTTCCTTGAGACCGTTTTCCGCAATCTGGCGCTTCAGAAGATACCGGCGAGCAATGGCCAGCTTTTCCTGTTCCGTGTAGCCGGAAAGATGGATGATCTCCAGTCTGTCCAGCAGCGCGGCGGGAATGGTGTCGAGCTGGTTGGCCGTGCAGAGGAACAGCACCTTGGACAGGTCGAATTCCAGATTCAGATAATGATCGCTGAAATGGGAATTCTGTTCCGGATCCAGCGCTTCAAGCAGCGCCGAAGCGGGATCACCACGGAAATCGTTGCCGAGCTTGTCGATTTCATCCAGCACGATGACCGGATTGCGCGTGCCCGCCTGCCGGATGGCCTGAATGATGCGGCCGGGCATGGCGCCGATGTAGGTACGGCGATGTCCGCGGATTTCCGCCTCGTCGCGCATGCCGCCCAGGGAAATGCGCTGGAACTTGCGGCCGAGCGCTCTTGCGATGGACCGGCCGAGAGAGGTCTTGCCCACGCCGGGAGGCCCCACAAAGCACAGCACCGGTCCCTTGGAATCGGGATTCAGCTTGCGCACGCTCAAAAATTCGAGAATGCGGTCCTTCACCTTTTCAAGACCGAAATGATCCTCGTCCAGAATGGCCGCGGCCTTCACGATGTCCAGTCTGTCGCGGGACATCTTCTTCCACGGCAGCTCGGCCAGAAGATCGAGATAGGTGCGAACCACGTTGGCTTCCGCGGAATCGTTGTGCATCGAGGCCAGACGACGAAGCTGCTTGTCGGCCTCGCGTCTTGCGTCGGGCGGCAGCGAAGCCTTGTCCAGAGCCTTTTTGAGATTTTCGTTCTCGTCGTCGCCGTCTTCGCCGTCGCCGAGTTCCTTGTGTATGGCCTTGAGCTGCTCGCGCAGAAAGTAATCCTTCTGCGCCTTGTCCATGCCCTCGCGCGCCATGCTCTGAATGCGCGCCTGCATGGTGGCCACTTCCACTTCGCGAACCAGATGCTTGTTCACCAGCCGCAGCCGTTCCACAGGATCGAGGCATTCAAGCAGAGCCTGAGCCTCATCCACGCGCAGGCGCATGTTGGCGGCAATGATGTCTGCAAGGCGGCCCGGATCATTGACGGAGTTCAAAACGTTCATGATTTCCCCGGAGGGAAGTCCGCGCAGATGCAGAATGCGGTCGCTCTGTTCCCGAGCAGAACGCATCATGGCTTCAAGCTCCACGTCGGAAACGTCACCGCGGTTTTCTTCCAGCACGCGTATGCGTGCAAGAAGTATGGGGCCGTTATTGTCGAATTCCTCCACCTGCGCGCGCGACAGCCCCTGAACCAGCAGCTTGACCTGACCGTCGTTCATCTTGATCATGCGCAAAATCATGACCACGGAGCCGACATTGTACAGATCGTCCGGTTCAGGTTCTTCGGCCGAAGCATCACGCTGGGCGCAGAGCAAAAGGTAACGGTTGCCGTTGAGCGCGAATTCCACGGCCTCCATGGCCTTTTCGCGGCTCTCGAACAACGGAACTATCATGGAATTGAACACCACGCTGTCGCGCAGAGGCAGAACCGGCAGCACGGAGGGAATCGCCGGAGCCATGTCGTCGGCATCGCCGGCAGGGTTCTCGCCGGAGGCTCCTCCTTCGTTGCCCTGCCCTTCCCCGGAGTCGTCCGAGCCATTGTCCCGAGCCTCCGCAGGAAGAGCGGCATGTTCCGTCTCCTGTTCCAGCAGGTCTTTCTTCTCTTCTTCCGGCAATGCGGAAAGCGTCTTTTGCGTATCGCTCATGCTATCCTCAATTAGGGCAGATCCCAATCCTTTTCGTCACGCAAGGCGGCAATCGTGCATCATGCTGAAAGCCGCTTCGGAAGTGATGATCACATGATCGTGCAGGTACAGGCCCAAGGGCTGGAGCGCCAGGGCGATGCGACCTGTCAGCGCCCTGTCCTCCTGCGACGGCATGTAGGTTCCGCCGGGATGGTTGTGCATGAGGACAAGACTGCTTGCATGGTTCCGTATCATGAGCTCCACAACCTCAAACGGTTCCAGAGCCACATGATCCGGCGAGCCATGACGAATCTTTTTAAACATAAGCAGTCGATTCTGTTTGTCCAGAAGCGCGGCCCACACTTCTTCATCGGCGCAGTGCTTCAGACGCTGCCTGCCCATTTCCACAAGATCGGGCAAGGTAACGGTCTGCTTTCTTTGTACGTTGCTTTCCGATGCGCGGGCAATGATTTCCCGGAGAAGACAAAGAAAACTATCAACGGCCGGTCCGCAGCCTTCCACGTCGGCCAGTTCTTCGGACCTGGCCGAAAGCAGGCCGTCGAATCCGCCGAACCGTGCCAGAAGACGCTTGGCAAGCAGCTTGTTGTCGCGCCGGACATACACGCATCCGAGCGCAAGCTCCAGCACTTCGTAATCGGGAAGGGCTCCGGGATCGGCCAGGAAACGCTCGCGAAGGCGTTTTCTGTGACCGGAACGCAGATCGGATTCGGAAGCAGAGGCGGCGACCTTCATAACGTCAGCGCCCGACATTCATCCGGCCCTGTTCCGGGGCGAACACGAGGGAAAGCGAGGCCACGAGCTCTTCCATGGCCTGAAGCGGCTGCCGGGCTCCGGTCTTGACCGAAAGCTCGGCCTTCTGAAGCTCGGCGAACATGCGGCACAGTCCCGCAAAACCCACGCGCGAGGCAAGGCGGCGCTTTTCGTTTTCCACAAACTGGGGAACAAAGACCTTGTCTCCGGCCTGAAGCTGCCAGAGCAGGCGGGCTTCTCTGGCCATGAGCGTCAGCAGAGGAAAAAGCAGCGATTCGCCGCCGTCGCCCTCGCGCAGCAGCGTTTTCCACACGGCGCGCGCATTGCCGTTTTCCAGCTGACGGATGACGTCGAAAATGACGGCTTCGGGCGTGAATTCCGTCATCTGACGCACAAGAGACACGTCCACGGCACCGTCAGGCGAGGCGAGATAAAGCTGTTCCAGTACGCCGCGGATGGCGGAAGCATCGGGAATAAGCATTTCCGAAAGCGCGTTGAGAGCATCAGGAGCCATGCGCAGTCCCATGGAGGAAGCCTGCTTCTGAATGTGCTGCCGCAGGGAACGGGCATCTATGCCCGCCGAGCGCCACACCCATTTCCGACTGTCGGCAAAGGCCAGACACTTGAGCTTGGCAATGTACGCGGGCAGTTTGGGCTGCCCCTTTTCCCAGGGGCCTTCAAGACAAAATACGGGCAGCACCGCGGATCTCGGCGTGCCGAGCGCGGCGGAAAGCTTCTTCCACACTTCCGCGGGAAGCTGCTGCGCGCCCCGCACCACCAGCACGCGGCTGCGGCCGTCCATACCGAGCAGCGTGAGCGCGTCCCAGAAGCGCCTGTCCAGGCCTTCGTCCGCCCAGAACGTCTGCACGTCGGGCGGCAGCGCCCCGGATGACGCCGGAGCGACGAGCTCCCGCTCCACGTATTCGCGAAGCAGCGCGGCATCGGGGCAGATGCAGAAGAAGAAACCCGGCCTGTCCATGACGATCTCCGTTCGAGGCGACTCAGAATTTCTGCTGCATGCGGTCGAAGGCGCGGCGCAGCGCTTCCTTCAGACCGTCGCGGATGGCGTTGCCTTCGTCCACGGTCTCGTACTTGTCGAAATAGGAAATGACGCCGGAACGCCACACCACCGTGCCGTTTTTGCCGCTGCGCACCACAAGTTCAAGCTGCACCACGGTGTCGCTGAGCAGGGTGTTGTCCACGCTGTTGGACACGGAAGAGCGCACGCGGAAGCCCGGCATGGTAATGGTGAGAAGATAGTCGGCGTTGCCGCTGTCCACCCAGCGGGCCAGACGCCGCAAATTGACTTCGTCGCGCGCAAGGCCGCGCAGATAATACTGAACCCAGGGATACATGGTGACCTGCTCCACCTTGTCTATCCTGAGCGTCTGATTGCCGTCGCCGAGCACGCTGACCGCTCTCGAGCTGCTGGAGGAATACCCGTCCAGCTCGTATCCGCAGCCGCCGACGAACAGACTCAGGCAGCAGACGGCGGCCGCCATCATACCTTTCCACGTTCCCCTGGGTTTTCTCATCAAACATTCCTTTGCGGCGGAGTCGGAAGCGCGGACAAGGTCCTTTCCGAAAGATTGCGCCGCATTTTCCGTCCGAAGGGAGGGAAGATCGCTCTTCCCTCCCTTTTTTCGGAATATGAGCATGAAGCCTCGCTCCGCACCGGCGAAGCTATCCGGCCACCACGTTGACCAGCTTGCCGGGCACCACGATGACCTTGCGGATCGTCTTTCCGGCAATATGATTCTGGATGGAGCGCTCGGCAAGTGCGGCCTTTTCCAGTTCTTCACGGGACGCGCCGGCAGGCACTTCCACCTTGCCGCGCAGCTTGCCGTTCACCTGCACCACCACGGTGACCACGTCGCGCTTCAGCGCTTCCTCGCTCCATTCGGGCCAGCGCACGTCGTCCAGAGAATCCTCATGGCCGAGCTGCTGCCAGACTTCCTCGCACATGTGCGGCGTGAAGGGGAAGAGCATGACGAGCACCGTGGCCATGGCGGACGAAAGAGCCCTGCGGCCTTCTTCCGTGGCGGAAAGTTCCTCGCGGTACTGGTTCACGCTGTTGACGAGCTCCATGATGGCGGCGATGGCGGTGTTGAACTGATTGCGTTCCGCGATGTCCTCGCCCACCTTCTTCACGGTGGCGTGTTCGCTCAGGCGCAGCGCCCGGATGGCGTCGCTTGCGGCGGGCGAAAGGTCGGAACATGCGGACACGGGCTTCAGAATGGACTGCATGTCGGAGAACATGCGCCACACGCGGCTCACGAAGCGGTAGGAACCTTCAATGCCGCTGTCACTCCAGTCGAAGTCGCGTTCCGGCGGCGCGGCGAACAGGCAGAACAGACGCACCGTGTCGGCACCGTACTTCTTCACCATGGCATCGGGATCCACGATGTTGCCCTTGGACTTGGACATCTTGCTGCCGCCGAGCAGCACCATGCCCTGCGTGAGCAGATTCTTGAAGGGTTCGTCCATGTCGGCGGGCAGATAGCCGAAGTCGCGCAGCATCTTGGTGAAGAAGCGGGAGTACAACAGGTGCAGAATGGCGTGTTCCACGCCGCCGATGTACTGATCCACGGGCATCCAGTACTTGAGCGCCTCCATGTCGAAGGGAGCGTCTTCCTTGCGGGCGGACGTGTAGCGCGCAAAGTACCAGGAAGATTCCACGAAAGTGTCCATGGTGTCGGTTTCGCGGCGGGCGGGGCCTCCGCAGCAGGGGCACACGGTCTCTACAAAGGAGGGCGTGTGCGGCAGCGGCGAACGGCCGTCGTCGCAGGTCTTCACGTCGAGCGGCAGACGCACGGGCAGATCTTCAAGCTTCACCGGCTGCACGCCGCACTTTTCGCAGTACACCACGGGGATGGGAGCGCCCCAGTAGCGCTGACGGGAAATATTCCAGTCGCGCAGGCGATAGTTGACCGTGGCGCGGCCCTTGCCGGTTTCTTCCAGCTTCTTGATGATGGCCGCCTTGCCTTCGGTGCTGGGCATGCCGGAGAACTCGCCGGAATTCACCAGAACGCCGGGTTCGGTGTAGGCTTCCGTCATGGAGGCGGGATCCATTTCCTTGCCGTCGGGGCTCACCACCACCTTGATGCCGATGCCGAACTTGCGGGCGAAGTCGAAGTCGCGCTGATCGTGCGCAGGCACGGCCATGACCGCGCCGGTGCCGTAGTCGGCGAGCACGAAGTTGCCGAGCCAGATCGGAATGCGGTCGCCGGTGAAGGGATTCAGGCAGTAGGCGCCGGTGAATACGCCGTCCTTTTCCAGGGTTTCGGACTGGCGGTCCAGGCGGTCCATATTGCGGGTGCGCTCGATGAAAGCGCGGATTTCAGCCTCGTTCTCGCGACCGGCAATGAGGGATTCCACAAGCGGATGTTCGGGAGCAAGCGTCATGAAGGTCACGCCGAACACGGTGTCGGCGCGGGTGGAGAACACCTTGATCTCGCCTTCGCGGCCTTCCAGCTTGAACACGATTTCCGCGCCGGTGGAGCGGCCTATCCAGTTGTGCTGCATGGTGAGCACGCGGGCGGGCCAGCCATTTTCCAGCTTTTTCAGATCGGCGAGCAGCTCGTCGGCGTAGGCGGTGATGCGGAAGAACCACTGCGTGAGATCCTTCTGTTCCACCACGGAATCGCAGCGCCAGCACTTGCCGTCGATGACCTGTTCATTGGCGAGCACGGTATGGCAGCTCGGGCACCAGTTCTGCGGCGCCTTCTTGCGGTACACGAGGCCCTTTTCCAGGCACTTGAGGAAGAATTCCTGCTCCCAGCGGTAGTATTCGGGGCGGCAGGTGGCTATTTCTCTGCGCCAGTCATAGGAGTAGCCCATGCGCTTGAGCTGGGAACGCATGTTGTCGATATTGGCATACGTCCACTTGGCGGGGTGCGTTCCATGCTTGATGGCGGCGTTTTCCGCGGGCAGACCGAAGGCGTCCCAGCCGATGGGATGCAGAACGTTGTAGCCCTGCAGACGGCGGAAACGCGCCATGACGTCGCCGATGGAATAGTTGCGGACATGGCCCATGTGAATGTTGCCCGAAGGATAGGGAAACATTTCCATAAGAAAATACTTGGGCTTGGAAGGATCAACATCGCAGTTGAAGGAGCCCTTTTCAGCCCATATCTTCTGCCATTTTTCTTCCAGCGCATGAGGATCGTAACGAGACGAGAGTGCCATTTTTGTTCCTTGAAGCTTCGGGCGTGCGCCCGCGATAACAGATCGAGAGATATTTCCGATGCGGCATCAGCCGCGGCTGCGCAGTTCTCCCTTGTCCACGGCCTTGCTCACCGCGTCGAGAATGCCGTTGACAAAGGTGTGGGAACGCGAATCGCCGTACTGCTTGTCGAGTTCGAGGGCTTCGTTCATGGAGACCTTGGGCGGAACGTCGGCGCGGTACAGCATTTCATACACGCCGAGGCGCAGCAGATTCAGTTCCACTCGCCCCACGCGATCCAGCCGCCAGTTGCGGGCGAAGCGCTCGATGACGGCGTCAAGCTCGTCGCGATGCTGCCACACGCCGTACACCAGCTCCCAGGCGAAGCCGGAAGGTTCGCCGTCCTGCTCCAGAGCCTCGTCCTGACGGGGCACGGCAAGGAAGGCGGCCTTGAGCTGTTCCACGGAAGCGCATTCCAGAAATTCCTGACCATACAGGGCCTGAAAGGCCAGCAGACGCTGTGCGCGACGGGAGGGTTCTTTTGCACCCATTACAGCTGCTCCATGACGCGGATGGTTTCCACAACGGCGGCGGCGGTTTCCGCCCCCTTGTTGCCCACATGGGCGCCGGCGCGCTCAATGGCCTGTTCAAGCGTGTCGCAGGTCAGCAGACCGAAGCCCACGGGCAGACCGGACTGCAGAGACACCTGCGCAATGCCCTTGGCGGCTTCGGAGCAGACGTAGTCGAAATGGGGAGTGCTGCCGCGGATGACCGCTCCGAGAGCGATGATGCCGTTGTACTGCGAGAACGCGGCCATCTTCTTGCACACGATGGGCAGCTCATACGCGCCGGGAACGCGCACCACGGTGATGTCTTCCTGCGCCGCGCCGTGACGGGTCAGGTAGTCGATGGCGCCTTCCACGAGATGCTGAACGATGAAGTCGTTGAAACGCGACGCCACAATGGCGATCTTCAGCCCCTGGGCATTGAGCTGTCCTTCTATGGTCTTGACGGAATACATGATGTCCTCACTCTGTCTTGGGGCATACCCGCTTGAGCAGGTGGCCCATTTTTTCTTTCTTCGTCAGCAGGTAGTCTTCATTGTAGCGGCCTGGCTCCTGCTCGATGGGCACCCGCTCCACGATGTCGAGTCCGTAGCCTTCCAGCCCCACGATCTTGGTGGGATTGTTGGTCAGCAGACGGAGCTTGCGAATGCCCAGATCCACCAGAATCTGAGCGCCGACGCCATAATCGCGCAAATCGGGCCGGAAGCCAAGACGAATGTTCGCTTCCACGGTGTCCAGGCCCTGTTCCTGAAGCGCGTAGGCCTTGATCTTGTTGGCCAGACCTATGCCGCGGCCTTCCTGCCGCATGTAGAGCAGCACGCCGCGGCCTTCCCTTTCTATCTGACGCAGCGCCGCGGCCAGCTGACCGCCGCAGTCGCAGCGCATGGAGCCGAACACGTCGCCGGTCAGGCATTCGCTGTGAACGCGGGCGAGCACGGGTTCGCCAGTGGTCACGTCGCCCTTCACGAGGGCCACATGGGTGCGGCCGTCCACGGAATTTTCATAGGCGATGATGCGGAACGTGCCGTACTTCGTGGGCATGGAAGCCTCGGCCGCGCGCTTCACGGCCACTTCGCCGTGCTCCAGACGCCAGCAGATGATGTCCTTGTTGGCGGCGATGTGCAGGCCATGCTCGGCGGCAAACTTTTCAAGATCGGCCATGCGGGCCATGGTGCCGTCGTCCTTCATGATTTCGCAGATGACGGCCGCTTCCTTGAGGCCGGCCATGCGGCACAGATCCACGCTGCCTTCCGTCTGTCCCGCGCGGGTGAGCACGCCGCCCTTCTTCGCGCGCAGAGGAAATATGCAGCCGGGTGAAACCAGATCCGAGGGCCTGGCGCCGTCGGCCACGGCCGCGCGCACGGTATGGGCGCGTCCTGCGGCGGAAATGGCCGGAAATTCGCTCTTTGCGGCGTCGATGGACACCGTGAAGTTCGTGCCGAACTTCGAGCCGTTTCGCCGCGTCATGAGCGGCAGATTCAGCGCGTCGGCGCGCTCGGCGGAAAGGGAAAGGCAGATGAGTCCCCTGCCCTCCCGGGACATGAAATTGATGATTTCGGGGGTAACGAACTCGGCGGCCGCCACAAGATCGCCTTCGTTCTCTCGGTCTTCGTCATCCACAAGGATGATCATTCTGCCCTTTTTAAGATCGTCAAGGGCGGTCTCCACACTGCAAAGGGGCATACGCTGTCCTCAAAGGCCGAAGCCGTTACGACGCAGAAAGTCCATGGTCACGCGCTCCTCGGGAGCCTTGCCGCCGGGGGCGTAGGGCTGCATGAGGTGCTTCACATACTTGCCGATGACGTCCGTTTCCAGATTCACCGCCGAGCCCGGACGCCAGAAGGCCACGGTGGTCACGCGCCAGGTTTCGGGAATGATGTTCACTTCCAGAAAACCGGGGCCGCAGTCGTTCACGGTAAGACTGATGCCGTCCAGCGTCACCGAGCCCTTGGGCACGATCTGCGAACTCCACTCCGGCTCGAACACGAGGCGGACGCAGCGCGACTGCCCCACGGGGCGCACGCTCTCCACTCTCGCCACGGCGTCCACATGTCCGCTCACGATGTGACCGCCGAAACGCTCTCCCATGGCCATGGCGCGCTCCATGTTCACAAGGCCGCCCACGGTCAGGCCGCCGAGATTGGAGCACGACAGCGTTTCCGCCGAAGCAAACGCCGTGAACGACGGTCCGGCGGGAATCCACGTTTCCATGGTGAGGCACACGCCGTTGCAGGACACGGATTCGCCGATTTCGGGCCTGTCCCACGCAAACAGCGGATGAAACCGGAACAGGATGTCTCCGCCGCGCTTGTCCACGGCCTCGACGCGGCCCTGCCCTTCCACAAGTCCCGTAAACATGACTATCCTCTGTCTGCGCGGAAATAAAGATGAATGTCGCCGTCCACCACGGAAGTTTTCACCACGCGCATGCGCAGCGCGTCGTCCATGCTGTCCACGGTGCGGCCCGAGAACACGGGCGTAGCGTCGGCGTCGCCGAGAATGGCGGGAGAAAGATGCAGATGAAATTCATCCACAAGACCGCGTTCCAGAAGCGAAAGCGCGAGCTTGCCGCCGCCCTCGCAAAGCACGTACAGGCAGTGCTCGTTTTCCCGCAGGCCCACAAGCGCCTCTTCCACGTCGAGGGCGTGCTTGCCCGCCGGGCAGTCCACGCCGTACACCCGCGCGCCGCGATTGCGCAGCGCCGCCGCGGAAGGCGACGCCGCCTGTGCCGCCGTGCTGAAGAACACGCAGTCCTGCGGCCTGTCGTCGAGCAGATGGCAGCTCGTGTCCCCCGCAGGCAGACGGGAGGTCATCACCGCGGCCAGAGGCTGACGCTGGGCGCTCGCCGTGCGCGCGGTAAGACGGGGATTGTCCAGAAGAAACGTGTTGCCGCCCACAAGCACCGCGCCGCCCGCTCGGCCGATGTTCTCGCGCAGACGCATGACCTCTTCGTGCGAGGCCCGGTTGGAAATGAGCTGGGAGCGGCCCGCCCGCGTAGCGATGCGTCCGTCGAGCGTGGAGGCCATCTTGAGAATGACGTACGGACGACGCGTGGTCTGCCACACGATGAAGTCGGCCACAAGATCGCGGCACTCCTTCTCAAGCACGCCCATCTCCACCTCTACGCCCATGGAGCGCAGATATTCCGCGCCGCCCGCAGCCTGCGCGTTCACGTCGGGCATGCCGACCACCACATGAGGAATGCCCGCTTCCAGAATGGCCTTCGTGCAGGGAGGCGTCTTGCCCTGATGATTGCAGGGCTCCAGCGTGACGTACAGCGTGCAGAGCGAGGGATCCACGCCCTTTTCGCGGGCGTCGCGCAGGCAGTTCACTTCCGCGTGCCCCTGTCCGCACACCTGATGCCAGCCCTCGGCGACGATCTTGTCGTCCTGCACCAGCACAGCGCCGACCGTGGGATTGGGAGCCGTGCTCCAGCGCCCTCTTTCGGCCAGTTCCAGGGCCCTGCGCATGAAATTTTCGTGACGATTCACGCCTTGCCTCCTTCCTTTTCCTCTCCCGCCGCGGCGCTCTTATCGCAGAGAGCTTCCCCGCTCACGGGGCACGCCTCATCCGCGCCGTGCGGCAGATGGATGACCTCGACGCCGGCTTCCGCCAGCATGTTCTTCGAGAACTCATCCGGATAATTTTCTGAAACCCATATTTTTTTAATGCCGCAATTAATAAGCATTTTCGCACAGATAAAACACGGATACGTGGTGCAGAAAAGCTCTGCCCCGCGCAGGGAGATGCCGTGAACCGCCGCCTGAATGATGACGTTCTGTTCGGCGTGAATGCCGCGGCAGATCTCATGCCTCTGCCCGGAAGGAATGCCGAGCTGCGCGCGCAGACAGCCGGCCTCAAGGCAGTGAGGCACGCCGGAGGGCGCGCCGTTGTAGCCCGTTGCCAGAATGCGCCGATCGAGCACGGCAACAGCCCCCACCTTTCTTCTCAGACAGGTGGAGCGTTCCGCCACAAGGTAGGCGATGTCCATGAAATACCGTGGCCAGCTGGCTCTGCCGCCCTGCGCCATAGCGCCTCCTGTTCCATCAACGGAAACTATCATGTGCAAGCCCGTTTGAAAACGGGAAAAAAAGACGGCCCCGCGCACGAAAAAGCGCAGGGCCGTCCCCTGTATTTACCAGGCAAACAGCGGGAACTGGCAGGCAAAGGCTTCCACTTCGGCACGAATCTCGCCAAGGCGGGTTTCGTTGGTCGTGTTGGCCAGTACGTCCACAATCCAGCCGCCCACCTTTTCCATGTCCTTTTCCTTCATGCCGCGCGTGGTGAGCGCGGCCGTGCCGATGCGCACGCCGGACGTGACAAAGGGAGAACGGGTCTCGAACGGAACCGTGTTCTTGTTCACCGTGATGCCGGCAAGATCAAGAGCATGCTCGGCGTCCTTGCCGGTGATGTCCTTTCTGGTGAGATCAACCAGCATGAGGTGGTTGTCCGTGCCGCCGGACACGAGATCGTAGCCCGCGTCGGTGAGGCAGGAGGCCAGCACCTTGGCGTTGCGGAGAATCTGGGCCTGATATTCCTTGAACTCGGGACGCAGCGCTTCGCCGAGGGCCACGGCCTTGGCCGCAATGACGTGCATGAGCGGGCCGCCCTGAATGCCGGGGAACACCTTGCTGTTGATGTTCTTGCCGTATTCTTCGCCGCGGCTCGTGAGAATCATGCCGCCGCGGGGACCGCGTAGGGTCTTGTGCGTCGTGGTGGTGGTGATGTCCGCGAAGGGCAGGGGCGAAGGATGCAGGCCCGCCGCCACAAGACCGGCGATGTGCGCCATGTCCACCATGAGCTTCGCGCCGACCTTGTCGGCGATCTTGCGGAAGCGCTCGAAGTCGATGATGCGCGAATAGGCGCTGGCGCCGGCCACAATGAGCGCCGGATGGCATTCCTGCGCCTTCTTTTCCAGCTCGTCGTAGTCGATGCGGCCCGTTTCGCGATTCACGCCGTAGGGAACGAAATGATAGGTGCGGCCCGAGAAGTTCACGGGGCTGCCGTGGGTCAGATGACCGCCGTGGGACAGATCCATGCCCATCACGGTGTCGCCGTCCTTGATGAGGGCAAGGTAGGCGGCCATGTTGGCCTGGCTGCCCGCATGAGGCTGCACGTTGGCGTAGTCGCAGTGGAACAGCGTCATGGCGCGATCGCGGGCGAGGTTTTCCACCACGTCCACGAACTCGCAGCCGCCGTAATACCGCTTGCCCGGATAGCCTTCGGCATACTTGTGCGTCATGATGGAGCCCTGCGCTTCGCGCACGGCGGTAGATACAAAGTTTTCCGAAGCGATGAGTTCAAGCTTGCTCACCTGGCGACGGGATTCCTTCCAGATGGCGGCCGCGACTTCGGGGTCGCGCAAAATCAGTTCGTCCATGGTTCTCCGTTCCTGAAAATTGAGGGCCGGTCCCCCGGCCCTGCAGATTAATCGAACTTCTTCAGCACAAGGCTGGCGTTGGTGCCGCCAAAGCCGAAGGAATTTATCATGGCATAGCGGGGATCGAGCTTTTTCGAACCGCCGCCCATGTAATTGAGATCGCACTCGGGATCAGGCGTTTCCTGATTGATGGTGCCGGGCACCATGCCGGTGGAAAGCGACAGCGACGCAAACACGCTGGCCACGCCGCCGGAAGCGCCGAGCAGATGGCCTATCTGCGACTTCACGCCCGTGATGGCGAGATCCTTCGCATGATCGCCGAACACTTCGTGCATCGCCTTGGTTTCGGCGGCGTCGTTGGCGTGCGTGGAAGTGCCGTGGGCGCTCACATGGTCGATGGCGTCGGGAGAAAGTCCGGCGTCGGCCAGAGCATTGCGCATGCTCGCGGCCATGCCCTCGCCGGTTTCCAGGGGAGCCACCATGTGATGGGCGTCGTCGGAAGCGCCGAAGCCCACGACTTCCGCGTAGATTTTCGCGCCGCGGGCGAGCGCGTGCTCCAGCGTTTCCAGCATGAGCATGCCGGCGCCTTCGCCCATGATGAAGCCGCTGCGGCCGGCGTCGAAGGGACGGGAAGCCTTTTCGGGCTCATCCTGATGGGCCGTGCACAGCGCCTTCATGGCCGTGAACCCGGAAATGCCCATTTCCGTGATGGTGGATTCCGCGCCGCCCGTGAGGATGGCGTCGGCGCGGCCGAGCACGAGCTGATCATAGGCGCTGCCTATGGCGTGCAGGGCCGAGGCGCAGGCGCTGGTGGACACCACGTTGATGCCCTTGGCGCCGGTGAATATGGCCACCTGACCGGGAGCCATATTGGAAATGAGCATGGGAATATAGAAGGGAGATACGCGGTTGGGGCCGGACGTGCGCAGCTTTTCGTGGAAGTCTTCAATGGTCTTGAGGCCGCCGAGACCGACGCCGAGCACCACGCCCACGCGCTGAGCGTTGCTCTCGTCGATTTTGAGACCGGAATCGGCCACGAGCTGCATGCCCGCGCAGACGGCGAGCTGACAGAAACGGTCCATCTTGCGGCACTGCTTGGCCGGAATGAACTCTTCAGGCTTGAAATCCTTTACTTCGCCCGCAATGTGCGTGGGAAATTCGGTGGAATCAAAATGGGTGATGCGACCGATGCCGGACTTGCCGGCAAGCAGGGCCTCCCAGCTGCTCTCAAGGTCGGTGCCCAGAGGAGTGATGGCGGAAAGGCCGGTAATGACTATGCGCTTACGATCCACGCGGAACAACTCCAGATAAAGGTGACGGGAAAATGTTCCCAACATGGCGGAACGCTTCTGAAAACAGAACTTCGGAACGCTGTTCCTCAAGTCCGGTTTCGCGCGGACCTCTCCTTCCGCGAAGCGCCCGTCCAAAAACAGCTCTCGGCCCGGAACGTTCACGGGCCGTCAGAGCGGATGCCCTGTCGAGGGCCGCGCTCCCCTGCCGGACAACTGTCTTGCCGGACAGGACGCGGGCGTCCGCTCCCGCGGACGCCGTGCGGCTCGCCAACGGCGAAGCCGCCGAAACTCGAATACGCCGGGGAACGCGAAGCTCCCCGGCATCTTCATGAAAACAAGATGAAAGGAAGTAATAACTTACTTCTGCTTGCTTTCAATATAGTTGATGGCGTCCTTGACCTTCAGGATCTTCTGAGCGTCTTCGTCGGCGATTTCCACGCCGAAGGCTTCTTCAAAGGCCATGATGAGCTCGGTCAGGTCGAGAGAGTCAGCACCCAGATCTTCGATGAAGGAAGCTTCGGGAGTCACTTCTTCTTCAGAAAGCTGAAGCTGTTCGACGATGATCTGCTTAACTTTATCTTCAACGGCGGCCATGGTTCCCTCCAGGGGGTGTTTCAGGTTTCTACTTGCGCCGGAAGCTCTGCTCCGGCTTTGCCAGACGACTAAGGGAAAATCCCGCGCCCCGGACCGACAGCGGAAAGGACGCCGGGCTTTTCCGGAAATATCCTCAGCAGTACAGTCCGCCGTTGACGGCGATCACCTGTCCGGTGATGTACGACGCCTTGTCCGAAGCAAGGAAGGCCACGGCGTCGGCCACATCCTGGGCGGAGCCGAGACGGCCCAGCGGGATGGCGGAAACATAGGCTTTTCTCACGTCTTCGGCAAGGGCTGCCGTCATGTCGGTTTCGATGAAACCGGGAGCCACGGCGTTCACGGTCACGGAGCGGCTGCCGAGTTCCTTGGCGGCGGACTTGGTCATGCCGATGAGTCCGGCCTTGGCGGCGGCGTAGTTGATCTGACCGGCGTTGCCCATCTGACCGACGACGGAAGAAATATTGATGATGCGGCCGCAGCGCTGGCGGGTCATGATCTTGGCCGCCTCGCGCAGGAACAGGAAGGCACCGCGCAGGTTGGTGTCGATCACGGCGTCGAAGTCTTCGTCCTTCATGCGCAGCACGAGCGTGTCGCGGGTGATGCCGGCGTTGTTCACCAGCACGGAAAGCTGCACCTTGCCCTTGATTTCCTCGGCAAAGAAGCGGGACACGGCCTCGGAGTCGCCGGAATCGAGACGGAAGGCACGGGCGCGACCGCCCTGGGCCTCAATGTCGGCCACGGTCTGCTCGGCCGCCTCAGGACGGCTCACATAGGTGAAATATATCTGATATCCGGCGGCGGCGAGGGTGAGGGCCACAGTGCGGCCTATGCCGCGGGAACCACCGGTAACAATCGCGGTAGGGGTGAGTTCGCTCATGCTCATGCTCCTGATGGGGGGAATACTAAGCGTTTTCCGGGGAAATGACAACGGAGAAACTAGGCCAGCAGCGCAGAACCCCAGGTCATGCCGCCGCCGAAGCTGGTCAGCAGAACCTTCATGCCCGGTTTGAGCGCGCCGGAGCGGCGGGCGTCTTCCATGGCCACGGGAAGCGTGGCCGCGGAGGTGTTGCCGTAGTGCTGCACGTTGGCGAACACCTTGCTCTCGTCGATGCCGAGCCGTTCGCCCACGGCCTTGATGATTCTGAGATTGGCCTGATGAGGAATGAAGAGATCGAGCTCGTCCAGGGAAATGCCGTTGCGGGCAAGAATGGTCTGACTCTCTTCGGTCATGCTGCGCACGGCGTGCTTGAACACGGCCATGCCCTGCATGGAAATGAACCAGTCCGCGCCCACGGCGTCCCCTTCCTTGATGTGGCAGGCGGAGCCGCCGCCGATCTTGATGAGATCGTGGAGGGAACCGTCGGAAGAGCACACGACGTCGCGAAGCTGCCAGAGCGCGCCCTTCTCTTCGGAGCGAATAACCACCGCGCCGGCGGCGTCGCCGAAGAGCACGCAGGTGGTGCGGTCGGTAAAATTGGTGCGGCGGGAAAGAGCCTCGGTCGCCACGAGGAGAACGACGGCGTCGGGATGGCTCTGCACGGTGTTGCGCGCAAGCTCCAGGCCGTACACGAAACCGGTGCATGCGGCGTTGAAGTCGAGGCACATGACGTTGCCCATGCGACCGTCGGCGGCGGAAATGCCGAGCTTGGAAGCAATCACGCAGGCCGTGCTGGGGCAGAGATAATCGGGGGTGCAGGTGGCCACGAAAACATGAGTGACCTCTTCCGGAAGCACGCCGGCCTCTTCAAGGGCCGCGCGGGCGGCTTCTGCGCCGCAGTCGGAAGCGTTGACGCCATCTTCGAGAACGTGTCGTTCCTTGATGCCCGTTCTGGTGGTGATCCATTCGTCGGAAGTTTCCACCAGCTTTTCCAGATCATGATTGGTCATGACGCGGGGAGGAATGCAGGAGCCGAGTCCACAAATATAGCAGGGATGATTCATGAGATGTCCGAACACAGCCGCACGCGTGGCGGCGGTCGTTCCTTTTAAGACGGAGAGAAAAGGCGCGCACGGCCTCCCTCCGAAAGAAGCCGCACATTTTCCGCAAAGGGACGAAGCGGCCGGCAGGACGCATGAAGAAACGCCCTGTTCCGTCAGGCGGCGCAGACGCGCCGGCTTTCACGGCACGTCGTGCGGAAAGACCTCTCGAAAGGGGAGAACTTTCCGCACGACGAAAAACATGATGAGCAGCTAGACGCTGCGACCGTAACTCGTCAGCTCCTCGTTGGCGCTGATGGTTTCCACCAGGCGCTGCTGCGTGCCCTTGACCACATAGGTGTTGGCCATGGTGACGGCGCTGGTGATGGCCTTGGGATTGGACTTTCCGTGACACACGATGGCGATGCCCTTCAGACCGAGCAGGGGCGCGCCGCCGTATTCCGCATAGTCCACCATCTTTTTGAAGTTCTGGAACGCCTTCAGGGAAAGGAACGCGCCCACGCGGGGCAGAATCCCGTTGTTGAGCAGTTCCCTTTTCAGAAGATGCGTCAGGGAAGTGGCCAGGCCCTCGCTCAGCTTGAGGGCGATGTTGCCCACAAAGCCGTCGCACACCGCCACGTCGATGTTGCCGGTAAACAGATCCCGGCCCTCGGCGTTGCCGATGAAGTTGAGGTTGGAAGCCTGCTTGAGCAGTTCATAGCTGCTCTTGACCAGGGAATTTCCCTTGCCTTCCTCTTCGCCGATGCTCAGGATGCCAACCCGCGGATCCTCATAGCCGAGGATGTCCTTGACGAAGGTGGCGCCCATAAGTCCGAACTGAAAAAGATGATGCGGACGGCACTCCACGTTGGCGCCCACGTCGAGCAGGAGCATGGGCGACTTTTCCGTGGGAATCACGGAAGCCAGAGCAGGACGTTCCACCCCGGGAATACGCCCGAGAATGAACATGCCGCAGGCATAGGCCGCACCGGAGTGACCGGCGCTGATGAAGGCGTCGGCCTTGCCCTGGCGGACCAGCCTGCATGCCACCTGCATGGAGGAATCCTTCTTGGTGCGCAGAACTTCGGAAGGCTTGTCGGTCATCTCCACCAGCTGCGTGGCGTTGACGATTTCGTACAGTTCGCCTTCTCCGTCCTGCTCGGAAAGATCGGCAAGCGTCTTGCGGATCGCTTCCTCAATACCGACAAGGATTACTTTGGCGCCCGTGTTTCGAGCGGCCTGAAGCGCGCCGGGAACGACCACGGAAGGGCCGAAATCCCCTCCCATGGCGTCCACGGCCAATCTTGCGCGATTACTGCTCATTGCTGGCTACAGGTTCGACCTGACGGCCATCATACTTGCCGCAGGAAGGGCAGACGCTGTGAGGCTTGGTGGGAGCGCCGCAGGAGCAGTAGATGACGGTGGGCTTGGCCACACGATCGTGAGAACGACGCATGCACTTTCTGGAGTGGGACTTTTTGTTCTGCTGAACGGCCATGTTGTTTCTCCTTATCGCGGAAACGGGGATGTCATCCCTGATGTTTCACTTTCAGTTGACGCAGAGCAGCCAGCCGCGGATCACCGCTGTCGCGGGAACAGCTGCAGGCACCTTCATTAAGATTCTTGCCGCACACGGGGCACAATCCCCGACAGTCCGGCCTGCAGAGAGGCTTCACCGGCAGGGCCAGCGAAAATTCCTCCCACAAAAGCGACGCCAGATCAAGAAAAGGCGCTCCGCCTTCCATGGTCACGGCGCATTCGTCCAGAAGTTCGGCAGGACCTTCCTCTTCCGGTTCGGTTTCGTCGTGTCCGGGGTACTCCTCGAACTCGTCGAAGCTCTGGTTCAGCACCACAAGAGTCTCTTCCATGCAACGGTTGCACGGCATGGCCACCACGCCCCGAATCGTGCCGCGAAGCAGGCAGCCGTCCGCCTGCGGAAGCAGAAACACTTCGGCGACAACTGGCTCAACTATGCGGCATAACAGATGATATTCCTCAATGGGCCCCTTCCAGACTTCCTCGTCGGAAACCGTGAGGCTGAGCCCCTGAGGTTCAATCTCATTCAGTGCGATGTGTCTAAGATCCATGCTTTACCTCTGGAAACATGACAAAATACCCACAGGGCCCGTCTTTGTCAAGTGTGCAGACGGCGCTTCGCGCATGCGCTCCGCGTCTTTTTTCTCCCGGGGAGAAACGTTTCCCGCTCTGCAGACGGGTCCGGCAACGCCTCCTATTTTCCCTTGACGGCCTTTTCGCTGATGAGCATGGCGTCGTGCAGACCGTAGCCGTCGAGCTTGCGCCTGAGCACCTGAAGATCGGCCTTGCTGCCGCGCATGAGCACCTGCACGTAGTACCAGGTGGTGCGGCGGGTCTTGGCTTGCGTGCGGCGGGCACGAATGCCGTCCTTGGAAAGCCGGTTGAGCAGCGCCTGCGCCTGCTCCGGCTCCTTGAAGGCGGCCACCCGCAGCACGTAGTCGAACTGCGGCTCCCTGGGCTTCTGCACTTCCGGCTTCGGCTTCTCCTGCGCCGCCTTTTCCTGCGTCACGGCCGGAGCCGCATCCGACGCCTTGTCAGCATCGGCCAGAACGCCGCCCGCGGCGTCGCTCTTCAGGCTGGTCATGAAGCGCAGCTCTTCCTTGGGCAGAATCTTTTCCGGCTCCTCGCTCTCCCCTTCTTCGGCCTTGGGGCTCTCCGAAAGCAGCGTGTCGAGCTCCAGCGCCTGCGGCAGAGGCATGCTGCTGCGCCCGACAATCACGCCGGAGAGAAAGCTGAATCCCAGCATGACGAGCGCAAGCACGCTCATGGTCACCAGCGCGGAAGGCGTAATGTTCGCCCGCCAGGCGAACACGCTCCGGCCTTCGGAACGCGTCTCGCTGCGCAAAGGCGCGGCCCGGCGAGAAGACGCCTCATCGGCCGCGGCCGATGAGGCCGCGGCGTCCGAGCTTTCCTCCGCAGCGAAGAACGCCGTCTGCCGACGTTCGCGCTCGCTGTTCTTCTTCGCGCTGGAGGAGGAATTGCGATAAAAGGCGTTGGCCATGACTACATGGATTCCGGAGCGCTGACGCCGAGCAGATCAAGGCCGTTGGCAATGACCACGCTCACGGCGCGCAGCAGCGCAAGGCGCGCCTTCATGACGGCCTCGTCGTCGCCGCTCAGCACGGGATTGTTGGCGTAGTAGCTGTGCAGCTTGCCCGCAAGTTCCATGAGGTAGAAGCTTACGGGATGCGCCGCGCGGGAGCGGGCCGCGTCTTCCACCACGTTGCGGAAACGTTCCGCTTCGCGCAGAAGGGCCAGATCGTCGGCCGAGGTGAGGGGCGCGAGCATGTCCGCCGTGCAGCGTTCGGGAAGAACCACGCCGCGATCGGCGGCGCGGCGCAGCAGCGCGGCCACGCGGGCGTAGGCGTACTGCACATAATACACGGGGTTTTCCATGTTCCGCTGCTTCACAAGATCGAGATCGAAGTCGAGCGGACTGTCGCTCTTGCGGGACAGGAACATGAACCGGGCGGCGTCCGTGCCCACGTCGTCGAGCACTTCGCGCAGGGTGACGAATTCGCCCGAGCGGGTGGACATGGCCACAGGCTCGCCGCCGCGCATGAGGTTCACCATCTGAATGAGCACCACGTGGAAATCCTTTTCCGGATCGTGCTTCATGCAGGTGATGGCCGCCTTCATGCGGGGAACGTAACCGTGATGATCCGCGCCCCACACGTCGATGCATTCATCGAAGCCGCGTTCAAACTTGTTGGCGTGATAGGCGATGTCGGAAGCAAAATAGGTCAGGTATCCGTCGCTCTTGCGGAGCACGCGGTCCTTGTCGTCGCCGAACTGCTGCGTGGCGAGCCATACGGCGTTGTCCTTGTCGTACACGAGGCCCATGGCGCGCAGCTTGTCGAAGGCTTCCTCCACCTTGCCGGCGTCAACGAGGCTCTTTTCCGAGAACCAGACCTGATGTTCCACGCGGAATTCCCTGAGGTCTTCCTTGATGCCCGCCAGAATGGTGGCGCAGGCGTACTCGTAGCACAGATCCTTAGCCTCGGCCTCGGGACGCTCGATCAGGGAAGGATCCTTGTCCAGCATTTCGCGGGCGATGTCGCGGATGTAGTCGCCGTGATACCAGCCCTTGGGATCTTCGGGATACACCACGGGCAGGTTGCAGATTTCGCGCATGCGCAGATACACGGAATCGCCCAGCAGACGCATCTGACGACCGGCGTCGTTGATGTAGTACTCGGTGGACACGTCGTATCCGGCAAAGCGCAGCAGACGGGTGAGCGAATCGCCCACGGCGGCGCCGCGGCCGTGTCCGATGTGCAGGGGGCCGGTGGGGTTGGCGGACACGTATTCCACCACGATGCGGCGGCCGCTGCCGTTCTTGGAGGAGCCGAAGGCCTTGCCCTGCTCCTCCACGTCGGCGACCACGCCCTGCCAGAACGACGGGGCGAACGTGACGTTGATGAACCCGGGGCCGGCGATTTCGGCCGTGACGAGTCCGGGGAACCTGTCGCACAGTTCGGTTTTGATCTCTTCCGCCACGGCGCGGGGCGCGGCCTTGGCCTGCCTGGCGAGCACCATGGCGAGGTTGGTGGCGAGATCGCCGTGGCTGGCGTCTCTGGGCGTTTCCAGAACGGCCTTTTCCGGCCATTCCCAGCCGTGTCCGGCCACGATGTCCCGGAGGGCCTTTTCAATGAGAAGTATGTCGCGCATCGTTATCCTTCAAATGCATCAACGGCGTCTTTATTGGGAATATGAACGGTGGTGTAGCTGCCGTCGGCCACGTCTGCGGCCACGAGAATGGGGCGCACCATGCGGGTGAGCACGCCCTGCGGACCGAACTCCACCCAGCGGCGCACGCCGTCTCTCCACTGATTGGAAATGGTGTCCACCCAGCACACGGACGAGGTCATCTGACGGCGCATGGCGCTGTGCAGCGCTTCCGCGTCACTCAGCGGCTCCCCGTTGATGTTGGAATAAATGGGGAACTTCGCGTCGTGCCAGTCCTGCTTGTCGAGCAGCTTGGAAAATTCCGCCGAAGCTTCGGCCATCATGGGCGTGTGGAACGCGCCGCTCACGGCCAGCGGGAAGCCCTTGGCGCGCGGATTTTCGGCCTTGAGCTTTTCCGCCGCGGCCTCCACGGCCTCGCGATGGCCGCTCAGCACGAACTGCAGCGGCGTGTTCTTGTTGGCCACGCGCACGAGCTTGCCGGTTGCTTCGGACACTTCCTTGGCCGCGGCTTCCACCTGTTCCTGAGAGAGGCGGATCATGGCGCACATGGTGCCGATGTGTTCCGGATCCACGTCGGCCATGAGGCGTCCGCGCAGGGACACGAGTTCGAGCACCCTGTCCATGGGGAGCACGCCGGCTGCGGCCAGCGCGCTGAATTCGCCCAGGCTGTGACCGGCGGCACAGGCCGGAGAAAGACGATCGGCCACGCTCATCCACAGCGCGAGATTCACCACGGTGATGGCAGGCTGGAGGTTGCGGGTTTCCGCCATGAGGGTGGCGTCGTCGCTGTCCCAGTATATCTCGCGCAGAGGCAGGCCGCTGATGCTTTCCGCCTTCTTCCAGAGATCCATGATATCGGAAGACGCCTCGGCAAGACGCCTTCCCATGCCAGATGCCTGCGACCCCTGACCGGGGAACAGGATGGCGGTCTTAACACTGTTCATTCCATACTCCTTGGATGGGATTATGGGTCACATACTCACACGAAGTCCCCGCAGAACGCGGGGACGCCGTCTTCTAGTCGTAGCGGACGGAGCTGAACTTCATCAGACGATCCCAGTTGTGATGGGATTCGATGTAGCGGAACGTGCCGGTCTTGGCGCGGATGACCAGAGAATGGGTGACCGCCCCGCGGCCGGAATAACTCACTCCGCCGAGGAAGGTGCCGCCGGAAATGCCGGTGGCGGCAAAAAAAGCGTCGTCGGCGCGGATGATGGAATCCACGGTGAGGATTTCGTCAAGTTTGGTGCCTTCGGCGATCATGGCCTGCCTTTCGGCGTCGGACTGCGGATCGAAGCGACCGAACATCTGTCCGCCCACGCCCTTGATGGCGCAGGCCGAAATGACGCCTTCCGGCGTGCCGCCGGTGCCCATCATGACATCGACGTCAACGCTGGGATCGGCCACCATGAGGGAGCCGGCCACGTCGCCGTCGGTGTGCAGGGTGATGCGGGCGCCGGTCTTGCGGATTTCTTCAATGAGGCCTTTGTGACGGGGCTTGTCGAGCACGAACACCACGAGGTCGTTGATGTCCTTGCCCACGGCGCGGGCCACGGCCTGAAGGTTGTCGGCCACGGGAGCGTCGATGTCCACCACGTCTCGGGCTTCGCGGCCCACCACGAGCTTCTTCATGTAATAACTGGAGCCGGGATTGTACATGTATCCGGACTTGCACGCGCCGATGACGGCGATGGCGTTGGGACGGCCGAGAGCCAGCAGATTGGTGCCCTCCACGGGATCCACGGCGATGTCGACGGCAGGCCCCGTTCCGTCTCCCACTTCCTCTCCGTTGTACAACATGGGAGCCTTGTCCTTGGCGCCTTCGCCGATGATGACGCGGCCCTTGATGGAGAGAGAGTCAAAAGAAAGGCGCATGGCGTCCACCGCCGCGCCGTCGCCGTCTTCCTTGGCGCCCTTTCCCAGCCAGCGGGCCGCGGAAAGAGCTGCGGATTCCGTTACGCGGAGCAGTTCGAACGCCAGATTTTTTTCAGGAGCTTGCATATGATCCTCCCTCGGAAAGGAGCTTTTACATAAAGAACGGCCCAAAAGCAGGCCGCAACGCCATAACTATAGCCGAGCCTGCGTATTTCATCAAGAGTAAAGGCATGCCGGAGGGACAGGACGAAAAGCGCGGCGGCGCAACGTTCCCCGGCGCGACGGCGGCAAAGGCCGTCCTCCGCCCGGAAGATGCGGGGCAGACAACGCCCATGAGAACTCCCCGGGAACAGCCTCTCCCCGTTTCCGGGGGCAGGGGGGCGTCTCTGCAAAACAGACCAGGATCACGCGGCGAAAAAACTCCGGATCTCCGAACGCGTCGGGGAGCCCGCGGGAATTTTGCTCCGTCCTTCTCGGCAGCGGCCGCGGAAAAAACGCCCCGGCGCTACGCCGGGCCCGCGCCTTCCGCAGCAGGCGGACGCCGCAGCGAGCCCGGAAAGGACGTGTTCATCACGCGTAAAGATCGGGATCGGAAGGCATGACGTCCCAGCGAATCTTCCCGTAGCTCTTCTTGCGCCTGCGGATGAGCACATAGAAGGCTCCCGCGCCGCCGTCCTCCTGTTTGGCCGTGCAGAAGGCCAGCACCACGCGCTTGAACGGATCCTGAGTGAGCCACTGCTGCACGCGGAAGCGGAGCACCGGCACCCCGTTCAGGGAATTGAGTCCGCGACCGGTGACGATGAGCACCGTTCTCACGCCCTTGTAGTAGGCGTTGCGGAAAAATCCCACCAGATTCTGAAACGCCTGCTCGCAGTTCAGACCGTGCAGGTCGATGTGCGCCTCGGGGCTGAACTGGCGCGTCTGGAGCTGTGAAACGATCATGAGATCGAGTCCCACCACGTGACCTTCCGCATATTCGGCGGTGCTGGCCACGGAAAATTCCACCTTGCCTTCCATGAAGTCCTGAAGCGGATGCCTGGGATCCGTCACGGGAATCATCGGAGGCTCAGGTTCCACGGGCACGTCGCGGCCCTTGCCGTTGAGCGGCACCGTGCCCTTGATGGCGCTGAAAAAGTCTCGGCTGTCGTCGGCTTCAACAGGCTTTCCGGCGGCCTCGTTCAGCATGGCCGCGTCGTCGCGACGGGCTATGCGGGCTCCGGCCAGCGCCATGGCCGTCAGCGTGGCGGGCGTTTCCTCTTCCCCGGGCTCGGCCTTCGGCGCTTCAGGCGCGCTCTTTTCCTTCTTTTTCTGCAGCAGCTTCTTCACGCCCTGCTGCTCCAGCGCCCGGGCAAAGCTGTCGTTGTCGCTCCCCCCGGAAGCTTTTCCCGCCGCGTCGGTCCGTCCCGAGCCTGACTTGCCGGACGAAGCCTTGTCCGAAGAAAGCGCGCGCACGTTTCCTCCCATGGCCTGCATGAACAGTTCAACGTCGGCATCCTGCGCTGCGGCCTCGGCGTCCCTGTTCTTCACCACCGTCTTGGCGCGATGCTGTTTTTTCAAATTCTCCCGTTCGCTGCGGGAAGGAAAATCCTTGGCGTTCAGCCTGGAAAAGGGATTGGAAGCATCTTTGCTCATGGAAACCGCCTTGAAAGTAAGAATTCATGCCGCTCGGGCAGACATGTTCTAAATCGTCCACAGGGAAAAGCAAGGGGATGAGCATGAGCGGCCGCGCCTGCCGACGAAGCGGCGCACCGAAAAGACGCGGCGCATTATCACAGGGTTCGGGGACTCCGACGCCCGAACGCCATTTAAAAACTTGGCAAACGCCCCGGAAGCGACTATTAATACGGGGCACCTGCCTATGCGATTTCCATGGGAAATGCCGCTTCCGACCCAGCTCCTCCGGCCCGGTCCCGACGCGGATCGCAGGCGCTTGAACGCAGACGGCTCGACCGCCTCCCAGGGCGGACGCCTTCAACCAGGAGATGAAACCATGAGCTTTTCCCGTTCCGACGCATACACCTCTGCCGGCGTCGACATTTCTGCCGGCAACGAGCTGGTTTCCCGCATCAAGACCATGGTGGCCAGCACGCAGACCCACGGCGTCCTTTCGGACATCGGCGGCTTCGGCGGCCTGTTCCGACCCGACATCACGGGCATGCAGGCTCCGGTTCTTGTAGCGGGCACCGACGGCGTGGGCACCAAGCTCAAGATGGCCTCCATGTTCGGCAGGCACGACACCGTGGGCATCGATCTCGTGGCCATGAGCGTGAACGACTGCCTTGTGCTCGGCGCAAAACCCCTGTTCTTTCTCGACTATTTTTCCTGCGGCGAACTGAACGTGGATCAGGCCGCCACCGTGGTCGGCGGCATCGTTGAAGGCTGCAAGATGAGCGGCTGCACCCTGCTCGGCGGCGAAACCGCGGAAATGCCCGGCATGTACGCCAACGGCGACTATGACCTTGCAGGCTTCTGCGTGGGCATCGTTGACGGCCCGAAAATCGTGGACGGTTCCACCATCAGCGTGGGCGACGTCATCATCGGCCTGGCCTCTTCGGGACTGCATTCCAACGGCTACTCGCTGGTGCGCAAAATCTACGAGCAGAGCGGCGTCAGGGCCGACGACATCGTGCCCGGCACCGACCGCACCTTTGCCGACGTGCTGCTCACTCCCACGGTCATCTATTCCGAGCAGGTCAAGTCCATCATGCGCGATCTGCCCATCAAGGGCATGGTTCACATCACCGGCGGCGGCTTCTACGACAACATTCCCCGCGTGCTTTCGCCCTCGGTCTGCGCGAACATCCGGTTCTCCAGCTGGGAGCGTCCCGCCATCTTCGACTGGCTGAAGGAACAGGGAAATCTTTCCTGGCCGGAAATGCTCCAGATCTTCAACTGCGGCATCGGCTACATCATGATCACCGACCGCGAGACCGCCGACGACATGCTTCCCCGCTTCCGTTCCATGAACACCGGCGCGTGGGAAATAGGCACCATAGTCCGCCGCAAGGACAATCAGGAACAGGTGGAGATTTCCTTTGACTGAGATTCCCAAGCCCTGCCGATACGTGGTGAGCGCCTGCCTTGCCGGCATTCCCTGCCGGTACGACGGCCGCTCCAACCTGCGCCCGGAAATCGCCGCTCTCGTGAACGCGGGCGAAGCCGTGCCCGTCTGCCCCGAAGTGCTCGGCGGCCTGCCCACGCCCCGCACCCCCAGCGAACAGAAAGACGGACGCGTTGTTTCCGCCGAAGGCGACGACGTCACGCAGGCATTCGCCTCCGGCGCGGAATCGGCGCTGTACATCGCCGAAGAATACGGCTGTTCGGCCGCCGTGCTCAAGGCGCGCTCCCCTTCCTGCGGCTGCGGACGCATCTACGACGGCACCTTCACCCACACCCTTGTCGACGGCGACGGGCTCTTTGCCGCACTGCTCCGCAAAAAGGGCTTCCAGCTTTTCACCGAAGAAACGTTTTCCCCGGACAAGGCATGAAGCGAGGCGTTCTTCTGGTTGCCTACGGATGCGGCAACATCCGCGGGGCGGCGGCTCTGCGCGCCGTGCAGGCCGCCACGGAGGCCCGTTTTCGCCTGCCCGTGCGGTGGGCCTTCACCTCCGAAACCATGCGACTGCGCCTTGCCAGCTCCCGCACGAAATCCGATTCCGTGCTCAAGGCCCTGAAACGCATGCGCTACGAGCGTTACACCCATGTGGCGGTGCAGCCCCTGCATCTCATTCCCGGCATGGAATACGACGGCGTAGCCGCAGACTGCCGGGTCATCGTCGACGAAGGCAGACTCGCCGTCAGTCTCGGCCGTCCCCTGCTCTCCAGTCTCGACCCCGAAGACGCTTCCGTGGCGCAGGCTTCCGCCACGCTTCTCAGCCATATTTCTCCTCTGCGCTCTCCCGGCGAACCCGTGGTCTGCATGGCGCACGGCAGCCGCCATGAATGCGACATCCTCTACCGGCGCTGGGGCGAAGCCGTGCGCGCGCAGGATCCGCACATTCATGTGGCGTGCATGGTCGGAGCAGGCATGGTGCGCCCCGACGAGGCCACCGCGGAGTCTCCCGCCTCCGACGGCCTCGATCTGCTGCTGCCGGAACTTTCCGCCGAAGCCGCTCCCAGCGGACGCGTCTGGCTGCTGCCGCTGCTCTCCGTCGTGGGCAGGCACACGCTCGAAGACATGGCGGGCAGCTCGCCTTCCTCCTGGAAAAGCCGTCTTGAAGCCGCCGGGTTCCGCTGTCAGGCCGAACTGCGCGGTCTGGCCGACGATCCCGCCTTCGTCGAGCTCTGGCTCGACAGGCTCGAAGCCGCGCTTGCCGAACTGGACCGCCCCGTGCTTCGCCAGGTGCGACGCAGAAATTTCCGTCTTCCCGCCGACGCTGCGCATGCGCGCTCAAAGCAGAGCAACACGTTTCCCGATTTCCTTCCATCATTCAAGGAGTGTGCCATGTCCGCTTCCGTCATCAGCTCCGCCATGGAGCAGAACCTCTCTCAGGGATCCATGATCCGCCGCATGTTCGAGGCCGGCATCGAACTGCGCAAGAAATACGGCGACGACGCCGTGTGCGACTTCAGCCTCGGCAATCCCGATCTCGCTCCGCCCGCCGAAGCGGCCCGCGCCATGACCGCCCTGGCCGCGCGCATGTCCGAACCGGGCATTCTGGGCTACATGCCCAACGCCGGCTTCTCCTGGGCGCGCGAAAAACTGGCCGCCTGGCTGAGCAGCCAGCAGAAAACCGCCCTTGAAGCCAAGCACGTCATGCTCGGCTGCGGCGCGGCCGGCGTGATGAACGCCTTCTTCCACACCGTGCTCGAACCCGGCGACGAAGTGCTCACCGTGGCTCCCTTCTTCGGCGAATACCGCTTCTATGTGGGCAATCACGGCGGCACGCTTCATCCCGTGCCCTGCCGCGCCGAAGACTTCGGCCCCGACGTGGAGACTCTGGCCGCAGCCGTCACGCCGCGCACCCGCGCCGTCATCATCAACTCGCCCAACAACCCCTCGGGCGCGGTCTATTCCGAAGAGGACATCAAGAGCCTCGCCGCCATGCTGGAGGAAGCCTCGAAGCGCATCGGCCGCATCATCTATCTGGTGGCCGACGAACCCTACCGCTTCCTCGCCTACGACGGCATTGAAGTGCCCGCCGCGCTGCCGCTCTACAAGTACAGCGTGGTCATCAGCTCCTTTGCCAAGAACTACGGCATGGCGGGCGAACGCGTGGGCTACATCGCCGTCAACCCGGCCATGGAACACGCCGATCAGCTCATGGACGGCCTCATCTTCTCCAACCGCGTGCTCGGCTTCGTGAATCCTCCCGTGGTGGGCCAGTACCTCATGGCCGACTGTCTCGGCACGTCCACGGACGCGGCGCTTGCCATCTACACCAACCGCCGCAACAAGCTCGCCGCCATTTTGGCGGACGCAGGCTACGAGTTCACGCTGCCCAAGGGAACGTTCTACTTCTTCCCCAAGGCTCCCGGCGGCGACGACAAGGCCATCGTGGAACGCCTCACGAACAACCTCGTGCTCGCCGTGCCTAGCTCGGGCTTCGGCTTCCCCGGCTACTTCCGTCTGTCCTTCGCCGTGGAAGACGCCGTCATAGAACGCTCCGCCGAAGGGTTCCGCAAAGCCCTCAAGGGATAGCTTCTCCGCCCGGGACGCGCGTCGCCGTTTGCGCTCCCGGGCTTTTTTGCGCCCTGTTCCATTAGTCCGAGCCTGCGCGCGTCCGTTCAACAGGAGAAAGCGGAGCCTGAAAAATAACCTGCATGCGGCGGACTCTCGCTGCGCGCGTCCGTGCTGATTTTCGGCGCAAGCCCCCGGCCTCCCCGTAATGCCCTTCTGCCTCTTGCCAATCAGCCCTTGCCGGTCGACGCCGGACTGCTCCCCTCCGGGGAACTTGCCGTCGAGCGACAACGCTTCCGCCGACGTTCGGTCTGCGCGCTCCGCGCTCCCCGCACAGCGCAGAGCCCGCACGGATTCCGCGGGCCCCTTCTGCCTGTGTCCGACGCGTTTTCCCGTGCCTCGCGCGCATTCCCGTTCCGACTTCTGACGAGCTGCCGACGCCGCGCCCTCCAAAGCAGCCCGCCCGCCTTCTCCATGTTTCGCCCGCGCCGGAAAACACGCTCCCGACGCAGACCTCAACCCAGCTGAACAATCATTCCTGATAAATCAATTTTTAGTTGAAGCAAAAATAAATTTAATCTTGACTTTTCCCGTTTTTTCAACGAAAGATATTCCATCGGGGTTTGTCCCCCGCAACCTTTTTTCTGGTGACAGCATGCTGGAATATCTGCGCATACGCGGCCTTGCCCTCATCGACGACATGGAACTGGAATTCGGGGACGGCATGAACGTTCTCACGGGTGAAACCGGCGCCGGTAAAAGTTTCATTCTCAAGGCCATCAACTTCGTTCTCGGCGACAGACTCGCCACCGACATGGTGCGTCCCGGGCGGGACAAGGCGCAGGTAGAGGCCCTGTTCACCCGTCAGGGTCCCGAGGGCGAAGAGGAAATCGTGCTCCGCCGGGAACTGTCCGCCGCGTCCGGGCGCAGTCATTTCTTCCTCAACGGCTCTCTTACCTCGCAGGACGCCGTGCGCGCGCTGCGTCCTGCGCTGCTCTTTCATGTGAGTCAGCACGGGCAGCAGCGGCTTCTTCAACCTTCCTATCAGGCGGCGCTCATCGACGCCTTCCTGCCCGACCCGTCCATCGTCAGCCGCAAGGACGCCCTGGTGCGCGAGCTCAAGGACGTGGGCGAACAGCGGCGCAAGCTGCTGGAACGCATGGACATGCTGAGCGAGAAGCGGGAGCTGCTGGAAATGCAGCAGAAGGAAATAGAAAAGGTTGCGCCGGAAGAAGGCGAGGAAGAACGCCTGGAGCAGGCGCGCGCCGAGCTCAAGAACGTGGAGCATCTGCGCGCGCAGTACGAGCAGGGGCTGGAACTCATGCTCGGGGGCGAGGGCGCGGGGCTTGCCGCCCTTCTCGGGGAACTGGAAAAAATTCTGCACTCGCTGATTCAGGACGACGAAAGCTTTTCACCTTCCCTCGACGCGCTGCTCAACTTTGAAGAAGAAGCCCGGGAACTGACGCGGCGCTTCCGCAGCACGCCCTCCTCCGACTGCGAATACGATCCCGACGAGCTGGAAGCCCGTCTCTACGAGCTCTCGCAGCTCAAGCGCCGCATGCGCCGCAGCATTCCGGAAATTCTGCGCCTTCGCGACGAGATCACGGAAAACCTTTCCTTTCTGGACGCCTGCGGTCTGGACCTGCACCGCCTGGAAAAGCAGGAACGCGAACTCGCCAAAAAACTTCATGCAACGCTTGAGGAATGCAACGAGTTGCGCCGGGAGGCCGCCGCGCGCTTCTGCACCGCGCTGGAGAGGGAACTGTCCGGGCTCGGTTTTTCCGAACAGGTGCGCGTGGAGCCGGAAAGCACGCCTCACGAGCTGTGGCCGCAGGTGGAGGACAAGGTCAAGGTCATCTGCCCCGCCTGCATGGAAGACCGCTACCGTCTGCTCTGGGCCCCGAACCCCGGACAGCGCCCGCAGCCGCTGGACAAAATTGCCTCGGGCGGCGAACTTTCCCGCTTCCTTCTGGCCGTGGTGGGCGTGCAATCCACAAACGAAGACGCCACCCTTATTTTCGACGAAGTGGACGCCGGCGTGGGCGGCATGACGCTGAACCGCGTGTCCGACAGGCTGCATGATCTGGCTTCGCGCCGTCAGCTTCTCGTCATCACGCACTGGCCGCAGATCGCCGCGCGCGCCGCCCAGCATTTTCAGGTGTCCAAGGAAATACGCAACAACGAAACCTTCACGCTGTGCCGTCCGCTGGACGCCAGATCCCGGGAAGCCGAACTTCGGCGCATGGCGGGTGAAGAGTGCTGGGCCGAACAGCCGTCATTGGCTCCGGCGGCGGTGGCGCATGGATGAGGCGTCGCCACAAAAGCCGGGCACGGCCGAAAGGCCAGGCAGATGTGAAGGGGCAAGGCTGAGCGACTCCGGGGCCTGCGCCGCGCGTTTGTGCTTGGCGCGCCATCGAGGCCCGTCTTTATTCCCTTCTGCCTGCGCCGTCACCGCTGCCGCAACGTCCCGTGCAGGGCAGCAGGAGCAGAGTCATTCCGCTGCCGCATCACTCACGGCGGGAAGGCGAATTTCAGGGGCAGGCACTCCGCCGACATTTCCCCGGCTTGATCCGGAAGCGGCATTTCCCCCCCCTCCTGCGCGCCGACGGGGCAGACGACAGGGCGGAAAGCGCCGCCCGGGCAAAATCCCGAAAGATATCCGAGCACATTCCGCGCACGACTTGGAAGAAGACGCCCCCGGCAGGTCGGAACAACAATGTTCGTGGACACATCCTTGCCGCAGGCGGACTCTCGCCTGTTTCGCCCGTTGCGCCGAAAGCAAAAAGGCGGCTCGCCCGCCGGCGAGGCACGCAAACAACGGCGGAAGTCCCCTTTTCCGGCAGAGCATCACTTTTGCGGGCGGACTCCCCCCAAAAGCCCGGGCGAAGGTCGCCGACATCCCCGGCCCTCCCGAACGGGAGGCGTGTGCGTCACGGATAAAGGGGCAAGGGAACGGCGAGCGCTTCCGCGCCGACTTTGCGTGAGTCGTGCCGCTTCATTCTTTGTCGATCGTGCGCTTCTTTCCTTAATCGTGATGATACGGCATGTTCCGAAGCAGCGTTTCCGCGCGGTAAAGCTGCTCCAGCAACACCACGCGGGCCAGCTCATGCGGCAAGGTCTGCGGGCCGAAGGCTATGAGATGCCGCGCCTTCTGACGCACGCTCTCGTGCAGGCCGAACGGCCCTCCCACGATGAAGCACGGGCGACGCGTGGCGTCCGACGAAAGCCCGTCGAGAAAGCGGGAAAACTCCCGGGACGTCATGGAACGCCCCTTCTCATCGAGACAGACCACGACATCCTGCGGCGTCAAAGCCGCAAGGATACGCTTTCCCTCATCCTCCACGCGCCGGCTGACCGGGAGCGCAGGATCGGAATCGCGGATGACGGTGTCCGTCACCTGCCGCCAGCGGGAAAGGCGTTCCAGATAATGGGCCGAGGCGTCCTTCCAGAACGACGCGTGCGGCCTGCCGACAGTCATGATGCGCAAGGGTTTCAAACTCATGCGGCTCTTATAAACTGCCCCCGCGCCGGACGCAAGCGAAGACGCCCCCGGGCGCTCTTCCGAACGCCCAGGTCAGGAATGAATCTTGAAGAAAGAACACAACGGTCGTTATGCCCCGTCTTCTGCACGCCGGGATCAGATCACCTGGCCGCGGCCTCATGTCCGCCGCGCGCACAGCCTTCCGGGCGCGCTGAGGTCAGGCCCCTTGCGGGTAAAGATGGCAGACGAGTCGGACAGCCTTCCGCGCGACTGGGTCACGCCCACAATACGGGCGAGCGTTTTTGACGCGGCAACCTCCTTCCGCGCGAGTCTGGAGCAGGCTGCCCCGGCGAAGCGGCACTGGAGGCACATCTCTTCCGCGCTCCCGGGTCAAACGCGCCCAGGTGCCCTTCGTGCGCCTCTTTTCCCTTGCGGCAGGCGTCGCGTTCTCCTGCCCGACGACTGCCGGACAGGCATTTTTTTCTGAAAACGCCCTCTCCCCCGCATCGATCCGGGGCCTTTTTCCCCGCCGCGCGTCCGGCATTGACGCTCATCCTCTCGTCGGAACCTCTCTCATCATGGGCGGCGCTTCGTCAGCGCATTCAGGCTGCCGACCTGTGCCTGCAAGATATGTGATTTTATTCGCAACTAAGTAAAAAAATTACACAAAACTGTACTTCGTTGACAGCTCCATCAAGTTGTGGAATAACCATGCCGTCCGAATTTTTTATTTCAAAAGAATCCGTTTTTTCGCCGCAGACCTGTTGCGGCCCGCCGTCTTTTGCCATGATGATGTCCATGTTCAAGCTTCCCTTCACCTGAATTCTCTTCCTCTGTGACAGGAAGAGTTTCTTTCTTGGACATTAAACGGCATCAGTCTCGATTACGATTCCGATTTTCGCCGTTCCAGCGCTCTTTCCGGTCGCAGATTCCGTAAAGAGCGCTTTTTTTGCGCCCTTGCCCGCTTTGCGCCCGCCGTGTCGCCATGTTTCCCGCACAGCACGCCGCGCGCAGCCCGACGCCGCTTTTTCATCCATCCGATGCGCGGCCGCCTGCCGGAGGGCATTTTCCCTTTCCCTGTTTCGGCGACGCCCGCACATCGGCGCGCGTTCACGAAGGACGCGCGTTCTCACCCTGTAACGCTGTTCTCTGGAGGTTCCATGTCCGTTTCTCTCGACTGCCGTGGTCTGGCCTGCCCCGAACCCGTCATCCGTACCCGCGACGCGTTGAAAGACGCCCCCGACGCCATCGACGTCTGCGTGGACAACGTGCCCGCCACCGAAAACGTCAGCCGTTTCCTCAGCCGTTCCGGCTACGTTGCGGAAATCAAGAAGACCGGCGACTCCGAATGGAAGGTCTGCGGCCGCAAGGCCGGCATCAACTGCGCCGAGGCCGAAGAAATCATTGCCGAAGCCGGCGCGCCCCGATCCGGCAAGACGCTGGTGCTGCTCACCTCCGACGTCATCGGCGCCGGCAGCGACGAACTCGGCGCCAAACTCATGGGCAATTTTCTCTCCACGCTGCCCGAAATGAACGAGCTGTGGCGCATCGTCATGGTCAACGGCGGCGTGCGCCTCGCCTCCACGCCCGGCAAGGCCCTCGACGCCCTCAAAAAGCTCGAAGCCTCCGGCGTAAGCATTCTCGTGTGCGGCACCTGCCTGGAATTCTTCCATCTCACCGAACAGAAGCAGGTCGGCGAGACCACCAACATGCTGGACATCGTCACCAGTCTCGACCTGGCCGACAAGGTCATCCGTCCGTAACCCATCACGCCGCCGCTCCGACGCTCCTCAGACCGTCGAAGCGGCGGGCAAGACAAGGAGAACAACATGCCGGTGGCTGGCGTTGACGTAGGCTCGGTGGCCGCAAAAGCGGTGATTCTGGACGAACAGTCCTCAACCATTCTGTCCCATGCCGTTCTTCCCACGGGGTGGAACCCCCGTCAGGCCGGAGAAGAGGCCCTCGACAGGGCCTGTTCGGCGGCTGGCGTGGAGCGCGCGTCGCTCAAGCGCATCGTCGGCACGGGCTACGGACGCATTGCCCTGCCCTTTGCAAACAAAAGCGTCACGGAGATCACCTGTCACGCGCTCGGGGCCGTGCATCTTTTTCCCCGCACCGGCGTGGTGCTGGACATCGGCGGGCAGGACAGCAAGGCCATTGCCGTGGACGCCGACGGCCTCGTGCAGGATTTCGTCATGAACGACAAGTGCGCGGCCGGCACCGGACGCTTTCTTCAGGTGCTCTCCGGCATTCTGGGCATGGACCTTCCCGAACTCGACGAAGCCGCCGCCAAAGGACATCCCACGGACATTTCGAGCATGTGCGCCGTGTTCGCCGAAACGGAAATCGTGGGGCTTCTTGCGCAGGGCGCCAAGCCCGAAGACGTGGCCGCCGGCGTGTTCCGCTCGCTGGCCAGACGCATGGTCACGCTTTCCCGGCGCATCGCCTGCCGCGGCGAATACACCTTCACGGGCGGCCTCGCATCCATGCCTGCCTTTGCCGCCCGTCTTGCCGAAGAGCTCGGCGCAAAAATCAACGTTGCCGAACAACCGCAAACCATCGGAGCTCTGGGCGCGGCGCTCATTGCCGCGCGCCCATAGGGGGAACTCATGACGCATCCCAGCATTGAACGATTCAAGGACATCACCGACCGCAACGTTCTGGCCCTTCAGGAAGCGAAGCAGGCCGGAAAAAAGGTCGTCGGCCAGTACTGCATATACTCCCCTCTGGAAATTGCGCTCGCCGCCGGAGCCGTGCCCGTGTCGCTGTGCGGCACGAAAAACGACTCCATTCCCGCCGCAGAGAGCATGCTGCCCCGCTCGCTCTGCCCGCTCATCAAGAGCAGCTTCGGCTTTGCCCTTGAGGACAGCTGCCCGTATCTCGCCGCCTCCGACATCGTCATTGCCGACACCACCTGCGACGGCAAGAAAAAGATGTTTGAGCTTCTGGCCGAACGCAAGCCCATGTTCATCCTGCAACTGCCGCAGATTCAGAACGAATCCGCACTCCGCTACTGGAAGGAACAGTATGAACGCCTGGTGCGGGAGCTCGAACAGCGCTTCCACGTTTCCATAGGCGAAGCGGAACTGAGAAGCGCCATACGCACGGCCAACCGCTTCCGCCGCGCGCTGAAAAGCGTGCTCGATCTGGCCAGGCGCAAGCCTTCGCCTCTTTCCGGCATGCAGCTCATGGAAATCGCGCATCGCGCCTCCTTCGTGCCGGACTGGGACAAGGCTTCGGAACTTCTGGAGGACATCGCCCGCGAAGTGGGCGCAGACGGCGAAAGCCCCTTTGCCGAATCCGCGCCGCGCATCCTTCTCACCGGCGTGCCCGTGGGGCTCGGATCCCACAAGGCGGTGCAGCTTCTGGAAGAATGCGGCGCAAGCGTGGTCTGCCTGGACAACTGCTCCTGCTACAAAAAGGTGCGCCTCATGATCGACGAAAACGCCGATCCGCTGGAAGCGCTCGCCTCGCGCTACCTCGACACGCCCTGCGCGGTCATGTCTCCCAATCCGAACCGCTACGCGGTTCTCGAAGAACTTGCGCGGGAATTTCAGGTCAACGCCGTGGTGGATCTCACCTGGCAGGGCTGCCAGACCTACGACGTGGAATCCTGGTCGGTGAAGCGCTTCGTGCGGGAAACGCTGCACCTTCCCTTCCTGCAGGTGGTCACCGACTATTCCCCGGCCGACACCGAACAGCTGAAGGTCCGCATGGAAGCCTTCCTCGAAATGCTCAGCTGATCCGGCTTTTTTCTGCAAAGTGCTTATGAAGGACATTCTCATCAATCATCTGTCATTCGGCTACACCCCGGAACGTCTCATTCTGGACGACATCGACCTTGCCGTGGACACCGGTTCCTTCGTGTGTCTTCTGGGCCCCTCCGGCTGCGGAAAAAGCACCTTTCTCCGCCTCATGGCCGGGCTTGAGCATCCCACGAAGGGCGACATCGTCATGGAAGGCAGACGCATCGAAAAACCGGGGCTCGACCGCGGCATGGTCTTTCAGGACTACGGCCTGTTTCCCTGGATGACCGCGGGAGAAAACATCACGCTCGCCCTCGAACAGCGCTTTCCCGAGGCCGGGAAAAAGCGCTGGAAGGAAACGGCGCTGGAAAAGCTGCGTAACGTCGGTCTCGAAGAGTCCGTGTTCGACAAGCTGCCCAAGGAACTTTCGGGCGGCATGAAGCAGCGCTGCGCCATCGCCCGCTCCTTTGCCGTGGATCCTCCCGTGCTGCTCATGGACGAACCCTTCGGCGCGCTCGACGCCGTCACCCGCGCGCGGCTTCAGGATCTGGTGCTCGAACTCTGGGCCAGAACAGAGCCCAAGAAAACCGTGTTCTTCGTCACCCACGACGTGGACGAAGCGCTGCTGCTTGCCAGCCGCATTCTGGTGTTCGGTCAGGCGCCGAGCCATATCATCTACGACTGCACCATCCCGCCGGAAAAACGTCCCACCCGCGAAACCCAGTTCGACGACGTGGAAACCCTGAAACTGAGAAATACGCTCATTCACCACATCAACCGCGACGTGAACAGGCGCATAGCCTGATTTCCCCTGACTCTCTCAAGGAGAACCACCATGAAAAAACTGCTCTTTTTCCTGCTCGCCGTCTGCCTGACCTGCGGCTCCGCCATGGCCCAGGACAAGCCGGAAGTAAGCACCGTGCGCTGGGCGCGGGCCAACAGCGGCAACGTGCTCGTCACGCTGGCCAAGAACAACGGCTATCTCAAGGAAGTGGGCATCAACGTCATTGAAATTCCGCTCAACTCCACCTCCGACGCCCTCACCGCCCTGAACGCCAAACAGGTGGACGTCACCTCCAACAACGGCACCAACAATCCCCTGCAGTTCATGGCCAAGGGCTCGGATTTCACCATCGTGGGCGGCTACATGCTCAAGGGCATGTACATCGTGGCCAAAAAGGGCACGGGCTGGCACGGCGTTTCCGACTTCATCGGCAAGAAGATAGCCGCGCCCAAGAGCCAGACCTGGATCACCGGTCCGCTCATGTGGGCGGGATACAACATCGACGACGTCACCTGGCTCACCTACAGCACCAACAGCGACCGTCTCACCTCCGTCATCAAGGGCGAGGCCGACTACGCCAGCCTGAGCGGCGATCTGCTCTTCCGCGTGAACAACATGAAGGATCAGCTTGAAATCGTGGTCTGGGCCGATCAGCTTCAGCCCAACTACGGCTGCTGCCGCATGAACATGAACAGCGACTTCGTCAGGGCCAATCCCAAAACGGTCAAACTTCTGCTCAAGGCGCTCATCCGTTCCGAACAGTATCTGCTCGCCCATCCCGACGAAAGCGTGAAGATTCTCGCCAAGGAACTGCACGCCGATGAAGACTTCGTGGCCGCGTACCTCAAGAATCCCAACTACCGCCCCAGCGTGGACCCCGTGCGCAACGCCGTGAAGGCCACCTGGAAAATCATGATGGACACCGGATTTTTGCCCGAAAGCGCCAAGAACTACGACCTCGACGCCCACATCAACGTCGATCTCTACAAGGCCGCCCTCGATGAACTGATCGCGGAGCGCTACAACGAAGATCCCAAGTTCTACGACGAGCGCCTGGCGTTCTTCAAGGCCAACAACTTCTAACCCGCCGGGCCGCCGCTGCAAAGCGACGGCCCCTTGCCTTTCAAGGAGCGCCCATGGTCAGGCTCGTCACGTTCCTGCGAAAATACTGGATCACCATTCTCATCTATATAGGCATCGTTCTCGGCTACAAATACATTGCGGACACGAAATCCTTCAACGCCTTTCTCTTTCCTCCCACCGGAGAAATCGCGGCCGCATTCCTCAAGGACTGGAAGACTCTGTTCATCAACATGCTCTATTCCTTCCAGCTCATGATTCCCTCCATCGTCATCGCCGTGGCCATTGCCCTCGGCCTCGGCACGCTCATGGGCATGCACAAGAAATTCCGGGAAGTCATTCATCCGGTCATCTATTCCATCAGCGTCATTCCGGCCATCCTCATGTCGCCCTTTGCGCTGCTCATCGCTCCCAACTTCCGCGCGGCCTCGCTCTTTCTCGTGGTGTACAACACCATCTGGGCCACGCTCTTTGCCACCATCAACGGCATCATGACCATCGACAAGCGCTATCTCGACAACGCCGCCACCCTCGAACTCACGGGCTTCAAGAGAATGCGCAAGGTCATTCTTCCCGCAGCCATGCCCTCCATCCTCTCCGGCTTCATCACCTCGCTGCGAGGCTCCTTCCTGGTGCTCGTCTATGCCGAAATGTACGGCGCGGAATACGGCATGGGCTACTACGTCAAAAAGTACACCGAGTACGGCCTCTATGCCGAAGCCTGGTGCGGCTTCGTGTTCATGGTCATCGTGCTCGTCATAGTCATGCAGTGTTTTGAAAAAGCCAAAAACCGTCTGCTCAAGTGGACGATACACTGATTCCGCCTCTGGAGGCTGATCCCATGAAAATCACCAAGGTTGACGTCATTCTCATGAACATGAGGCCTGCGGACAATCCCGGCTGGGCCCCCATACTCTGCCGCGTCTACACCGACGCCGGCATCTACGGCGACGGCGAGGCCGCGCTCGCCTACGGCAACGCACACAGAGCCGCCTTCGGCATGCTTCAGGACTTTTCCAAAAGCGTTCTCGGCATGGATCCGCTGGACAACGAAGTCATCTGGGAGAAACTGTACAAGTCCTCCTTCTGGGGACAGAACGGCGGCCCGGTGGTATTCTCCGCCATATCGGCCATCGACACGGCGCTGTGGGACATCAAGGGCAAATACTTCAACGCGCCCGTGTATAAGCTGCTGGGCGGCAAGATGCGGGACAGCCTGCGCTGCTACGCCTCGCAGCTGCAGTTCGGCTGGGACGAGAAGAAGATTCCCGCCGTTTCCGTGAAAGACTACGTCGCCAACGCGCTCAAGGCCGTAAGCGAAGGCTACGACGCCATCAAAATAGACTTCTTCACCTTTGCCGAAGACGGACACCGCCTGAACGCCGAGGAAACCACCCGCATTCTCACGCCCAAGAACTACGACATGATAAAGCGCCGCCTCGCGGCCGTGCGCGAAGCCGTGGGCGACGGCGTGGACATCATCATGGAAAACCACTCCTACATCGACGCGCAGGGCGCGGTGCAGCTCGGACGCCTCGCGGAAGAATACCGCGTGCTCTACTTCGAGGAACCCTGCACCCCCACGCCGAAAATGAACAAGTTCGTGGCGGAGCGCGTGTCCGTGCCCATCAGCCAGGGCGAGCGCATCTACACCCGCTGGGGCTACGCTCCCTATTTTGAAGACGGATCCATCCAGCTCATCCAGCCCGACATCGGCAACTGCGGCGGCATCACGGAAGCCAAGAAAATCTGCGACCTCGCCCACATCTACGACGCAGGCGTGCAGGCCCACGTGTGCGCCTCCCCGCTCTCCACCGCCGCGGCGCTGCATCTTGAGGCCGCCATTCCCAACTTCACCATTCACGAACAGCACGTGTACTGCCGCTACGACTACAACCGCAAGCTCTGCATTCACGACTATCAGCCGGTCAACGGCCGCTTCGCCATCCCCGATCTGCCGGGTCTCGGCAACGAGCTTTCTCCCTACTGCTTCGAGCACGGCGAAATCGCCACGGTAAAGTAGCGCGTCAGAGTCCGCGCCGTTGCGGACGGCGCTTGAAAAGGGCCTTCGCCTTCCCGGCGGAGGCTCTTCGTTTTTCCTGGGCCCGCTTTCCTCCGGCCTTCCCGCCGCCGCGCCGCCCCGCAGCGCCCCACGACGTTTGACTTGCTCCAAACGCTTTCTTGTTGCACAAGCCCGGCGCAGACGAGGGTTTCTCTGCATCCGAACGCCGCCGGCACGCATCCGGCACTCCGTTCGACTGCAATGCGCGCCGCCTCTTTTGCGAGTCCGACTCCAGTCCATGTCTCCCGTCTTTCCGAATTTCTTCATCCGGCCTTGCTTGCAAGTCGTCATGGGAACAGGTATGGGAAAGAAGAGAAGAGTCCGCCCGGATTCTTCCCGAGCGCGGCTCTCCGCCCGCAGTCCTTCGGCTGCGCCGTCCGGCGGCAAGGCGTTCCGTCCGACGTACGGATCAAGCGCCGCGCTCAGAGCTTTATTTTTGCCCAGGGAGGCAGGCGTGAATCTACCCCTTCAGGAAGCGGCCCGCCGCATGAATCTCGGCGGCGTGCTTCTCTATCCCACGGAAACCTTTTTCGGCATCGGCTGCCGCGCCGACAACGACGATGCCGTGCTGCGCGTGTTCCACTATAAAAAACGGTCGCTGTCCATGCCGCTGCCCGTCATTCTCGGCAGTCGCGAGCAGCTCGAACTCGTCGCCTGCCCCGGCCCGGATCTTGCCGACGACGTGGCCGCGCTGTCCGCCTTCTGGCCCGGCCCGCTGACGCTGCTTCTGCCCGCCGCATCAGGCCTTCCCGAAGCGCTTACCGGCGGCACCGGACACATTGCCGCAAGGGTGAGCTCCCACCCCGTCGCCCGCGCCCTGGCGCTCGCCTGCGGCTTTCCCGTTGTTTCGAGCAGCGCCAACATCAGCGGCCGACCGGCCGTCACCCGTGCGGCCGATCTTGACCCCGATCTGCTCCGCTCCCTGCGCCCCGACGAAGACGGCGTGCTCGACGAGCCCCCCGCGCCCGGCGGCGGCGAAGCCAGCACCATCGTGGCTCCCGAAGGCGGACGCCGTCTGCGCGTGATCCGCAAGGGAGCCCTGCCCCTTTCCGAGCTCGAACAGGCCGGATTTTCCCTTCTGTCTTCATCCCTCACCGAGGTTCGCGCATGAATCATCCCCGCTACTGCCCGTCCTGCGGAACGCTTGTGGTCCGCTACAGCAATCCGTATCCCACCGCCGACGTCGTCATTCACGACGATGCGCGCGGCATTGTGCTCGTCCGCCGCAAAAATCCGCCCCTCGGCATGGCCCTGCCCGGAGGCTTCATTGAAGAAGGCGAAAGCGCAGAACACGCCGCCGTGCGCGAAATGAAGGAAGAAACCGGCCTCGACGTCACTTTGGAAGGCGTGCTCGGCGTGTATTCCTGGCCGCTGCGCGACATGCGCTGCCACACGCTCACCACCGTGTTCGTGGGCCGCAGCGATCACCCCGAACAGCTTCTTGCCGGAGACGACGCCGCCGACGCCGCCTTCTATCCGCTGGACGCGCTTCCCGAACCGCTGTGCTTCGACCACGCGCGCATCATCGGTCACTTCCGCGACTGGAAGGAAGGTCGACGCCCGCTGCTGCCGTGCGCGGAAGATCCGTCCCTCGAATTCGGCGACATCGCCTACACCCGCCCCTTCTAGCCTTTCGGAGAAACCATGTTCCATTACGGACGCACCCCTTCCGACGAACAGGACGTGTGGATCAGAGAGCATTTCCGCAGCCGCACGGCAGGCGCGGAATTCATGCTGCCCTGGACCATCGACGCCTGGTTCAGCACCGTGAGCGCGCTGAAATCGCTCTTCACTCCCGCCGAGCTCAAGACCATCATCGACGCCCACAAGAACATCGTCATCGACACCTCGCATCTGCGGCTCACGCATCTGCTCATTCATGTGCTGGAGCACTGCGACAGAAAAGAACTGTATCAGAAGCACGGCAGCAGTCCGCGCAATCTCGAAACAAAGTTCCGGCAGCTCGACGACGCGCAGGCCTCGGTGCTCATCCTCTGGGCCTCCGCCTTCTGGCGGGGACAGACCTGCTCCGCGCAGGCCATGGAAAAATACATCGCCGTCAAATAGGAGTTCCGCCGTTTCGCCCGGGCCGGGACTTCCGCGCCCGGCCGGAGCGCCCCACGCAGAAAAACGCTTTTTCATCTCAGCACGTCAAGGACATATCTATGGCCGATTACGCCCGCAACCGCATGTTCTTCGCCTCAAGCACCTCTCTCATGCTCGCCGCAGCCGCCTACATGTCGTTCAGTCTGCTCTGGCACGATCCTGTTCCCATGAGCTGGAGAATTCCGCTCACCATTCTGCTTCTCATCGTTTCCCAGACCATTACGGGCATGCGCGTACTCATCACCTGGCGACCGGATCTGCCGTTTGCGCTGGTGCGGGCCGGAGGCTTCATCTCATCCTCCTTCATGGTGCTCTCGTGGTTCGTTCTGCTGCGCGACGCCATTCTGCTGACGACCTTCGTCGTCTTCCTCTTTGCGCCCGACGTGTACGGCATCAAAAACGCCGTGTTCTCCGTGCTGCTCTCCGTGCCCGCCGAACTCGTCATGCTTGCGGCCAGCATTGCGGCCGCCGCCGTGGGCATGGCCCGCGCCCTGACCGTGCCCGGCGTCAAAAAGGTGGACGTGCCCCTGCCGGGTCTGCCGCAGGATCTCGAAGGTCTGACCATCGCGCATCTGAGCGACCTGCACATCGGCTCCACCTTCACCGGAACATGGCTCAAAGAAGTCGTGCGCCGCACCAACGCGCTCAACCCGGACTTCATTCTCATCACCGGCGATCTTGCCGACGGCAAGCCCGAGCGCATAGGCAATCTGCTTCGCCCCGTCACCGACTTGAAGGCCCGCTACGGCGTGGCCCTCAGCGTGGGCAATCACGACTATTACTCCGGCCTGCGCGCCTGGGTGAAAACCTGGCGCGACTGGGGACTCACCGTGCTGCTCAACGAGCACAAGGAATACACGGTCAACGGCAGAAACGTGGTCATCGCGGGCGTCACCGATCCCTGCGCCGTGCTCTTCCGCAGTCTCGACGAGTCCATGGGCGCCCCCGATACGCGAAAGGCCCTGGAAGGCGCGGGCAAGGGGCTGCGCATTCTCATGTCCCACCGGCCCGGCCACGCCGAACAGAACGCCGCCCTCGGCTGTCACCTTCAGCTTTCCGGCCACACCCACGGCGGACAGTTCTTCTTCCTCTTCCCGCTGGTTTCCCGCCTGAACAGCGGTTTCCGCTCCGGGCTCTACAGAACGGGCTCCATGTCGCTCTACGTCAGCCCCGGCACGGGCATGTGGGGCTACGTTCCCATGCGTCTCGGCGTGGGCGCAGAAATCACGCTGCTCACGCTGCGCTGCGCGGAACCCGTCGCGCCGCAGAAGCCGTCCTACCGCGGAAAGCTCGGCGGCTGATCCGACGCGCCGCCCGGCGCTCTTATGCCTTGCATGGAAAGGGAGGGGATGTTTCCCCTCCTTTTTTGTTCCCGTGAGGCGGGACTGCGCGTTTTTCCCCCCCTGCCCCGCCTGCCGACAAAAAACGTGTACGCACAGAACCCGGATTTTCGGGAAAGAACGAAGCGGCGAAGCGTCCCGCGTCGATCTTCCCCGGCGCACGGCATCCTGCCTGCGGCGCGGAGACCGCTTCCGGCAGAATTCCCGACTTTTCCGGCAAAACGCCTTTCTGACGCGCGCAGGGCCAGAATTTTACCAGCATTCGACCACGAACGAGGCCCGGCAGTGCGACCGCGTGACGCCCGGCGAGCAGGGCGCATGTTTTCAGCGCCGTGCCTCATGCCCTCCGCAGGCGAAGGGAGACTGCCCCTTCCGCCCTGCATGCCCGCCCGCGTCCGTCTTCTCTGCCGATGACGAAGTCGCTCCATAAAACGGGTGCTTTTCAGTTTCGGTCGCTTCCACTTCCACAGCTGCCTGACGGCTTAACGAAAGAAGGCAGCCCGAAGACTGCCTCCCTGTATTCATGATGCGCGTTGCCGCCGCGCCGCAAACTACTGACGCGTGAGCCTGCGGTACTTCATGCGGTGCGGGGTGTCCGCGTCCTTGCCGAGTCTCTTGCGGCGATCCTCCTCGTATTCGGAGAAGTTGCCTTCAAAGAACGTGACCTGTCCCTCATCCTCAAAGGCGAGAATGTGGGTGGCGATACGGTCGAGGAACCAGCGGTCGTGGCTGATGACGAGCACGCATCCGGCGAAGTTCTCCAGCGCGTCTTCAAGGGCGCGCATGGTGTTCACGTCGATGTCGTTGGTGGGTTCGTCGAGCAGCAGCACGTTGGCCCCGGACTTGAGCATGCAGGCCAGATGCACGCGGTTGCGCTCGCCGCCGGAAAGCACGTCCACCTTCTTCTGCTGATCGCCGCCCTGGAAGTTGAAGCGCGAGCAGTAGGCGCGGGCGTTCACTTCGCGGCCGCCGAGCTTGATGAAGTCGTTGCCGCCGCTGATGATCTCGTACACGGTCTTGCCGGGTTCCAGCGAAGCGCGGTTCTGATCGACATAGCCGAACTTCACGGTTTCGCCGATATTGAGCGTGCCGGAATCGGGCTTTTCCTCGCCCACAAGCATTCTGAACAGCGTGGTCTTGCCCGCGCCGTTGGGGCCGATGATGCCCACGATGGCGCCGGGCTGCACAAGGAAGTTCGCGTTTTCCACAAGCACCTTGTCGCCCATGCTCTTGCACAGATCCTTCGCCTCGATGACCGACTTGCCGAGGCGCGGTCCCGGCGGAATGTAGATTTCCAGATCGGGCGCGAGGCGCTCGCTCTCGTGGCTCAGCATGGCCTCGTAGGCGTTGATGCGCGCCTTGCCCTTGGCGTGACGTCCCTTGGGCGACATGTGAATCCATTCCAGTTCGCGAGCGAGCGTCTTGCGACGTTCGTTGTCGGCCTTTTCCTCAAGGGCGAGACGCTTTTCCTTCTGTTCCAGCCAGGAGGAATAGTTGCCCTTCCACGGAATGCCGCGGCCGCGATCGAGTTCCAGAATCCAGCCGGCCACGTGATCGAGAAAATAACGGTCGTGAGTCACGGCGATGACCGTGCCGGGGAAGCTCTGCAGATACCGTTCCAGCCACGCCACGGATTCGGCGTCCAGATGGTTGGTCGGTTCGTCGAGCAGAAGAATGTCGGGATTCTGAAGCAGCAGACGGCACAGGGCCACGCGACGGCGTTCGCCGCCGGACACCACCGACACGGGAGTGTCGCCGGGCGGACAGCGCAGCGCATCCATGGCCATTTCCAGCCGGGAATCCAGATCCCACGCATTCAGGGCGTCCATCTTCTCCTGCACCTTGGCCTGACGCTCAATGAGCGCGTCCATGTCCGCGTCGGGGTCGGCGAACTTCTCGTTGATCTCGTTGAATTCCTTCACAAGATCCACGACTTCCTGCACGCCCTCTTCCACCACTTCGCGCACGGTGCGCGTTTCGTCCACCAGAGGTTCCTGCTCAAGGTACCCGATGGTGTAGCCCGGCGCGACCACCACGTCGCCATCGAAGGCCTTGTCCACACCGGCCATGATCTTGAGCAGCGAGGACTTGCCCGCGCCGTTCAGGCCGAGCACGCCGATCTTCGCGCCGTAGAAGTAGCCGAGCGAAATATCCTTGAGGACTTCCCGCTGACCATGACGCTTGGTCACGCGGTTCATCGAATAAATGACTTTGTCCGGCTGATTATCGTTTGCCATAGCAGTTCCATGAAGTTTTTTATCGCCCGGAAGGAGCCGGGCAACAGAACAATAGAACTTTCATTCTCGCAGAAGCACGACAACTTGTCCAGCATAAAATCCCCGGGGCCCGACGACAACGCCGCCCCGCCCAAAAGTCTTCTGCGGCCCTCGCCGTCCCGCGGAACGCCCGAAAAGCGGCTTCGGGGTTGACTTCACAATCCGCCGGGCCTATATTGCAAAGAAAGCATTTCCTGATGCCCCGCTTTTCTGGAAGTGACAACCTCTCTTTCAAGAAGTTGGGCCTCTTTTTTTTGCATATCACTTTTGTTTGAAGGTACCTGCCATGAGCACGCCTATTTCCGTACAGGGCTACAAAAAGCTGGAAAAAGAACTCGAAGCGCTCAAAAAGGAGCGGCCTATCGTCATTCAGGCCATCAAGGAGGCCCGTGAAGAAGGCGACCTGAAGGAAAACGCCGGCTATGACGCGGCCCGTGAACGCCAGGGTTTTCTGGAAGCCCGCATCAACTACATCGAGTCCCAGCTTCCGCAGTACACTGTCATCGACCTTGATACGATCCACAGCGACAAGATCATTTTCGGCGCCACCGTGCATGTGGTCGATGTGGACACCGACGAGGAACGTCAGTTCACCCTGCTCGGTCCCGACGAAGCCGACTTCGCCAAGGGCTCCATCTCCATCAACTCCCCCGTGGGCCGCGCTCTGCTCGGTCACGAGGTGGGCGACGAGGTCACCATCGACATTCCCCGCGGCCGCGTGACCTACGAAATCACCAACATCGAGTTCCACGGCGTGCGCGACTAAGCACCCGACCACCGGCATTCCGAAAGGCTCCTGCTCCGGCGGGAGCCTTTTTTATCCGGCAACGCGTCTTTCTGCGTGAGCCCGCGGCATTCTGCGCCCTGCGTTTCGGAGAGAAGCCACGCAAAAGTCCAGAACACGCCTTTTCCGGGATCCGGCATGCGCGGCAGTCGGCTTGCGGGCATGGGGTTCGGCCTTCCGCGCCTGAAACGCCTCCTTGGCTGAAACGTCGGCATATTCCGCAAGGACGCGCGTCCACTGTGCTCTCGGCCTGCCGCTCACTCGGCGCGTCTTACGCGCCGAGACGATCCCACGGATGAGCCGCAGCCATCTTGCCAGCGACACTGCCGGATCCGGTCCGCTCCGGGGAGTCCGCCTCAACGCAGAGAGAAGCCCGACTCCCCCGCGGCACGGCGCTCCGTGCCGCTACTCTTCCCTCGCGCCGTTCTTTCCCCACGCTGTTCTCCGGGCCGCCCTGCGAAACGACGCCGAGAAATCACTGTTGTTTTCGCCAGTTGTTGAAATTAATTTTCAAACCCATTCCACAACGCAAGGATTGTGCTCTGCCAGCCGTGGCCGCATCCCACAAAGACGCACAACAGACGCGCAATGCCGACGCCAGGTGCCTTCCCTCCAGTCCAATCTCCCGGACGATGGATACCGCAGCTCGGCTCCGACTCCCGGACAATTTCCGCCACACACCGGTCAGGCTTCCGGACCGCAGAGGCGTCCGCGTTCTGCTCCGGCAGAGCCGGAGCGCGCGCAAATCCAACGTCTGTCCCGCGCACTCAGGCCAGTTTCCAATCCTTGATCCGCACGTCCACGCTGGCCGCGCCGTTGTACATGTCTATGCCCGGGCTGTAGGCCAGCACGATGCGCCGCCCTTCCAGATCGGCCGGAAACAGCTCCGCCTGCCGCCAGGCCTTGGCCTGAAGCGTGATGTCGCAGCTCTCGTCGGTCAGCTCAAGAAGCACATGATTCTTCTGCGGGCCGAACAGTCTGCGCCGTTTCACCAGAAGCGGCGGCGACTGGAACACCGGCTCGGGATTTCCCACGCCGAAGGGCTGCATCATTTCCAGTTCTTTGAGGAAAATGAAGTTCGTGGCCGCCTTGAAGTCAAGCTCGCCGTCGATGAGCTGCACCGCGGGAACAGGATCGCTGCCGAGCTCCTCCCGAACCACGCTCGTGAAGCGCCTGCGAAACGCGTCCAGCTTTTCCGGCAGCACGCGCACGCCTGCGGCCATGCGGTGACCGCCGAAGGTCAGCAGCTCTTCCGCGCACCGGGCAAGCCCCGCGTGCAGATCAAAGCCGCTGATGGAGCGCCCCGACCCCTTGAGCGTGTCGCCGTCGGCGCACAGCACCAGCGTGGGCTTGTGGTACTTTTCCACCAGGCGCGACGCCACAATGCCGATGACGCCCTGATTCCAGTCCCGCCCGGCAATGACCAGCGCCGGTTCGTTCAGCGCCGCCTCGGCCTGCGTCATGGCTTCTTCGGTAATGCGTTCCTCTTCCTGACGGCGCTGGGTATTGTACCCGTCCAGCGTGCGGGCGAGATCCGCCGCGCTGTCGGCGTCCTTCGCGCACAGCAGCGCAAGCGCCGTTTCCGCCGAGGCCACGCGTCCGGCCGCATTGATGCGCGGCGCAAGGCTGAATATCACCTGCCCCGCGCCGAGACTGGCAAGCGGCGCGTAGCCGCTCACCACCTTGAGTTCGGAAATGCCCGGCCTTCTGGCTTCGGCCAGCACGAGCAGTCCGTTCTTCACCAGTATGCGGTTCTGCCCCTCAAGCTCCACGAGATCAGCCAGCGTGCCGAGCGCCACCAGATCCAGCGTGCGGCGCATGTCCATGCGCGGCGCTCCCGCTTCGGTCAGACGCGCGTTGAGTTCCGCCATGAGAAAGAACGTCACCCCCACGCCCGCCAGAGACGCGCATGGGCAGTCCGCCAGCTTGGGATTGCACAGCACCGTGGCGTCGGGAAGCTCCTCGGGCGGAAGGTGATGGTCGGCCACCACCACGTCCATGCCGAGTTCGCGGGCCCTCGCAATGGCCGATCTGTCGGAAATGCCGCAGTCCACGGTGAGCAGCATGGACGCGCCCTGCTCCGCGAGCTTCTCCACGCCCTTCGCGTTCATGCCGTAGCCTTCTTCCCGCCTGTCGGGCAGATGCCACAGCGCCTCAAAGCCGTGATGCCCGAGCACCTGCAGCACCAGCGCAGTGCTGGTCACGCCGTCGGCGTCGTAATCGCCCCAGATGGCCAGCTTTTTTCCTGCGCGAAGCCCGTCGGCCAGCACCTGCGCGGCCTTTTTCATGCCGGGCCACAGTTCCGGCCTGGCCAGGTGACGAAGCCCGGGAGAAAGATATTCCGACAGTTGATCCGGTCGCTCGACGCCGCGCAGCCAGAGCAGCTCCGCCAGACGGGGAGAAATGCCGCAGCGTTCGGCCGCATCGTAAAAGGAAACCGGAACGGACGCGCCGTCCCTGCGTGTACGGAATATCCAGTTTTTGCTCATAGGCTGTCCACTCTGCCGGGCGTCGTCGTGCTATACCGATCTCTCCCGCGATAATATGATGAGTCCTCAAACGGAGGACGAACGCGCCCGTCATGCGGCGGGCTCATGATTCATGACGAAATGTTCCGAAACGGCCGAGCAGAGCACGACGGAACCTCGTTGCCGCAAAACGCGCTGCGCCCCGAAGCACGCCGCCCCGCCTGGGCGACGCCCGGCCCCCGACGCGCAGTTCAGCGCAGCGACTGCCACGCTCAGTCTTTTGAGCGCGCCCCGAAGTTGCCGAAACAGCGCTCCGAGCCTCCGAATCGCCTCGTCCAGTCGGACGAAACGCCGGCCGGGGACACAAACGTGCCGCCCCTCAGGTCGGAGTGCGTCCATTTCACGGCAAATCAGCTTTTCCGCCGCGCCCGCGGCGCTCCTGCCGCAAACGCTTTCGCAGGCTCGACGCGTCTTTCCGGCTCCGCCGGCGGCCTACGCGCCGCAGATGCTCCGCGCGAGCTGAGGCTTGAGCGAAGGCTGCAATGTGGATGCCAGATAAAAGGAACGGAGCTGATCGTAGGCCTTTTCGAGATCGTCGTTCACGATGATGGCGTCGAACCAGTGACTGCTCATGATTTCCGTGCGCGCGTTGGACAGGCGGATGCGTATGGCTTCCTCGCTGTCGGTGCCGCGGCCGCGCAGGCGTCGTTCCAGCTCGTCCATGGACGGCGGCAGAATGAACACGAAACGCGCTTCGGGCAGAGAAAGGGAAAGCTGTGCCGCGCCCTGCACGTCGATGTCGAACAGCATGTCCTTGCCGAGGGCCAGACGGTCGCGCACGGGCTGGAGCGGCGTGCCGTAAAAATTGCCGTGAACCTCGGCCCATTCGGCAAAATACCCCTCTTCCCTGCGCTTCACGAACGTTTCCCGATCAAGGAAAATGTAGTCCACGCAGTCCTTCTCGGTGCCGCGGGGGGCTCTGGTCGTGCAGGAAATGGAAAACTCCAGGGGAAACTCTGCGGTCAGGCGGCTCACGAGCGTGGTCTTTCCCGTGCCGGAAGGCGCGCATATGACAAAAGGCAGGCCGCGGCGGGGGCCGAAATCAGTCTTCATATATCATCCTCAACTTCATCATCGGAGCCGTCCGCGCCGCTCTGCGACGCAAAGCGCTGTCCGAGCGTGTCCGCGGAAATGGCGGAAAGTATGACATGATTGGAATCAGTAACCAGAATGGCTCTGGTCTTGCGCCCCTGGGAAACGTCCACCAGACGCCCTTCGGCACGGGCGTCGTCGCGCAGACGTCGCATGGGCGAGGAAAGAGGGTTCACAATGGCCACCACGCGGGAAGCCAGAACATAGTTGCCGAACCCTACGTTGACAAGCTGCTGACGCGCCATGACTACTCCAGGTTCTGCACCTGTTCGCGGCACTTCTCAAGCTCGTTCTTGCAGTCCACCACGATGCGGGAGACCTGCGCGTCCTGAATCTTGTTGCCGCAGGTGTTGATCTCGCGGAAACTCTCCTGAAGCGTGAAGTCCAGCTTGCGCCCCGCGTCTTCGCCGCTCTCCATGAGCGAGGCCAGACGCACGAGATGGGAATGCAGACGAATGAGTTCTTCCGTCACGTCAAGCTTGTCGGCCAGAATGACCACTTCCTGAAGAAAACGGTTTTCCTCAAGTTCTCCGCCGAGCGAGTTCAGCATGTCTGTAAGACGTTCGCGCACCTGCTCGAAACGGGCGGCCTTGACCTCGGGAGCCCGTTCCTCAATGGCCGAAATCCACTCCGCCATGCGGCTGAATCTGGCTTCCAGATCACGCGCAAGCGCCACGGCCTCGGTCTCGCGGGCCTCGTTCCAGTCCGCAAGCGCGCCTTCAAGCCCGGCGGCCAGCGCGTCGAACAGCGCCTCGTCTTCTTCCCCACCCGACGTCCAGAGCGGCGAAAGCTGCATGAGCGCCATGTAATCCACGTCGAAGATGTCTCCGCGCGACGAAGCGAAGGCCTTCACCGCATCCAGCATGGCCGACGCCTGCGCCGCGTCGAAGCTCACGCGCGAAACGCCGGAAAACTGCAGATTCAGCGAAATTTCCACGCGCCCGCGCGAGGCGAAGCGACGCACGATCTTTTCAAAGCGGGCCTCCATGTTGCGGGCCTGCGGCGGAAGCTTCCACTTGAGGTCGAGGAAACGGCTGTTGACGCTGCGGATCTCCCAAGTCTGGACCACGTCGCCGTTGTCCTGCTGAAAACGGCCGAAGCCCGTCATGCTGCGAAGCGGCATATCATTCTCCTGAAGGGTAGGTCGTGAGGTTTTCTTCCCCTGCGGGGCGTACGATAATCAAATTTCCTTCCACGCGCACGGGCTGCGCGCAGACAAGCTCATGATCGCCTCTGCGCGCCACAACTTCGTCTTCCATGCGGCAGTCGGCGTACCATTCATTGTTTCCGTGGCGGGCGTCGGCGCTGTCGAAGGCCACCCGCATGACGGGCTGCGCAAGCTGCTCCTCAAGAAAGCGCGCGTGCTTTTCCGCCATGAGCGAGCGTACTCTCGCCGCGTGCTGCTGGCGCACCTTTTTGGGCAGCTGCTTCAACGCCGCGGCGCGGGTGCCGGGGCGCTCGGAATAGGGAAACACGTGGGCGTAGGTCATGGGCAGAGCGCGCAGCATGTCCAGCGTTTCCTCCGTCTCTTCCTCGGTCTCGCCGGGAAAGCCCATGAGAATGTCTGCGCCGAGCCCCATCACCGGCCAGAAACGACGCATCTTTTCCACGGCCTCGGCCACGCTCTGCGGAGAATAGGGCGAACGCCCCATGCGCTGAAGCACGGCCATGCTTCCGCTCTGCAGCGACAGGTGCAGATGCGGACACACCATGCGGCAGCCTTCCAGCGTTTCCAGACAGGCTTCGTCCGTCACCTGCGCCGGATCAAGCGAGCTCAGGCGAAAACGAGCCCTTCCCTGCCATTCCGGCGAAAATTCCGCGTCCATACGTTGCAGCAGCGTCCAGAAATTGCGGCCGTCCTGCCCGTCCGCGTGGAACTGACGCAGATTCACGCCGGAAATCATGATTTCCCGGTATCCGGCCTCCAGAAGACGCCGCGTTTCGGCCAGAATGTCGTCCACGGAGCGGCTGCGCGCCGGGCCGCGCGTGAGCGGAATGATGCAGTAGGCGCAGCCCTGTGAACAGCCGTCCTGCACCTTGACCACGGGTCTTGCCCGCCGGAACGAACTGATGGAAAACGGCGCAAAGCGCGGTCTCCCCTCTTCCGGCACGGTGAAGTCGGTCATGTCCAGGGGATGGCCGCGCAAAAGCACGAACTTGTCCTTCTGCGGAATCACGGCGGCCACGCCCGGCAGCGCAAAGTCGGCGGGTTCCGCCGAAGACGCGCAGCCTGCGGCAAAAATGCGCGCCTGCGGATTGAGACGGCCTATTTTGCGCGTCATCTGTCTGGCGTCGCTCACGGCCTGCGCCGTCACGGCGCAGGAATCCACCAGCACCACGTCCGCCTCGGCCGGATCGTCGATTTCCGAGCCGCCGAGACTCTGCCACCATTCGCGGATGGCCTGCGTTTCGTACTGGTTCACACGGCAGCCGTAGGTAATGGTATAAAATTTAAACGTCTTTTCCATGCCTACCGTCCGCCGATGATGGAGTAGCCGCGCATCCTTTCGATGAGCAGCCCCTTGGGATCCACGTCGCTTCTCTCGCTGCCGGGCCGCACGCCGGTAATCACGGCCCTGCCGAGAATAATGCGTCCTTCGCGTCCGTCGCGCAGCCGGCTGCGAACGCCCCAGATGTCGTGGAAGAACACGGGCTGCCCTTCAAAGCGCCCCACGTAGAGTCCGATGTGTCCGGGCAGCCAGAGCAGCGTGCGGAACGGTTCCGCTCCGCGCTCGATGGCCTCGATCTTGGCGGAGGCGCTCATGCCCTGAAGGCTGTGAAGATCGCCGAATTTGGCCTGCGCTGCGGAATTGCGGGGCAGCCAGATGCCGAAAGGCGCGAACAGGTCGCGCATCATGGCAGAGCAGTCCCTGTTGCCGTACATGCCGCCCCAGCCATAATTTTCTCCCATCATGCGGTCGCCAATGACGGCCACGGCCTGCGCAGTGAGCGGCTGCGGCATGGGCAGCGCCGCGCCGGGCTCCAGAACTACGGAAACAATCTTTGCCGAAGCGTCGGAGCCGCGCGCCGGAACCAGCGTCCGTCCGCCCTCAACGGGGAGCACCGTGCCGATGTTCGCAAGCGCAAGAAACGCGCTGCCGTTTTGCAGGGAAACGCCTTCCCGAACCACGGCTTCCAGCGGCGCGCTCTTCCACAAAGCGCAGAAGGACTCGTCGGCAAAGGCCACGCTGTCCGCCTGCACCCAGCCCCAGGCCATGGGACTCTGCACCAGAAGCCACGCGTCGTCGCGGCTCGCGTGATACGCCATGAGCGGCGTGCCCACGGCCACGGAGCTCTGCTGAAAATCGTCGAAGGGCCAGCCCTGCCCAGCGCCTTCCACACGGGCGAACCGGGGCTTCACGGTGGGAGCCAGGCGAAGATCCGCAGTCCTCACGGCAATGGCCGGACGTCCCGGCCCGGACGCCTCGTCCAGCGCGGCGTTGTAACGCATCCTTTCCCAGGCCGCATCGCTCCACGGACGCAGATTTTCCGCATATCCGCGCTTGCCGGGCGACCAGTTCAGCACGGCCTCGAACTCGCGCAGCGTGGCGCGCGAAAGTTTGCCCGAATCCCAGGGCGCAAAGAATCTCCGGCGGAAGGCCTGCATGTCCTCATCCGCTGCCGCCTGCGAGCGCAGAAGCGCGTTGCCTCCGGCCTGCCCGGCAAAGAGCGCCAGATTCTGGGGAATCACGTTCACGTCCCGCACCTCGCCTGCGGCGTTCTGCGGCTGCACTGGCATCTTCGGCTGCGGCGCGCAGCCCGCAGCGGCCACCGCTCCGGAAAGCACAAGGCACAGCAGCGCGGCTCTTGCGCCGAACATGCTCTTTTTCCAATCGTACGTCACTGTCATGATGTTTTCACGTCCTTTCCCGCGCGGCGTCCGGAGGAAGAGCCCACTTCGGGCAGCATGTCGGCATGCACCGATCCTTCGCTGCCGGCCAGCCGATGCGCCAGCCAGGTATAACGTCTGCGGATGTGATTGTTCTTCACCGCTATGGCCAGCGCCCTCCACTCGCCCACCAGCACCACCATTTTGCGTCCGCGCGTCACCGCGGTGTACACCAGGTTGCGCTGCAGAAGCATGAAATGCTGCATCATGAGCGGAATGACCACCACCGGATACTCGCCGCCCTGCGACTTGTGAATGGAAATGGCGTAGGCCGGAACAAGCTCGTCCATTTCCTCCCAGAGATAGTTCACGTTGCGGTCGTCGAAGCGCACGGTCACTTCGCGCTCCTCAGCGTCCAGATAAATGATGGTTCCGGTGTCGCCGTTGAACACGTCCTTGTCGTAGTTGTTGCGCACCTGCATGACCCGGTCGTTCAGGCGGAACTGTCTCTCGCCCCGCACAAGAGAGGTCGGCTGCGGATTTACGGCGTCCTGAAGGCGGCGGTTCAGACTGTTCACGCCCACGGCTCCGCGCAGCATGGGCGAGAGCACCTGAATGTCTTCCGTGTGAAAGCCGAACTTGCGGGGAATGCGGTCGCGCACGAGGTCCACCACGAGATCGGCGGCGGCCTCGGGATCGTCCTGCTTGAAAAAATAGAAGTCCGTTTTCTGGCCCGCCCGCTGATGCAGTTCCGGCAGCTCTCCCTTGTTGATGAGGTGTGCGTTGCAGATGATGTCGCTTTCCGCGGCCTGACGGAACACTTCCAGGAGCTCCACCACGGGCACCGCGCCCGACGCGATGACGTCGCGCAGCACGTTGCCCGGCCCCACGGAAGGAAGCTGATTCACGTCGCCCACCAGAATGAACGTGGCTCCCACGGGCGCGGCCTTCACCAGATGATACATGAGCATGGTGTCCATCATGGAAGCCTCGTCCACCACCAGCAGTCCGCACGCGAGAGGATTGTTTTCGTTGCGGTTGAAGCCGTCTTCCGAAGGACTGTATTCGAGCAGCCGATGAATGGTCCGCGCCTCCATGCCGCTCGCCTCGGACATGCGCTTGGCGGCGCGGCCCGTGGGCGCGGCCAGCAGAATGCGCGCCCTTGCCTCCTGAAACACCTTGATGATGGCGTTCAGAATGGTGGTCTTGCCCGTGCCGGGGCCGCCGGTGAGCACCATGACCTTGGAGGCGGCGGCCGTATAGACGGCCTGCTTCTGCTCTTCGGCAAGCTCCATGGGCATGGCGGAAATGACCCGCTTCACCAGTTTTTTCGGCTCGGGAATGTGCACGGACTTCGGCGAATGCAGCAGTCTGTGCATGTAGAAGGCTATCTTCGATTCATAAATGTAGTTTCGCGTGAGGTACACGCCTTCGTGATCGCCGAGGTCCTCGATGACCACGCGCTCTTCGCGCTCAAGATCGGACACGGCCTCGTCCGCCATTTCCGGGGGAATGGAGAGCTTCTGCACGGCCTCGTCCACCAGCAGATTGCGCGGATAGTACACGTGCCCGTCTTCGGTGAGGCGCATGAGCAGATACAGTACGCCTGCCTCGGCCCGCAGAGGGCTTGATTCATCGAAGCCGAGCTTGCGGGCCAGCGCGTCCGCCGTGGTGAAGCCTATGCCGTGAATGTCCATGGCCAGGCGGTAGGGATTCTCGCGCACCACGACCAGCGCCTGCGCGCCGTACTGACGATAGATGCGCACCGAAAGCCCGGCCGTGACGCCGTGGGGCTGAAGAAAAATCATGAGCTCGCGAATGCCCTGATGCTCCGCCCAGGAGGCCTTCATGGCTTCCAGGCGCTTTTTGCCGAAACGGGGCAGTTCGAGCATGCGCTCGGGGTCGTGATCCATGACGTCGAGCGTGCTTGCGCCGAAGTGCGCCACGATGCGGTCAGCCCACTTCGGCCCTATGCCCTTGATGCAGCCGGACGCGAGAAAAAGCCGTATGCCCTCTTCGGTGGCGGGCAGCTCTTCCTCAAACGAGGTCATCTGTATCTGACGGCCGAACTTCGGATGCTTGATCCAGCGGCCCTTCACGCGCAGCCGGGCGCCGGGCTGCGGCGAAGACATGCTGCCCACCACGGCCACCGGATCTTCCCGTCCCTCCACGCGGAGCCGGAATACCGTCCAGCCGTTTTCCGCGTTGTGGAAGACCACGCGCTCCAGCGTGCCGGAAAATTCCTCCGGGCTGTCGGCGCCATCCTGGGTCAGCATATCCATTTGTTCCATATTTTTCCGCCACGGGCTCTGTTATAGAAAAAGAAAAGCCGGGCAGCCCTCATGCCGGCCTCTTTACAACTCCCTTGATGTACTACTATAAACAGGAAATATCATCAAGGCAGACTCCGTCGGGTGCGCGTCATGCCAGCGCGTCCCCGGCATCGTCCAAGGTCTGCACCCCGCCGTATGCCGCGCAAGCGCCCGGCATGCCAGTAATCCTCAGCAGTTCAGACTGCGTCGAGGCAGCCCGGAAGCGTCATGCCAGCGCCCCGGGAAAACGCACGGCCCGGCCTGGCTTTTTCCGTACTGTGAGGACAGTATGCCCGAATTTTCGAGGATAGACCGTCTCCCTCCCTACGCCTTCGCCGTTGTGGGAGACATCAAGAAGCAGCTCCGCCAGCAGAACATCGACATTGTTGACCTGTCCATGGGCAATCCCGATCTGCCGACGCCCAAATTCATCGTGGACAAACTGTGCGAAGCGGCCCGCAAGCCCGTGAATCACCGCTATTCCGTTTCCCGCGGCATTCCGAACCTGCGCAAGGCCATCTGCGATCTCTACGCCCGCCGCTACGACGTGCATCTCGATCCCGAAACGCAGGCCATAGCCACCATCGGTTCCAAGGAGGGGCTCGCCCATCTGTGCCTCGCCATGCTGAACCCCGGCGACGTCGTGTTCGCGCCCGATCCCACCTATCCCATCCACGTGTACGCCCCCGTCATCTGCGGGGCCGACGTGCGCCGCATTCCCGTAGCCGAAGACCGCGACTTCTTTGAAGATCTGCTCACCGCCACCAAGCAGACCTGGCCCAAGCCCAAGCTGCTCATCATCAGCTATCCGCAGAACCCCACCACGCAGGTCGTGGATCTGCCCTTCTTCGAGCGCATCGTGGAATTCGCCAAGGAACATAAAATGTGGGTCATCCACGACATGGCCTACGCCGATCTGTGCTACGACGGCTACAAGGCCCCGAGCTTCCTGCAGGCCAAGGGCGCGGAAGACGTGGGCGTGGAATTCTATTCCATGACCAAGGGCTACTCCATGGCCGGATGGCGCATGGGCTTCTGTCTCGGCAACCGCGACCTCGTCCACATTCTCACCCGCATCAAGAGCTATCTCGACTACGGCATCTTCCAGCCCATCCAGATTGCGGCCACCGTGGGCCTCAACGCCCCGCGCGACGCCGTGGAAAAAATCTGCGACGAATACCGCAAGCGCCGCGACGTGCTCTGCGCGGGCCTCAACCGCATAGGCTGGCCCATCACGCCGCCCAAGGCCACCATGTTCGCGTGGGGCCGCATTCCCGAACCGTTCCGCGCCATGGGCTCCATGGAGTTTTCCAAGCTGCTGCTGCAGAAAGGCCACGTGGCCGTGCAGCCGGGCATCGGATTCGGACAGATGGGCGACGAATACGTGCGCTTTGCCCTCATCGAAAATCAGAAACGCACCAGACAGGCCCTTCAGGGCATCAAGAAGGTGCTTCAGGAAGGCTGATCCCTCCGCTCAAAGACGGGCGAAGCACATGCGCCCGTCTTTGAGCGCCGTTTGACATCACGCCGCCCCCCGACGGATACTCCGGACGGCCGGACCGCCAACCGCCAACCGCCCGCAACACCGGAAAAATCCGCCGTCGGCACTTCCGGCACAACCTCTTTCCTCCTTTGGAGCTTGCATGTCTCAGAACCTTTGCATCGGTATCGCCGGCCTCGGTACGGTCGGCAGCGGCCTCGTGGAAATGCTGCAAAAGAATCACGACGAAATTCTGCGCAGAACCGGCCGCGAAATTACGATCAAGGCGGTGGCCGTCCACAATCTCGCCAAAAAGCGCGATCTGCCCGCAGGCGTCGTCCTCACCGACAACGCCCTGTCCCTTGCCGACGACCCCGACATTCAGGTGGTCGTGGAACTCATGGGCGGAACTACCACGGCCCGGGAACTGATTCTGCGCTCCATGGAAAACGGCAAGTCCGTCGTCACGGCCAACAAGGCGCTGCTTGCCGAATACGGCCGGGAAATCTTCTCGCTCGCCGCAAGGAAAAACGTGGCCCTCGGCTACGAAGCCAGTTCCGCGGGCGCCATTCCCGTCATTCAGACCCTGCGCGACAGCCTTGCCGGCAATCACATCACCTCGGTGATGGGCATCCTGAACGGCACGTCCAACTACATTCTTTCCGAAATGAACAGCCACGGCTTCGACTTCCCCACCGCGCTCAAGGAAGCGCAGGATCTCGGCCTTGCCGAAGCCGATCCCTCGCTGGACATCGACGGTCAGGACGCCGCCCACAAGCTGGTGCTGCTCATCCGACTGGCCTGGGGCGTCCACTACGATTTCTCCCAGCTCTCCATCGAGGGCATCCGCGGCCTCAATCCGCTGGACATACAGTTCGCCCGCGAGTTCGGCTACCGCATCAAGCTCATCGGTCAGGCCCGCGACGAAAACGGCAAAATCGAAGCCGGAGTGTTCCCCGCGCTCGTGCATCATTCCATGCTCCTTGCCCGGGTGAACGGCGCCTACAACGCCGTGCGCATCGAAGGCAACGCCGTCGGCTCGCTGTTCCTGCACGGCCTCGGCGCGGGCAGCCGCCCCACGGCCAGCGCTGTGCTCGGCGATCTGCTGGCCCTGGCCCGACGCGACGACGTGAACAGCTCCGAAGCCAACACCGGCTTCGTTCACACCCTGCCCGACGCCGAAATTCTTCCTTCCGACGAGGCGGAAAGTCCCTGGTACGTGCGCGCCACCGTGCGCGACACCCCCGGCGTGCTGCGCGACATCGCCACCGTGTTCGCCAAGGAAGGCATCAGCTTCGCCCAGCTCATTCAGAAGGCGGCCACCCGCGACGACTGCGTGTCCCTCGTGCTCATGACGCACGACACTACCGGCCGGGCCATCAAGAAGGCTACCCGCATTCTCCACGAAGACGGAACCCTGCTCGTGCCCGCCACCTGCTTCCGCATTCTTGCCTTCAGCGGAAACGAGGCGGAGGGAGCCTGAGTCTGACCGTCCACAGGCGTCGCAGACTCCGAAGCGGCGTGTCTTCTTTCTCGACGAACGCCGCCGCGTCTTCCCCAAATACGCCCGCCGGGCAAACATTCCGCTCCCGCCGACGCGGGCACGGCAAAACGACAAAACACGGAAAGCGCCCCCCTCTCACGCGCATCCTTTCTCCATTCTCCGTCACAACGCTCTAACATCGAGGCATGCCATGACTTCTTTCGATCATGTCCATCTTTGCTGCACCGACCTTGACGCCATGATTGCGTTCTGGACCAAGGCCTTCGGTGCGGAATTCGTCCGCTTCCGCAAATTCGGCGGAGCCGACGGCGCCGTCGTCACGCTCACCGGCGTGCAGATTTTCCTCAAGAAAATTTCTGCCGACTCCTCCATGCCCGACGGTTCCGCCTGCGGCATCAACCATATCGGCGTCCGCGTGGACGATCCCAACGTCATGGCCGAAACTCTCGTCAACGAATTCGGCTGCAAACTGATCAACAAGGCGAGCGACAACTGCTCCTTTGTGGCCGGACCGCAGGGCGTCACCTTTGAGCTCATGCGCGTCGGCGCCGAAGTCTGACGCACGCACGGTCTTCCAGACGCCAAGGCCCTCATTCCTTGGCAGGCAGAGCCGGATTAACCGCGCCTTCCGGTCGGCATCGCCGCTCCCCGAGTCTGAAATCCGCAACAGATTCTCCCAGATACGACAAGAACAACCGCTCCGAGAGCACGTCTCTTCGAGCGGTCGCTCTTGTATTAAGCACTCGTCAATAGTGTCGAGCTGAGCTCGACATACTCTGCGGCATTTCAAATATTTTGAAATGCCACAAAAACAGATTTCATCTGTTGCAGCCGTTATAAAAATACTCTACCATCATCTGCAACGACATTCATATCCGTATATTGTACCGGAGGATAGCATGAAAATTTCCGTTCTGGCCGCATCCCTGTCCATAGCTCTGCTGATATCGACCTCGGCATATGCCGGATTCCGGGGCCCCAGCGACAGCCAGAAACTCATCAACACCGTGCAGGCGGCCGTCAAGGCCGGCGACATGACCACCTGCGTTCTCGAAGGCAACATCGTCAAGCATCTGGAGAAAAACAGATACACTTTCCAGGACAAGAGCGGCACCATGACCATAGACATTCCTCCGCACGTGTTCGGTCAGCTTGACATCACGCCTCAGGATACCGTCAGAATCACGGGCGAAATCGGCAAGAAAAGGAACGCCGACGCGAAGGATCTGCATCTTCGCGTGCGCTACATCGAAAAAATTTCCTGAGCCGACGCGGTGTTGTGCAGCACATGAAGCAGCGGCCGCCTATGCCGGACGACGTAGCGCGTCATGACGCCGTCTTGTCAGCTCGTGCTTTTTCCACCCTTGACAGTCTCGTACCCAAGGGCTAATCTTTCTTTTCGTGTCCTCGTAGCTCAGATGGATAGAGCGACTGCCTCCTAAGCAGTAGGCCGCGTGTTCGACTCACGCCGGGGACACCATAAATTTCAGGCACTTATGAGGATAACTTCATAAGTGCTTTTTTCGTATATCACGCCATATATCACAAGGAAGGCAAAAACAGTAGAAAGGTCCCCCTGGTAGACGAACAGAAAACGACAGCCTTGAAAGCATCAAAACGGTCTGCCCAGATCCCAGACTGTCAGTTTTTTGGAGAAAACTACTTTTTACCCTACACAGACCGAGGCAGCGACCTGGGGGAGGAAATCTTTTAAGGCTGTCTTCTATTACGCCACCCCAGGTTCGGCACAAACTTGTGCGCGACTGCCAGATTGTGTTTCCCTTTTTTGTCGCTGACCGACATCGCTCTGCGGCGACCACGGTCGGATATGAACAAACATGAATTCGATCGCATGATTGACCTCTCTTTAGCACAGCTCTATGTGATCGTTCATATCAAGAGAATAATAATTCTCGACACAGCCATAAGGTTGTCAAAGTACTCAACACTACAATAATATACTGAAATGGATAAGCAAATGGATTACAATATAGATCAATTGCATTAAAATAATAAAGCCCCCAGACAAGCAGAAAACGCATATCCGGAGGCTACCTGTCCAAAGAAGTTAGAAGGTGGCGCGCAGGCCCAGGCTCACCATATGAGCGAAGTTGCGGTCGGTATTCAGGTTGGCACAGATGCTCTGCGAAGCATCGGAGAGACTGCCGCGGGCAAAACCATCGCCCATCATGAGGAAACGGTAGCCGAGATCAACGGCAAAGGTGTCGTTGACGGCGTAGGAGAAGCCGAGGCCGATCTGACCGGCAAACACGGCCTTGGTGTCGCTCGCACCGCCGCCGTAGTTCTCCACGCCGTTGTTCCAGCTGTACTTGCTCTTCAGAATCCCCATACCGGCACCGGCGGTCACATAGGGAGTGACCTGATAGAAGGTGAGGTCATGCAGATCCCAGTACACATTGAACAGCACGGTCTGCAGGCTTTCTTCCATCTCAATGGCGGACGCATGGCCGTCTTCATGGAAGTCGTCGGACACGGAGCCGTAGGCGGCGTATTCGAGTTCCATACGGAAAGGCATGTCGAAGTTGCGGCTGAAGTCGTACCCCACGGCCAGACCTCCGCCCACACTCACGTCGTGCGTGGAATGGCTGTAGGCAAGGCCCTGATCACCGTACACGTTGCCTCGGAAGTGCTGAACGTTCAGCATGACTCGGGGGGCAACATACACGCCCATGGCATCTTCAGCAGCGGACGCGGCCTGTGCACAGGGCAACATAAGAACAGCGGCCAGGATGGCACTCAAACAGAACTTTTTCATAATGAGTCTCCTCGTGTTGAAGGTTTACCTGCCCCGGACATGAAGGGCAGAGAGTGTCTTTTCTCGGCAGAACACTCGCCAGAGTATTATTTCGGCAGCATGTCGCGATGAGGCGACATAGTGTCCAGTCTGTCGGCACAGCCTTTAACGGCCAGCTCAAGCCCCCTGCCGAAGTAGAAATTTCCGTTCACAAGAGCACGGTTCAAAAGCAGCTTTTCAAAATCATGTAACAGCCCGGAATCCGGTCCGTGATACTCCGTCCAAAACCGGGAAAGACTGCATTCCTTCTCACTTTGAGCAAGGCCCGGCATGGCATAAATAGACTTGCCCACGCAGTACACTGCCTTGCCCTGTTCCAGAGCCTGCATGCCCATGGTGCTGTTCAAAAGCACCACGGCCCGGCTTTTGCGTATCATGTCCAATCCATTGCCGCTTTCCACAAAAAGTACACGATCTTTTATACCGCAGGCCTCACTGAAGCGGCGGATGAATCGATCATAACGAATGAGGCCGCTGTCCAGTGGGTGATTGCGGATAACAAGGTGCGTTTCCTGCGGCGAGTGCTGGGCAAACGAGGTCATGACCCATGCGATGGCCTCCTTCATGCCACTGAAGGGCGAATAACGCCGTACCTGTGAATCGGAATCAAGCTGAAGCGGAAAAAGAAAGAACGGCGCATCATTGAGATGGGACAACGCCTTTGCCGACAGCTTCATGCGATGGCGACGCGTGAAGAAGTGCGGCACCCAGCCGCTGAAGAGCTCCTTTAAATGGCCGTACGGGCGATGCGTACGATAAAACGGGAAAAACGGCATGGACAGGATGGAGGCCCCGGCATAAAGCACGGCCTGAAGCTGACGGCGCGCAATGGGATTGGGCGACGACTCGGGGCGTGACAGCTCGACATAGCGGCGACTTTCCGCCCGCACCTCTTCCGGGGTATGCGGCAGCGTGGAATTGCCGTTCACTCCCCCCTGCTCCATGGTTATCCAGTGAGGACGCAGATACCCCTCATCAAAGGCCCACACCCGTATGCCGTTCAGCCGCGCAATGTGCACAGCCTCGCGGTGATGCGGCCGCCAGTCGCCGAAGACCAGAAGATCCGTCACGTTCCGCCGCATCATGAGTCTGTGCACCCAGGCGCTCCAGTCCGACGTGCGGCCGTGATAGCAAAGCGATCCACGCGGCCAGTCCAGAACATCGCCGCCACACAGGTTCACCCGCGTCACCTCATGCCCGCGGGATTGCAGCTCCTCACCGAGAAGCCGGAAAAACGGTCCATGCGGCCCCTGGAGGAAAAGGAAACTCGCCATATCAGAACACCTTTCTTACCAAAGCACGAAGGGCAGCAAACACGCGCACAAGATACTTGCCCTTCATCTGCCCGCCGTCCTGGAGCAGACGGCTGCACACGTCCTCCGCCGTGCAGAAGCCCGCCGTTTGCCAGTCGTAATAACTCGGATACAGCAGGAGGACGCCGGCTGTGAGCTCGTCCAGAGTCAGGCGCGCCGTACGCCGGCCCAGAAAGGAACGCTCAACGGCATAATCTTCCGTAAGCCCCCAGCCCGCGTAGAAGGGGCCACCGTAGGCACACACCTTCACCCCGCGCAGGAGAGCCTCGAAACCGGTCAGGGAAGTGAGCGTATGCACTTCGTCCACCATGCCGAGCAGCACGTCCATGCGCACGTCGCGCACGATTTCGTCCGCCACACGCAGAGTCTCGGCATCGGCCATATTTCCCTTACGGTTTCCGACCTCCACGTCCGGGTGGGGCTTGTAGATGATGAAGGCGTCGGGATTTCGGCGGCGCACTTCCCAAAGAAGTGCAAGGTTGCCAGCAAGACCACAACCGCCGAGCCGCACCGAGGCATCATCCTCCACCTGACCGGGCACCAACAGCACCCGGCGGTCGGAAGGCCAGTGACGGGAAAACTCGCTCTGTCCCACATTATACTTGGTCAATCCCTTCTGAACGATGAACTCGCGAAGCGCCCGGGCCCTGCGGCACAGCTCATCATGGTCCACACGCTGCGGTAGTTGCTGAAGGATGGTTTCAAGGTCGCTCGTCTGTGTGGGGTCGTAATAGATTCCCTGCCTGTCAAGCACCAGAGAGTACGGCCACTGAAAGTTCGAACCAAGCCCCACGGAGCGTATGAATCCGTCCTCCATGCGCACCAGAGGCACTCCCGCTTCACGACAGCACTCTTCCAGTGTTCCGCCCACGCATTTGGACGACCATGCCACTACGTCCCCTCCGTGCTTGACGGCACTGGCAACGGCCCCCTGCTTACCGAAGAAGTATTTGAAAAATCCGAAGGAAGCCCCGGTGCTCTGCAAAAAGGCCCGAGCGTGCGGATGCTTCCAGCGAGAATACCCGAAGCAGGCGTGAAATCCGCGGTTCTTCTCGTTCTTCTCCCGCTGCACGGCAAGCCGGGCAATGGCGTCATGAATGTCACATCGCTCCCCGGTGACGGGATTCACATATCGGGCGTAAAGCAGGTATGCTGCCGCAAACACTTCCAAAAATGTACGCTTTTTTATCCGGCGCGGACAGGACAAGGCATCATGTGTGACCCCCCAGTTCGCATAAAACGGCATACCGAAACAGTACACCCTCTTTCCCAGCATGAGAGCCTCAAAGCCCATCTGCGAAGTAACGCAATACACTACGTCCGCCTGCGCAAGGAGAGAGAGCGGAGCAACATCTTCCGCAATCAGCTCGGCACCGCAGCGCTTCGCCTCCTCGGTAAGATATCCTTTTTTCTTTCCGGCCAGCACATCGGGATGCGTCTTCACATAAAGCTGCGCACGGGGAAATCGCTGCTTCGCATCATCCAGCATAGCAGTAAAAGACGAGGCGTCCGCCATGCCGAGAGTCACCGAAGCATCCCCCACAGTCTGGTCGATGATGAGCACGCGCAGAGCATCCGCCATTTCTGAAAAACTCGAGTACCTGGCCTTCTCTTCCAGAAAACCAGGTACAGCATCCGGCGCATGATTATACTTGCTGAGACCATGGCGAATAATGGCAGCAAGCGCCCTGTCTGCCGAAGTCATAATCTCCGGCGTCTGCCATCCCTCGGAATTTAAAAGGTTTTCAAGGTCTGAAGGGCCTGTAGCGTCATAGTAAATACCTGTGTAGTCCACTACCAGAGAAAGCGGAGCCGCTCCTTGACAACCAAGCCCTAGAGAACGCAGAAATCCGTCCTCCACGGCAATGTACGGAAGATGATGCCTTGCCGCATATCGCCGTGCCCTCATCGCCGTGTTTTTGTGTCCCCAGCCCACTACTCCTGCAGCATCTTTTTTACCCAGCCATGAGACACTTATCCTGGTGCCAAGAAAAGACGTAATATATGGAATCCTTGCAATCCGAGGAGTTAAAGTAATGAACATGAAACTACTCGACCGTCACGCTTTTGGCCAGATTGCGCGGCTGGTCCACATCCCTGCCCAGTTCATCAGCCATGTAGTAGCTGAAAAGTTGAAGTGCTGGCAAAGCCAGAAAACCGGACATGATGGGTGACGCAGAAGGAAGACGCCATATCTCTTCCACACCAAGAGTCGACAGGGAACTGCCTTCTTCCTGCACCAGCGCAATAACGCGCCCCTGCCGTGCCAGTACTTCCTGAATATTGGATTTCACTTTAGGAAAGGACACATCATCCAGCGCCAGCGCAAACGTGGGGAACTGCGGGTCGATGAGTGCAATGGGGCCGTGTTTCATTTCTCCTGCGGCGTAGCCTTCGGCGTGGATGTAGGAAAGCTCCTTGAGCTTAAGCGCGCCTTCCAGCGCCAGCGCATTATATTGCCCGCGACCGAGATAGAAGAAGCTGCGCGAAGAGGCAAAGCGCAGGGCAAGCTGCTCTGCCCGCTCCTGCATGGCCGGAAGCGCGGCCGAAAGCTTTTCCGGCAGCGCGTGCAGCGCCACAAGAAGCTCCCTTTCAAACACGGCCGGCGTGCGGCGCTGTCCATAGTAGAGCGCCATGAGCGCCAGCAGCACCATCTGACTGCACATGGCCTTGGTGGACGCCACGCTGATTTCAGGCCCGGCCTGCGTGTAGAGCACCACGTCCGCCTCGCGCGCAATGGACGAGCCCACCACGTTGCAAAGACCGATCACCCGGCAGCCCTTTTCTTTGGCAAGACGCAGCGCGGCCAGCGTGTCCGCCGTTTCGCCGGACTGGCTGATGACCATCACCGCTTCGCCCGGCAGCAGAATGGGATCGCGATAGCGGAACTCCGAGGCGATGTCGAGATCCGTGGGAATGCCGCCCACGTTTTCCAGAAGCTGCTGTCCCCAGAGACCCGCGTTGTACGACGTGCCGCAGGCCACAATGTGCAGACGCGTGGGCACGGGAATGTCGTCGAGCTCCTGAAGGTGCACGGAAAGCGCGCCGTCGCTCCCTTCCATCACGCGGCCGGTGAGGCAGTCGGTGATCACGCGCGGCTGCTCCATGATCTCCTTGAGCATGAAGTGCTTGTAGCCACCCTTGGCCGCGGCCTGCATGTCCCACGGCACATGGCTCACGCTCTTTTTCACGGGCGAAAGATCGGCCAGCGAAAACACCTGCCATTTCGCGCCCTCGATGCGGGCCACTTCGCCGTCTTCCAGAAACACCACTTCGCGGGTGTAGGGCAGAAAGGCCGGAATGTCGGAAGCCACGAAGCATTCGCCCACGCCCACGCCCATGAGCAGAGGCGCGGCCATGCGCGCGGCGTAGATGACGCCCGGCTCCTCCACGCCCATCATGACCACGGCGTAGGCGCCGTGCGCGCGGCGCAGCGCGCGGGCAAAGGCCTCGCAAAGGCTCGGCGCGCTCTTGCGCTCCTCGCCGATGAGATGAGCCAGCACTTCGGTGTCGGTGTCGGAAAGGAAGGTGTGCCCCCTGACGGAGAGCTCATTCTTAAGTTCCTGAAAGTTCTCAATGATGCCGTTATGGATGATGGCAATGTCGCCATCCTGCGAAAGATGCGGATGAGCATTCTTCTCCACGGGCAGGCCGTGCGTGGCCCAGCGCGTGTGACCGATGCCGGACGTGGCCTGAAGATGGGATATATTTTTCAGCCTGGCTTCCAGTGCTGCCAGCTTTCCCTCAGCCTTCACCACATAGATGCGTCCCGCCTGCTCGAAAGCCACCCCCGAAGAATCGTAGCCTCGGTATTCCAGACGATGCAGCCCTTCCACAAGAAGGGAAACGGCAGGACGATATCCGCTGTAACCAATGATTCCGCACATAAAAGTGCTCTCCAAAAATACTATATGTTGACACCCACAACGTCTGCAATAAATTTCAGGCGCTGTTTCCAAGTGTGGTGTATGACTATATATTCCGCACCAGCTCTGGCACGTTCCAGATCCTCTCTGGAGGGGCCATGCTTCAATCGATTAAACAATTCCACCATCTCATCACGGTTATGTACAATATAACAGAACTCATTGAATTCTCCCACAGAAGGAGCCGGCGTCGTCACGGCAATCCCGCCGCAGGCCAGCACTTCCACCAGCCTGCGTGAAACCATGGTAGGACTGTTCTCGTTGGTATTGACGTTTAAAGAGACAAGATAATCCTTGTATACCTGTGCCGTTCCTGCATTGGAAACAGAAGGATGTATCTGCATGCCGTCCCATGCAGGATATCGATAAATAGATGACCTTCGCTCTGAATTGCGGTCGAAGATATGCAATCCCAATCTGCTGTCCAAAGCTGCGCGGAACAGCATTTCCTGCCAAGCTCTCCTCCGCGGATGGATATGTGTACTGTAACTGCCCACAAAACACGCCGTATTATATTTGAAATGGAATCCATCAAAAAAATGGAACCGGGGCTGGACGGCAAAGGGCAGCACATGTACGGAAGCGTTCTCCCCCATCACCTTCTTATACCTGGGGATGGTGTCGGCATCCACGGTGAACACATGATCAAAGTGTCTCGCCGAATCAATGAACCGGTCGAAGTGAACCAGCCCCTCCTTATCCCAGAATACTGTAGGTATATGCCTTTTTCGAGCGTATTCCAGAAGGCGCAACAGCAAATGATTGTTGCGCTCTGGATGATCGGGATATGCCGCAATCCTGTACTTCCAACTGTTATGCCATCCCTGCCAGGCCGACTCCACAAAAAGCAGGTCTGGCCGGAACAGACGGAGCTGAAGAGCGCCGAAAAGAGCATGAAGCGGGAGCCCTCCGATGCAGGGCGCCGTTACATTATCAACAACAGTACAGTACGTCATATAAATGAGAAAACCTGCCGTCAGTCTTCTTTCCGGGCTTCCGTGCCGGAATATTCCACTTCTGTACCGGATTGCTGACGCCGGAAACGCAGTGTATGCGTTCCAGTATCATCCTTCCAGCGGAACTGGCCGTTTCTACCTGAAATATTGACCTTGGAAAATTCAGTATTGCTCACGAGCGTATCAGAAAATGTGAATACGGTTGCCAGTGAACCGGCGGCTCCGGAAGTTTCCAATCCTATGGCATAATTGGGGATGAACTGAAGTTCAGAAGGAGAAAACCAGCCCTGCTCGGCCTCCCCCTGTCCCAGCATGCAGGGCGAGGTTTGCATATCACTGAGCAGAGGGGAGACCTTCAGCGGAAGTTCCACACGAGGAAGGAAGGCCACATAGCCGGGACTCATGCGAATAAGGTCTATATCCGGGGCGAAGTGAAACCACTGACGTGCCGTATGTTCCTGTTTATTATTGTCATAAAACCAGTCAAATACCACAAGCCAACTTTCAGGCATGAAAAAAAGTATTCTCGCATGATGTATGCTTTTGAAGCGTTTACATGCCGCTTCCATCCAATACACGCCGTTGTCCGTTTTCCCCCAGCTTTTCAGTGCGCTTCCATATAGCCTGACACCCCGACGTTCCGTATTTTTTCCATCTATCTGCAACGTATTATGAGCATGTGTGGACTCGCAGTACACTCTGCGGGAATCAGAGTACCAGAAGCCATCATTCCACAACGGATCCCCCTGTACCGTTTTTCCCACATAGCCGTACCTACCGGCATCCACAAGAATATTGACGCCCCGATCCGCCCAGAGCACGCTCAGGTCATCGGCATGTTTATGCGTACGGGAATGAAACGCAGCATTGAAAAGAAGATAGCTGCTCCTGGTGTAATCTTTTGCCTGCTCTCCTGCAGAACGCACCAGCCCGTACCCGCTTTCGGAAAAGACTTTCAGCCCCTCTTCTGGGGCTCGTCCACATTTTCCGCCGCTCACGACATACCGCATGCTTTCCGTTTGCCAGCGTTTCTTCGCGGTCGTTATCGTCGTGGCCAGAGATGTAAAATCCGTATCTCCCAGCATGGCCAGATGTTGATTGGGCATGACAAAACAGGAAAGAGCTTCTTCCATGTGCAGCAGATTGCTTTTCAGCTCTGGCATGAGACCCGACTCCACAATAATTTTCAGAGTCTCATACACCAGTTTGAAATAGGCAGGAGAGTTTTCCTTATGAATATACTCGCCGGTGAACTGCTGCTGTATGATGGCATGCATGCGCGCCTTGCCCTGCTTCATAAAGACCAGCATTTCCGGCGCCCGCGTCTGAAGCCTGCGCCCCATGGCTATCTGACAGGCAATCTGGAAATAGCCATGATTATTGTGGAAATCGATGTTGGCATCATCTGAGAGAAAAACCCGATGCCGCAAAAGCTGCTGCCAGAGAAGCTCCTTCTCTTCCGCATGCAACAGAGATTCCTCTTCTGCCGCCTCCAGAATGAATGCCAGACGATGAGCACGAAGCGCGGCCGCCATGCCGTCCCAGAGAAAAACAGAGGTAGAGTTTGCCGACTGCCGGCACCAGTCAAGAGCTGCCGGCACGGCGGAAGTCAGAAACCGCACGTCATGCGTATGACTATAGGCTCGTAATAGTGTTTCAATAATGTTGAGGCTATGAAGCAAAAATGCGAGAGTGCGGTCTAGCGGGTCGTTATTTTCCCAAGGAATATTATCCAAAGGAATAGGTGGATATCCTTTAGCCGTCCAACCCGCTGTCAGGATTTCTTCCGCTCTGGCGACAGAAAAATTGCTTTCCTTGAAAAATTCCTCATACGGCAGCATGTTCTTCATCCCTGTCTATTTTTTGATTGTATATGAGAAGGACAGTTCGCCTTCGGCGGGGCGCTCCAGTCCAACGCTGTGCACGCCGTCCGTGTCCTGCCAGCGGAAGCGCCCCTTGCGGCCCGATGCGCTCATCCGAGACCATTCCCTGTCTGCCTGCGCCGGAGAGAAGGAAAACAGCACAGCAAAATTTCCGTTTACGCAATCTTTTTTCTCATAGCCGAAGGCATCGCTGGGCGTTTTTTCCAGTGCCTCTCGTGAACACCAGCCCTGAATCTCCGGACTTTCCTGCCCACGTATCACAGGCATGGGCTGCATTTCTGAAAGAAGCGACGTCACATACAGGGTCCCCGTTTCTTCAAGGGCGCTCTGCCACCCATCTTCCTTCGGCTCCATGGTCAGATGCGGCGCGGCATGAAACCACTGGCGTACGGTATGGGGTTCCTGAGCATTGTCGTGGAACCAGTCCAGTATCAGCAGCCAGTTACCCGGATTGAACATGATGGTGCGTGCCCGGCGAATGGTCTTGAACAGTCGAAGCTCCGCCTCCATGACAGCAACGCCGTCCTGCTCCTTCCAGCGCTTCAACGCGCTTCCATACATCGGTGCGCCCTTGCGGGGATTGTTGCGACCGTCGAATTCCAACGTGTTGTGCGCTCTGGTGGATTCGCAGTACACACGGAAGGGGTCGGAATACCAGAAACCGTCCAGCCACAGTGCGGAACCGGGCTCCGTTTTTCCCACATACCCATATCGCCCGGAGTCAACAAGGATATGCTGCTTTTTGTCATACCAGGTGAAAGTCAAGTCATCAGCATGCTTGTGCGTCCGCGAGTGGAAGGCTGCATTGAGCGCCAGATAGCTCTGGTCATGAAAGACTTCCGGGAACTGTTTCCCAAACATGCGCACAACGGCATATCCAGACTGGGGATAGACAGTCAGACCTTGCTTGGGCGGATTGCCGACTATTCCCCCGGAAACCATATACTGCATGACATCTTCGTTCCACTTAGTTAGAACGGCTGATTTTCTGGCAATTTGAATATTTTTTGCATCAGAGTCACCGAACTGAAGCATAGTCTGATCTGGGCATACAAAGGAAGACAATTCTCGCTCAATCTTGTCTGTAAAAGTAAGAAAATCGCAGCTGCCAAGCAATCCGCTTCTAAGAATACCTCTCAGAGTCAAAAGCAGCATGCGATGATAGTACGGCGAGTTTTCCTTATGTATCCCCTCTTCCGTGAACTGCGTCCGCAGCATTTGGGCAAAGCGCCGCTGTCCCTGCTCATAAAAATCCTGCATGGTAGGGTCATACGTAGCCAGACGCCTGCCCATGGCCATTTGACCGACTATTTGATAGTAACCATGGTTAGAATGGAACGCAATATTGGCATCCTCTTCTAGATAGCGACGATGCTCAATCAGACTTCTCCACAGAAGTTCTCTGTCTTTTCTGCTACCAAGATCATTCTGTTGAAATACATCATAGATATAGGCCAGCCGAAAAGCTCTCATACCTACGGACATATCATACCAGATATAGGGAGAGTCTTCACTATTTTGTCCTTCACCATAGCGTCTACACCACTCTAGGGCTACCCGTGCCGCTGCTTCAAAAAATTTCTGTGAGCTTCCAGAAGAAAATGCAAGCAGCAACTCTTGACACATATCCAAGCAATGAACACGAAAATTGAATGAATGAGAAATCCCAGGTAATAATTGCCAGGGAATTTGTTCCAACGAGGTAACATAACCGTCTCGCTCCCATCCTGTACGAATGCTTTTTTCACATCGAGAAAGCATCTCTGAACCAATGGGATCATTTGGTAAATTTTCATAAGGAAAAGTGGGAAGACGGTAATGCTTACTCGCAGAGGTACTCATCTCTTTTGGGGAAAAGACAATATCAGCAACAGTCTTTTTCAAGAATGGAGGGTAATATATAGCCGTATCGGAGTGTTCGCGGTATTCGCCCAGAACAACATTCACATCCATCCTGTCCTTGAACGCCTGCTGAAAAGGAAGGACATGCTCGGCATAATGCTTTTCATGCCTGCCTACCAGAATCGATACTTTCTGATAAGGCCGGGCAAACGTTTCCGCATGCTTAAAAAGCAGCGCGTCGGCATAGTCCTTGTTTTCGGCCGTTATCGGCCCGAACAGCCATTCAAAAATTCTGTTATGGAAATTTTCTTTCTTCTGTTCATGAACGAGAAAGGCTGCCAGGCGCGTTTGTGGCGAACCAACTACGATATGCCCTGCTCCAAAGGCAAGTCCATGGTACAGCGCCGCATAGCCGCCCTTGGAAGAGCCGAGAAAAATCGTGTTCTCAGGTTCGATATGGTACTTTTCGCAATACACCCTTATCAGTCTCTGGCAAGCGTCCGCAATAGTCAGGGTCTTGTTCGGACCGAGATAATAGCTGGAGTGGGTGAGTGCATCTCCCCCCATCCAGTCTCGGATATACAAACGATGCACCGGAAGACTCTGAAGAGACTTTATGTAGTTATAAATCGGCCTTGTATTAATAGCTTGAAATCCGACAGATAGAAAGCAGCTTCCCGTACATGGATAAAACAGATAATGCAAGCCGTCTTCAGTCACATGCTCAGGCATGACTCTGGCATACTTGATATAGTCTCTCCATGCGCCGTCTTTCCATAACTGGATTTTAAAACGATAATCCATATGCTCGGAAAATTCGGCCAGAGGCTTGCGAAATACGTCTCCTTCATTCAGTATTTCCTTTACCAAAAAACTGTTTTCCTGTGTCATATCCTTAATGCACAGACGGCATTTTTCATGGATACCGTACTGTCTAGGGTCGACGATAAACATTTTACCTCTCCTTTATGCGAACACGGAAAAGGCCTCTTTTATCTGACTGAATGAGAATGGAACCAGATGCAGGGAAAAAACCAGTCTTATCGAGCATCGTTAAGGAGCCTAAAGAACCTGTCGTAGGACTTTTTTGTTGAGCAATGTTGGGCAACAATAGGAAGCAGGTACGTTTGTTTTCGGCATCAAAAAGTATGCAATCTGCCGCTGTCAGTTCATGTTTTGATTCTGAAATCAGTAGAAACGTCCTATCACCACAGGTTGTAATATTGCGAATACAATTTTTGCCGAGCCAACCGAGAAAAGAGAGCATCGGCTTTTCTCCAGACAAGCTTAATGTGACCAATGCAGCACGCCTACTGTCACAGACATCATCCGTTCCCCAGATTAAATCACCATTTTTCAGTGCTGCAAAGGATGTAAAACGCAGCAGTCGTGGAGCCTGTGCAGGCATATCTTTCAACTCAATAGAGTCAAAAGTCATTTCCTGCCACGAATCTCCATCATCTGCGCTTATCCACAGGCGGCAATGGTTGTCCATATCGCCGGAAGCCAAAATCCATAAGGATGGCTTCTTCGGGTGCGGATAACATATATGGAAATGACGCAATTCCCCTAGGGGGGGACATACAGCTACAGGAAAGGTCAGTACCTTGTGCCACCCCTCTTCCGGTAAGTGAGGTCGATAGCGCCAGACACTGGCTGCCTGTATGCCATCGTCCTTTCTCATGGCAGCATATTCGGCATACATGACCGTACCTGTGGATGACTGACCGATACCTTGCGAGCCGTGCCAGTGCCAGATGCCGGTAGGGTATTGGCTGAGGAGATTGCCGTCAGCCCCTAGATGATACATCTGCCCCGTAAAAGTACGAACAAGACGCCCGCCGTCTGCCAGAGAAAAAACAGAACGAATCTTGCTGTCCCATTGAATATCGGCATAGATCTGCTGCCATGTATTTCCCAGATCATGGGATAGGAGAAGCTGGTTTCTAGCATTGCCGGCAGCAAGAAGTTCACGAGATAAATTCCCCTTGAATTCGAATATATGATCTTCCAGAAACGTGAGGCTGCTATGTATCCCTTCTATAAGCTCAAAAGTAAGAATTCCAATACCATCTCCAAGAGGTACTGTAGAACGGAAAACTTCAGTAATTCTGGTACTGATGACATTGTTATCAGAGGCATCTGTTTCGAAATATTCCGTCAGTCCTTTTTTTTCAGATTTGATGCCGACAAACCACTCCGATACCAGTCCCGGCACAGCATCATGTACTCGAACCAAGGAAGGTTTGAACCCCGTCTGCTCCAGCTTTTGCAGAAACCAGTCACGCCCTACCTGTACATCAGGGAGAGTCGTTTTCCCCAGCAGACAATCAGAATATCCAGTGCGGGATTTGATTCTCCCCTTTTCCCGAGGAGATTCGTAGCCGTCGAGGATGCGAGAGGAGGAGATGTGAGTAAAAAAAATACCTCCTGGAGCAATAACGCGAAAACACTCTTTTAGTGCTTGTTCATGTTCTGGAAAATAATCAAACAGCAGCGAACCGTACACCCCGGCGAAACTGTTTGTTTCATAACGCGAAAGATCCCGTATATCCACACCGGTCTCATGATTTGAACCGTAGGAACCGAACAGTGAGACAGATTTAAATGTATGAAAAATAGGTAAAAGAAACTTTTTTTCTGCTCCTGTCATGGCAAAAGTCAGCAATGGCAACTTTGCAGCAGAATTATCATGCATACACGAAGCGAGATATTTGTTTATCACAGCATCCAGAGAGCGTGTTCGCGCACGGCTGGAACAGATTTTACAAATCTGTCCTTTTTCAACTTCCTGTAAAGAATCATTGCAGATAGGACATGCGCCAATATAGTAATCATGAGTTTCAAATCCCTGCATAGTCCTGTATCTCCCTGATCTTCCCATACGTCTCCACGCACACCTGACCGGCATGATTCCATGTACGTTCCTGCATGACCCAGTTTCTGGCGTTCTGCCCCAGACGAGCGCACAGGTCTGCATCCGTGAGAAGTTCACGCAGCACGTTCTGCAGACTGACGACATTGCCCTTTTCAAATATCATGCCATTTTCTCCGTGCCGGACAATTTCACGAAGGGCTTCCGTGGACGACACAACCACAGCCTTCTGCTGGGCCATGGCCTCAAAGGGTTTGAGCGGAGAGACAAGTTCACACACTTCCCACGGCTTGCGCGGGAACGGTGCTATGTGCACAAGAGAATAATAGGATTCAACCTGTTCATGAGGCACGCGCCCCGGCATGATGACGATATCTTCAAGGCTCAGTTCCTCCACCTGACGGTGAAGCTCTTCGAACACGGCACCGTCCCCCACAAGCAGAAGGCGGAACTTCAGTCCTTCCTGCTTCAGGGCCGCTGCCGCCGTTATCAAGTCATCAAGTCCCTCATAGTCAACGATGGAGCCGACATAGCCTATTACAGGACAATCTCCGGCTATACCGAGCTTTTCTGCCAGAGCCTCATCTCTGGGAACGGGAACAAAGCGTTCCACATCCACACTGTTGAAGGCTATGGATATCTTTTCTTCCGGCAGCCCCCGATGCATCAGCTCTTTCTTCATGGGGGTGGTAATGGTGATGACCTTGTCCGCCTGATCGCAGACGACCTTCTCAAACAGTGCCATGTAACGGTACTTAGCCGTATTCATGAAAGATTTGTCACGGGACGAACGGGTAACCTCCCAGAATCCGCGCACCTCATAGACAAAAGATACCCCTGCTTTTTTTGCGGCAATAAGCGCGGGAAGAGCTGTGACGTAATTGGATGCCGCATGTACAACGGAGGGCCGTACCTGAAGAATGATTGTCTCCCATGCCTCTGCACAGGCACGCAGATATGCTTCTTCACTCATGTCATTACGGGATATGTCCAGAATACGATGATAGGTGACACCGTCTATGGTATCCGTAAGCGGCAGAGTTTCTCCCGCCAGCTCTTTCTTGAAGTCCCCGGGAAAACCGGGACGGGTATAAGGAACGATATCCCACCCGGCATGCTGTATCCCCCGGGCCAGTCCATGAGAGCGTGTAGCATAACCTACAGAAGTGTATGGCAGACTGAACGCCAGAATGTTCAATACCACCCCAGGACGCGGCTCGAAGCGACAGGCGCTTTTTTCCGCCACTGCATCGCGAAGCAACGCCTCGCTCTCAAATATTCTGGCAAGAAATGAAGCATCCTTCTCAGAAATCTTGGCGCCGAGCTGTGTTTTCAGTCTTGTGGCAACTTCGGCGGCTTTTTCAAAACGGGCAGCATCATGCAAAACTTTTATAAAGCCCCGCAGCGTACCTGCACCCGAATCAAGAACAGCAGCATGTTCTGCACAGACCACGGCCTGCTCGTCAAAACCGGCGGCAAGCAAAAGACCGGACGCCTTGATATGGCAGAATGCCTGAATCTTGCGACTGCACACGGCATCCTGCCTCTTCAGAAAGTCCATTACGGCAGCAGCCCCTCCCCCGGCCAGACTGCTTTTCAGTCTGTCCTGAAGCAGGTCTTTTTCTTCCGCCGTAAGGCTGTTGCCCGTACACGGCAATACCGTGATGTTCTCCGCCAAGGGAGTAATATGTTCATCTCCCCTGCAAATCTCAGCAATTTGAGAGTCAGACTCCGAGAGTCCCGGCTGCATGAAGCCACCTTTCTCGGCATGAGAAACATCAGCATACTCTTCAGAGAAAAATGAAGAGTAACATTTCAAAAGCTTACCCACGCTCTTCGCCCAGGTATGCCGACTCGCAGTTTCCAGAGCATGCTCACGCAGGGAACGCCTCAGCTCAGGATGCGCATGGAGTCGAATCAGACACTCTGACAAAGCGCGCGTATTGCCGACAGGGAACACCAACGCATCGCTTCCGGGATCCACCATCTCCCGCATGGCCTTTACGTCAGACACCACAAGGGGCAGTCCGTATGCCATGTATTCATACAACTTAAGCGGTGATACGAGGTGGCAAACTGCGTAGTCTGCACGAGGCAGAACCGCCACGTCAAAAACACTCATGCACAGCGCAACATCCTTATGAGGAACCGCTCCTGTAAAGATAACCCTTTTCTCCATACCCAGTTCGGCAGAAAGCTCCTTCAAAGAGTCCAGCGCATTGCCGACGCCACAGAGGACGACCTTGAGCGATGGAATTTCCTCTTTTATATCGGACGCCGCCCGCAAAAGTATGTCCAGTCCTTCATATCCGACAATTGATCCTACGTATCCGACAATAAAATCGTTCTTTGAAAGACTCCATCGGTTAAGAAAAGTCTCAGACTTTTCCGTTACCGGCCTTAAGTCACCAGGAATGGCATTGGGCAGCAAAAAAGGAGCTCTTCTCAGCGTAGCTCTTCGCATAATTTCTTCCAGCAAGGAACCATTGAGTGCACATACAGCATCAGCATGTGCCGTCACATAAGCCTCAAGCCTGCTGTCGAGATGAAAACGCTCGCTCGTCTCCCATTGCGGAATACGGGATGCTGTGGTGTATTCCCAAAGGCCGCGTACCTCATATATAAAAGGAATCCCCAGACTATGGGCAGCCATACATGCAGGAAGTGCAGTCTCATAATTCGAAGCTGCATGTACAACAGCAGGCTGCACTTTGCGGAAAAATTCCGTCAGAAGATCAGAAGATTTGGTAAGATACACATCCAAAGCTTCCTTTCTTCTGTGTGGTCCATCCAATGTTATATAGGTAACATTATCAATCTCACAAGATCTGCGTATTTCTCCATCAAACTGAATATCATTTCTATCCAATGGATAGCCTGGACGAGTAACACATAGAACTTCCATTCCCTGAGCGACAAGTTCACGCAACAAGTTATGAGTTCTGACTGTATAACCAGTAGTCTGATATACAATAGATGATGATGCTATATAAAATATTTTTCTATTATTATCGCTTTTCTTTCGAGATATTTCATGAATTACGGGAAGTTTATTCAATAATCTCTCGCATCCTTCTATGTAACGCTTTTTATTATTTTCTGATGCGCTAAAATGTACAGTTTTACCCAATTCAGCAAGCAACGCGTAACTTTTTCTAATATTACCAGCATCGAAAAGACGAAAAGCATACCATTTTCTATAGGCATTGTTGTTCTTATAGCTCAGGCTACATTCCATAAGCAACAAGGCTGAGGTACTGTCCTGCTTATAACATTCCTTTGCAAGGCGCGCAGCAAGATCAGCCTTCCTGCCGGGAGAAAGAGAACTTTCCGTAATCTGCTGCAAAACGGCTTTTCCGCCCTGTGTCATCAGCATCTGCCGCAGTGACTGGATGGACAAAGCCTTCCCTTCAGCACCTCTACGTCCCCTGACATCCTTCCATACATGATAAAGGTCATACGGCAACGAGAGAAATCCCTTAAGACTCCCCGCTTTGATGACCGCACGTCCCACCTTCATGGAAGTCCAGTTCTCCATTCTGGAAATTTTGCTCTGGAGCTCGTCAATGGTCTGAGCGCTTCTCCTGCTGGACAGATTATGTTCCTCCTGTTGATGCACAAGCTCATTTCTAAGCTGATTATACTGCTCAACAGGTATCATTCTGTCCAAGCTCTTCCTCATTTTCTGCACTGTAGCCTGCAGGCGCGTGCACTCGGCGACATAGCTCTGCTCTTCGGACGCAGCATGAGCCGTTGTCTCAGAGAGAGCCGTCTTCAGACGATCACGTTCCTTCACTATGCTGTCCAGCTTTTCCAGTGCTTCCGCCAATGCCTGCCGAGATGACTCCAGGGTGCTTTGCAGGCGAGTACGCTCGGCAACATGTTCCCGGTCTTCGGACGCAGCATGAGCTGCCGCCTCAGAGAGCGCCGCCTTCAGGCTGTCCCGCTCCTTCACGGCACTGTCCAGCTTTTCCAGTGCTTCCGCCACTGCCTGCTGAGATGACTCCAGGGCACTTTGCAGACGAGTACGTTCGGCAACATGCTCCCGCTCTTCAGACGCAGCATGAGCTGCCGCCTCAGAGAGCGCCGCCTTCAGGCTACCTAGTTCCTTTCCTGCAGAGGCGTATTTTTCCAAAGTCTCTTCATGTGCGGCACGAGCGGCGTCCAGTTCTTTCTGCAGGCAAGCAAGTCGTACTCCGTTTGCCTGCAGAAGTTCACTGGCTTTATTATATGATACTTTATATTCAGAAGATTCATGAATTAAAATAGCATATTTATCATATAATTCAGTATACTTTTCTTCAAGAGAACTTTTAGCCTCCTCAATCTTTAACCTTTCATTGTTTATAATACGAAATTGATCTTTATAAAAAGATTCAACTTTATTTTGATAAAAGTCAATCTTCTCTTCTAATAAATAAATATATTGATTAGGCTCAAAATTCTCTTTCATATGTACATTCCTTTTTATTTTTTATAGACATGTACACAGTCAATAATCAACTGATTATCTCGAAGAGTAAAATCGGCTGCTTTAAACTCCTTGTGTGCAACAAGAAGTACAATGATATCAGCACGTAATGCATCCGACAGCGGTATAAGCTCCACGCTGGTCCCGTCCAGACTCGCAGGCAAAGTGTTTACATTCGGCTCCACAGCTACAATCTGTCCGGGAAACTCCTTCGCGAGATCACGGGTAATATGCAATGCAGGACTCTCACGCAGATCGTCGATATCGGGCTTGAATGCGAGTCCGAGGCAGGCAATGCGTATATCTTTCACATCACGCCCCTGCTTGACCAGGGAACGCACGGCCTCACGCACTTTGCCCTTGACCCATTCCGGCTTACCGTCATTGATGAGGCGAGCTGTATTCACCAATCTGGCAAGGTCGGGGGTCTTGCTCACGATGAACCACGGATCCACGGCAATGCAGTGGCCGCCCACACCGGGGCCGGGCTGAAGAATGTTCACGCGGGGATGATGATTTGCCAGTTCAATAAGTTCCCAGACATTGATATTCAGCCGGTCGCAAATCAGGGAAAGTTCGTTGGCAAAAGCGATGTTCACATCACGAAAAGCATTTTCCGTGAGTTTGGACATTTCCGCCGTGCGGGCGTTGGTCATCAAAAGTTCACCCTTCACGAAAATGCGGTACACTTCACGCGCTTTTTCCGCAGATGCTTTATTAATGCCGCCGATAATACGGTCATTTTCTATAAGCTCATGCATTACCTTACCGGGCAATACACGTTCAGGGCAGTAAGCCACATAAATATCACATTCTTCAGAGCCTTCAGAAGCAAAGACAAGATCAGGCCGAATCTCCTTGAGCCAGCCGACCATGGTTTCCGTAGCTCCAACAGGAGACGTAGACTCCAGAATAACAATATTTCCCTTTTCAAGAACAGGAGCTATGGCAGTAGCAGCTGCTTTAATATAGCTGAGATCGGCCTCATGATTATCACCCATAAACGGTGTAGGAACGGCAATAAGGAAAGCATCGGCCTTTTCAGGCGTGACAGTAGCCCGCAAGTGACCATTATCAATAACGTTTTTGACAACTTCTTCAAGGCCGGGTTCCACAATATGAATATGCCCATGATTGATGGTATCCACAGCGTCTTTTTTAATATCCACGCCAATAACATGCGCACCGTGTGCTGCAAACATAGTAGCAGTAGGAAGACCAATATAGCCGAGCCCGAAGACAGAAATATTCATATGACTTTCTCACAGATTAAAGGTTGATTAAAGCATTCACAATACGTTCCGAAGCCCGACCGTCACCATAGGGGTTCTCGGCATGTGCCATATTGTGATAACTCTCCTGACTATCCAGCAACTTTGAGGCATACTTGACTATGGCTTCCGTATGCGGTCCTACCAACTTGGAAACACCAGCCTTCACGCCTTCAGGGCGCTCCGTCACATCTCTCATAACCAAAACCGGCTTTCCCAGTGCCGGCGCTTCTTCCTGAATACCGCCGGAATCCGTAAGAACAAAGTAAGCGGCATTCAAATGGGCAATAAACGGCTTATAGGAAAACGGCTTGGTAAGAATGATGCGGGGGTGATTACCGAGTATCTCCATAACCGGTTTCTGAACCTGAGGATTAAGATGCACGGGATACACGAACGTTACATCGGCATACGCATCTGCCAACTGGCGCACGGCATTGCATATTTCAATAAATCCGTCACCAAGATTTTCACGTCTATGCCCCGTAACAAGGATGATTCTATGGCCTTTTTCCTGAGCCTGCACCACACGCTCATCAAGAAGATGCCTCTGGCCCTCAATCTCTCCCTGCATCCATTGCAGAGCATCGATAACGGTATTGCCCGTTACAAGCGCATCTTCGGGGTCCACTCCTTCCCTTATAAGATTGGCATAGGCCATTTTAGTAGGAGCAAAATGCAGATCGGCAACCTTACTGACAACTTCTCTATTCACTTCCTCAGGAAAAGGCGCCCATTTATTGAAGCTGCGCAGTCCTGCCTCTATGTGACCTACTCTAATATCTCGATAAAAAGCACACATGGCACTCGTCATGACCGTCGTAGTATCTCCCTGAACAAGCACCCAGTCTGGCTTTTGCTCTACAAGTACCCGATCAACTTTCTCAAAGAGACGAGATGATAACGATGCCAAGGTCTGCCCAGGCTGCATCACATCCAGATGCAAATCTGGTTGAATACCGAAATCATCAAAGGCCTGCTGAATCATTTCCTTATGCTGCCCGGTATTGCAAAGAATTGTCGTCAGCTCTTTACGTCTGTGCAACTCCCGAACTACGGGCGCAACCTTAATCGCTTCAGGTCTGGTCCCCGCCATAACCATAACTTTCATACTCTTACTCCTACAATCCCACGGCCACCTTGGTAGCTACGGCAATCTGATACAGTATCTGAGTGATGCCCTTGGCCAATTCCAGATTCTTGGTGTCCACGCGAGGCATGACAAGAATCCTGTCTCCGGCATGAACACCGAGCTCCGCTATGGGGCCGACTTCGCCATTCATACGTGCTACAAGCACGTTCTCCCCATCCGCACGGTCGGTGAATCCGCCCGCACTCTTCACATAATCTTCCGCCTTCATGGAAGAATCGAAGGTCACGGCCTTGGGCAGAAGCACTTCGCCGGACACCTGCACCACATCGCTCTTCTGCGGAATGACCACCTCGTCTCCGTCTTCCAGAAGGAGATCACGTACTTCTCCGCCACGGCTCACCACTACTACGCCATCGGGTGTGAGTGTAGCCGCGCGATGAATGAAGTCCTGAACGAGTTCTGCCTCGCGCACTCTTATTTCCGCTTCCTCCGCCGTAGCCGACGTTGCCGTGAGGGCCGAGCGCTCCAGCCGATGAAGAGAATCTTCCAGAATGGTCTTCTGCTGCTGCGCCACACTCTGACGACGCACATAGACCGCGGACACATCGGCAAGCGCCGGGTCCACTTCCACATAGGCAAGAAGAGCACGCAGCGTAGTGCTGTTCTTCACCGGAAAACGCGACGCTCCACGGATGGCTCCGCTCACGGACGCCATGATGGTGCGGCCCCTCGTGTCGGCCACGAATTCCACACTGTCGCCGTCGGCAAGGCGCATCCCGGAAAACTCCTGCAGCGTCATATATTCGTTGAAAGGCTTGCCTGCCCGGATGCCGGAAACGCTCACATGCGTCGCGCTGGAAAGAGGACTGCCGTAACGTATGAGCTGAGAGCCAGTAGCCGCGCCGCTGAATTCGTATCGGGCTTCCTGCCGAAGCATGCCGTAAGCTGCCACGCTCACGCCCCGTTCGCCCACCAGAATGACGTCGCCGTCCTTCAGACGCACGTCGGGCATATTGCCGTTGAGGGCAAAGTCATAAAGATCGAGGCTGGCAACGACCTTGTTGCCGCGCTTCACCTGCACCTTGCGGAAGGTCCCGCGATTCGGCGTAATGCCTCCGGCACGGTCGAGATAGGACATCACGGAATCCATGGGACCACCGGCATAGCGGCCGGGCTGGTTCACAAAACCCGTCACATACACGGCCACAGGCTGCGAACTCTGAAGATTCACGTAGATGTTCACGTTGTCCGTAAACACAGAGGCAAGCCGGGCTTTCACCGCTCCCTGAAGCGCAGACTGCCTGAGTCCGGCCACATGCACGGGGCCTACTTCCGGCAAAAAAATATTGCCCTGCTGATCCACGGGAAGCACATCGTTGTACGTTTTCGCGCCCCACACGCGAACCATGATGCGGTCGCCCGGCAATATGACATAATCGCCGTTCAGCCCATCGTTGTAGGTGCCGGCGAAATTGCCGTGGAACAGGTTGGCGCCGAAAGGCGCCAGAAGCGCCGAGGCAGAGGGATTGAGCTTGCCCTGCGCCCAGGCAGGCGGAGCATCCATGACCGTAGGCGTGGCACTTTTCTCCCGGTAGGGAAGCGAACCGTCGAACATCTGGTAGCTTCCCGGCGTGGACTGAGAGACTACGTTCATACTGTTTTGTGCAGAGGCAGGCAGACTCCCCTGCAGGGGCACTCCTGAAGACATGGAACTCTGATACTGTGCCGCAGCGGCTCCATAGCTCTGCGTCTGCGTCTGCGTATCCGCCGCAAACACGGGCTGAGCGCAGAGCGTGCACAGAAAATATAGTATGCCGGCGTCGTATATTCTCTTCATGTTAAAAACCTGCGTGTTCTCGAATGGACGCCCATACCAGCGAAACAATGCCCAGGAAAAGGAGCACTCCCGCAAAAACATAGAGCGTGAAAAGGAAAGGTCTGGGATACAGGGATTCATCCGGAAGGGTGGGCTGCTGATAGGCCACCACATAGCGGGACTGCGCCATCTGCTGAATCCGTGCCTGTTCAAGAGAGGTCATGGCCGAAACAAGCTGCTTCTGGGCAAACTCCGCCTCTATGGTCAGATCTTCATAGGCGGCTACCAGAGAATTCAAATTGCCCTGCGTGGAGCTACGCCCGGCGACGCGCAGCTTTTCTTCAGAAAGCTGTTTTTCCACAGCGGCAAGGCGCTGCGTAAGGGACTTCAGAAGCGGCGCATCCGCCTTCATGTAGGACCGGGCTTCCGATATCTGCGTGCGCAGCGTGGTCGCCTCGGCTTCCAGGCCGGTAACCAGTCCCTGCAATCCTTCCGCCGTAATTTTGGGATCAATAAGATTATGTTCGTCTCGAAAAGTCCGCATGGAGCTCTGGGCGTTGCGCACACGCTCTTCAGCTCGCTGCACCTCTTCCCTGGCCAGAGACACGGCATCTTTCTGGGCACGCTCGTTCATGGCGTTCACCAGAGCTTCGCTGCGCTTAAGTACGGCCTCCGTCACCAGCTGCGCCATCTCCGGCGTGTACGCCTTCACTTCCAGAGAAACGATGCCCGTATCCACGTTGAGCTGAGGCACCACGGCCCAGCGCCAGTAACGTGCAAGTTCATCTTGGGTAGGATGGTTCCACAGACGGGAAATGATGTCATGATCACGACTGCTGTAATGCGCTACGATACCGAGTTCGCGATCAATGTCCTGTGCTATGTCAAGGCTCTGAATGTAGTCGTTGATAATGTAGGTATCGTTTCCCGTGGAACCGGATGTACGCAGAAACATGGACGCAATATCCATGCCCGAAGGTGATGATGCATCCGCACTGCGTATGGCAAAGCTGGCATGCGACACATACATGGGAGAAGCGACAAACAGGAAATAAATAAAGGTCAGAACAGTAGGCAACATCAGTGCCGTTATGAAAGCCCTTTTCTTCATCCAGCGGCGAATCTTGCGCCACAGCGTTTTCGGATGCTGTACGGCATCGACCGCATCATTTCTGAGCATGGCACATTCCTTCGTAAGTCGACAACGCTTCTTCCAGCGTATCGAAAAAGATCAGTTTGCCGTCTTTCAAAATAGCGGCGTTGTCGCAATTGCTGCGTATGACGGAGGTACTGTGCGCCACGACCAGAAGCGTGGAATGCGCCTTGCGCTCCTGAAATACCCGCTCGCTTTTGGCCCGAAACGAGGCATCTCCCACGGCATAGCCTTCGTCGATAAGATAAAAATCAAAACCTATGGCCATGCTGAGGCCGAACGCCAGCTTGGCCTTCATACCGGAAGAATAGGTACGTATGGGCATGTCCATATACGGACCGAGTTCGGAAAAATCCTCCACAAAATCCGTCACCTGCTTAATATTCGCCCCATAGATGCGACAGGTGAACCGCATATTCTCACGTCCCGTGAGGCTGCCGTGAAAACCGCCTGAAAAACATATGGGCCAGGATACTCGACTGGTGCGCCTGACTCTTCCCTTGTCTGGAGATTCCGCACCGCAGATAATGCGCATGAGCGTGGACTTGCCTGCGCCGTTCAGGCCGAGAATCCCCATGTTCACTCCCTCACGAAACGTATAGGAAATATTGTCCAGCACGACCTGTCGTCCATGCAGCAGTCCGTAACTCTTGTACACATGAGAAAGCTCGATCATACGAGCCTCCTGCGCACATAACGTTCCATAAGCAAACCAAAACAAAGACAAAACAGCGTCACAGAAACAAGATAGAGAGGGCTGTAGCTGATTGTGCTGTAGCCTCGGGAAAGGCAGACTCTGGCCCATTCAATGATCTGAAGCATGGGATTGTACCAGAGATACTTCAGCACATATGAAGGAAGCGTTGTAGCGGAATAAAAAAGGCCGGAAGTAAAAAACAGAATACGCATGACCATAGGCACGATTTTCTCCAGCGCAGGGTAAAGCACCGCCAGAGAAGCCAGAGCCATGCCCAGCCCAAGGCCCAGCAAAGGGGAAAGCAAAAGGACAATCAGAAGCCCACCAAAATCTGTCAGATAAAAGGGCATGCCCAATAGTATACCTACAGTAATAATAAGCATCGCAGCCACGAGTTCCGTGGCCCAAGTAATGACCATACGGGAAAGCATGAGATCTGCAGGTGTGACCTGCGGAAATGTAAGCAGTGCCCGATTTCCGCTCACAGCACTCATGCATTTATTGATGATGCCGCTGAATATTTTAAAAAAACCAAATCCGACAAGCAAAAACATGAGAATATGCATACCGTGCGGAGCCTTTGCACCAAGGAGATAACGTATGCCCCAGAATACGCCGATGCTCCACATGGTCTGAATGAGCGCCCACAGGTAACCGAGGCGCGATGTACCGTAGATGGTATGCACCTCGCGCATCATCAGAGCGTAGATGACTCGCCCCTGCACGACAAAAGCGCTGTCCATGAATTATCTCTGAGACTGTTCAAAAATAGGGTCGGAAACATACCAGCCCGAGTCGTCGCGGCAGATGGCCAGACGATGAGACAAGCCACCTGCCGTCACCTGCGCCTTGCGGCAGGAAAGGCCGAGCCCTGAAGTATAGGAGTTTTCCAGCGTGACCAGAGAATCGGCACCGTAGGGAGTGGACATGACTTCCTGCTGACCAGGCATCATGCGGGAAACGGCTACAGCGAAAGGATCTCCTGCGGGCGCTGCCGCCCTCTCTTCCACTGAAGCAACGGTCCGCTGCTGCGGTGTACAGGCGCAAAGACTCACAAGTGCTATACTGAGCAAAAGTCTGCTTTTGTCTGACAGATTATATCTATTGCAAAGCTGTCTTATATAAAAAACAGGGCTACGCACGAAAACCTCCAGCAATGAGTCCGGCCCGCTGCTCCAGTAGCTCCGATTGAAGTTGAAAGACCTCGACCGAGTAATGACCGAGTCTGGTTCGCACTTCCTTGTAGCTCGCTCCTTCTTGTATAAGCGAGTATACAAATGCATGACGAAGATCATTCAGACGCAGAGTAGGTCTGCCAAGGGCATTCCTCAGCTTGTTCCAGAAAGAAAACAGCGATACTACCCGATTACCGTTTTTCGCACGGAAAAACATCCAGGGAACTCCAGCACGACGGGGAAAAGTTTTAATAAGGGTAATGGCATCGTCACTCAAATAAATATGGTGCTTTTCTCCAGAAGGTGTACGTCTTGTAACGAGCGTGCGTTGACCAAAATTCACATCACTCCAGCGAGCATATAGAATTTCCGACTTGGACGCTCCGGTCAGCAGCAGCAGATGAATGGCACGGGCGGATGCATTGGCAGAGTGCTTTTTGAGAAACTCTAGCAATCTCTGCTTTTCTTCTGCGCTCAGCATTTCAGTGCGTAGCGAGGGCCTGCACTGACACTGAACGTTCCGAAAACCGGTATTGCCGGGAATTACCTTCCATCGTACGGCAAGGTTCAAAATATATTTAACCAGACAAAACAGGCGATAACGTGAGCTGGAGGCCAGTCCGTTGTTTTCCAGAGCAGAGAGCCATTCTCTGAGCTTTTCTTCGGAAATTTGTGCCAAAGGAAAGTCTCCAAGATATGGCAGAATATGTCGCTTCAGATACCGTTCGTCAGTCTTCCAGCTCCGTTTATTTTTCTGTACGTAGGGAAGATACTTACTCCTGACGAAATCCTCGAACAGACTCAGCTTATTGATATCACTCTCACAACCTGTGATGATGCTGTTTTTCTCCCCTGCCATGCACGAGTCCTTAATCGGAGCGTCAAAAAAGTGTACTTTTTGGTTGGGAGGGGCGAGTGAAAAATGACGTTATTTTTTACTGGAATTTTCGAATGTTCCCTGCTATAAGCCTGAAAAAAAACTGACAGTACTAGTAGCGTCAAAAAAGTACACTTTTTCGACATGTTATCAAAAAAAATCATGCCGTCTTTTTTCTGTGCCTAAATAAAAAATCTGAAACGAAATATTTTTCTTTCTATTTTTCATTATGGCCAAATTGATATTTTCTTAAAATATCTTTATATCTCATATATTATTAAAAATATTATCTATAAAAATAGACATCATATAAAATAGATATATTAATTTAAATAAAATATTTTATTTATATTTCACTCTTAATGATTAAACACATTATATTATAAATTTATCTTAATATATATTTCTTTTTCAAAGAAAAATTCAACAGTCAAAAAAATGCAAACACTCCTTCACCGGCAATAAGTACGCAATTCTCAACGCTGCCATAACAGCCTGTCGTGTCTTTCTTTTTCCCTTCGGTGCTCAGGCTTCCCCTGCTCCCCTGTCCTGCTCCTGGCGAATGGGGAAGGAACATGCCGACTTGGGAATACGACTCACCCCGGGGGCCGGTCTGTAGATTTTCAGCACAAACATCATCCCCTGCCGAAAAACGCTCCACAACGGATGACAGAGTCATCACCTATACCGATATTCTCTGTGCTCTATCCACGGCATAGTGGCGGAAGATGACGGCGGAAAGGCAGCCTCGATTTTTCCCAACCAGGCCGAACGAAACTTCCTCCCCACAAAAGAAGCTCCGCAGAAACAAAAAGCTCTTCGAAAAGCCCCAAAGACGGCACGGCATCCTTCCTGTGCCGACCACATGAAAACCTCCGCCGTATCCTAAAGAATATACGGATTCCAGAGTGGGCTTCCGCGGCAGCGTTATCGCTCCCCGCATGCCCCTCGAAAAAGTCCATCACGCCAGTCCTTCGCGCCTGCAGTCTTCAAGAGCCGAGAAGTCCCAAAACTTTGCGTCTCAAGTTTTTCCAGACATTATACTGTCGGAACAGCACTATCAAAAAAGTAAATGTTTTCTTGAACACGTCTCAAAGCTGATCCTCCCGTTTACAAGTTGGAATATATTATTTTTTTCTTTTTATTATAATATATTATAAAATAAATAATCTGTTTTTCCGCTCTCGTGACTCTTGGGATGATTGACAAAAAAATTGCTTTATTCATATATAGCAATAAACAAAATTGGAAAAAATTATGAAACAAGCTCTCGACTCCTCCTTCTCCCCCGTCTATGCCCGTCTGTACCGGGAACTTGTGGCAAAAATTTCTTCAGGCCACTGGAAACCCGGAGAACAGCTTCCTACGGAGCGTCAGCTGGCACAGGAAAATCAGCTCAGTGTGGGAACCGTGCGAAAAGCCATGGAACTGCTTGTGCAGGCAGGGTACTGCTACCGGATTCAGGGCAAAGGCACCTTTATTTCCGACTATGCCAGCAGTCAGACCAAGTTTTTCTATAAGTCTCGCCACTCTCTGTTCGACAAGGATGTCGATATTCTTCCCCGTGAAGTCGCCGTCGAGGAAATCCGACTGCCTGACGACGTGGCTGGATATCTGAACTGCGCCCCTCAAAGTCGCGGCATTCAGGTGCGACGCACGCTGCTCGGCAGAGATGAAAACGGCATGTTTCCTCTGGCCTGGTGCGTTTCCTACTTTCCCTATGCCGAAGCCTCCGCGCTCATGGACATACCGTCCGACGATTTTGTCAAATATCCCCTCTATCTCATTCTGGAAAAACACTGCCATCTCTCCACCGTGTTCTGCGACGAGTTCCTGCAGATATGCACGGAACTGCCGGCACGCGTACAGGAGGCGCTCGGTCGTCCGCGCCACACCGTATGCTTCGAGATGAGCATGGTTTCCTATACGTTCGGCAAAATTCCCTTTGAATTCCGCCTGAGCTACATGCTCAACGAATCGACCGGAATGATCCGCAGACATGACTTTCGTCAGTAATCTGGCAACACTCAACGCACCTGGAGACTGTTATGAACAAGCTGCTGTCGTCATTACTCGTCGGCACTCTCCTGCTTTTCGGGGCCGCACCTGACTCTCAGGCCGCCTTCCCCGAAAAACCCGTCACCATCGTCGTCGGCTTCGCTCCCGGCGGAACCGGCGATCTGACCGTCCGCATGCTGGCAAATCCGCTGGAAAAAATTCTCGGTCAGCCGGTAGTCATCGTGAACAAGGGGGGCGGCGCAGGCATGCCGGGCTTCGAGTACGTTCTGAAGGCGAAACCGGACGGCTACACCATTTCCGCTCCCGGCGTCGGCGCCTGCATTTCTTCCGCCATGTTTCTCCGCAACAAGACCTACAATTTCGACGACATGTCCCTCGTCGGCGGCTACATGCTTCTGGACCGCATCCTGCTCGCCAGACCCGACAAGCCCTACAAGACCTGGCAGGAATTCATAGACTATGTGAAAGCCAATCCCGGCAAGGTGTCCGTCGGCAGCGGAGCCTCTCAGGAAGCCACCGAAGTGCTCCGCTCGTTTGCGCTGAAAAACGGTCTGGACATCAACTTCGTCATGTACAAGAGCGGCGGCGAAGCCTCTGCCGATCTCATCGGCGGACACATCGACGCCTGCGAGCTCGGTGTGGGCACGGCCGCCTATCAGGCTGCGCGCAAGGGCGAACTGAACGTACTGCTCAACCTCGGCCTCAGCGACGTTCCCGATATTCCCAATGTGCCCAAGCTGCACGCCGATCTCGGCCATCCCTTCTACGCCAGCCTGAGCTACGGTTTCGTGCTGCCCAAAGGCACTCCGGAAGACATCCGCTCCACGTGGGAAAACGCTCTCAGGCAGGCGCTGGCCGATCCGCAAGTTCAGCAAAACATGCTGAAGGCAGGCCTGGCTCCGAAGTTCATTGCCCCTGCGGAATACCGCCCCATGCTTGACGAAGCAACGCAGAACCTCGTGAATCTCGTAGACTACATCAAAGACGCGAAAAAATAGCGAGCCTTTCAGTTTTCGGAGTTTTCATGAACAATGACAGATGGATCGGGCTGGGATTTCTCATCCTGTGCGCCCTTATGTGGTTCGTCATCATTCCCGGTCAGACGGAAGGAACTGATGAAGCATTCGTGCCGAGACTGACGGTGATCGGTCTTGCCGTTCCTTCCCTCATCATGCTCGTCCGTCGTCCGCGGAGCGTGACGCCGCTGAACTTTGATCCCGGCGCCTTCGCGCGCTCCACGCTGCCTGTCCTCGGCCTGTTTATTGCCTATATCGTCGGGGTGAGCTTCGTGGGATTCTATGTGTCCACGGCCTGTTTTCTTGTCCTGTCCCTGCTTCTTTTCGGCGAACGACGGGCAAAGACGCTGATTCTGGCCCCCGTCGGTCTGCTCGTGGCCGTCTATTTGGTGGTTTCCGTGTTTCTCAACTTCCAGCTGCCTGCCGGTCTGCTTATCTGAGGAACATCCATGAGCCATATGCAACGTCCATCCGACAACATCTGCGAGGCAGAAGGAGCAGAGCATGTTTGATCAACTTATGGAAGCCCTGGGCATGGTGCTGCAATGGCAGAACTTCTTCTGGGCTCTGTTCGGCGTAACCTTCGGCATCATCATGGGAGCCATCCCGGGGCTGAGCGACAACATGGCCATCGTGCTGCTTCTGCCCTTCACCTACTACCTCGGTCCCATTCCCGGCATCGCCATGCTCATGGGCCTGTCCAAGGGGGCCAACTTCGGCGGTTCCATTCCCGCCATTCTGTTCAACATTCCCGGTACGCCGCAGGCCATGATCACCACGTTTGACGGGTATCCGCTGGCAAAAAACGGAAAAAGCGGCAAGGCACTCAAAACGGCCCTGTTGCCTCCGTCACCGCCGACACCGCAAGCGACCTCGTGCTCATATTCCTGGCGGCTCCCGTCGCCTCCATCGCTCTGCGCATAGGTCCGCCCGAATACAGCATGATTCTGCTGTTCTCCCTGGTCATCATCAGTCTGGCCGCCTCCGGCAGTCCCTGCCGCGGCCTCATTGCCACATGTCTCGGCCTGCTGCTCTCCACTGTCGGCTGCGATCCGGAAATGGGCACGCCCCGCTTCAACTTCGGATTCATTGAACTGGCGGAAGGCATAGGCATCATGCCCATGGCCATAGGTCTGCTGGCCTTTTCCGAAGTGCTTCTTCAGGCGGAATCCTGGTACAAGGATCGCCGCTCCGGCAAGAAGCTGGAAGAAGTGCGACTTTCAGCCAGAGGAACCGATGCGGACAGACTTACGCCTGCCGAAATGAAGCAATGCATTCCCACCATTGCCCGCTCCACCCTTATCGGATCGTTCGTGGGCATTGTGCCCGGCATAGGCACGACGGTAGGCGCGTACCTCAGCTATATCTGGAGCAAAAAGAAGTCCAAGCATCCCGAGATGTTCGGCAAAGGCGCCCTGGAAGGCATAGCCGCCTCCGAAGCCGGCAACAATGCCGTGAACGGTCCCAACCTCGTGCCTCTGGTCACCCTCGGCATTCCCGGGAACCTCGCTGCGGCGCTCATTCTCGGCGGCTTCATGATCAAGGGCCTCATTCCCGGCCCCCAGTTCATGGAAAGCAATGCGCCCCTGCTCTACGCCCTGTTCATCGTTCTGCTCATCAGCAACCTCTACACGTTCGTTGTGGGCGGAGCCTTCATCCGCTGCGCAAGAAAACTGGTTTCCATTCCCAAGCCGGTGCTCTTCAGCGTGGTGCCCATGTTCTGCCTCATCGGCTCGTACGTAAACAACAGCAGTCTGTTCGACATATGGCTCATGCTCGTGTTCGGCGTACTGGGCTATGCGCTGACCAAGCTGAGAATCAGCCTGCCGACCATGATCGTGGCATTCTTCCTGGGATCTCTGCTTGAGCACAAGATGCGCCAGAGCCTGCTCATTTCCCGCGGAGACTGGACGGTCTTCCTCGACAGACCCATCGCCTGCGCATTTTTGCTGCTTACGGTGGCCATCATTCTTCTGTACATCGTGCGTCACGGCTTCGGCAAAAAGAAACAGGCCTGAGCCGGCAACCTCATACGCAAGGACATTTCTATGAAATTGCAAGCCATGGAAACAGATTTCCTCATCATCGGCGGCGGCAGCGCCGGCTGCATCGCAGCCATGCATGCCCTGCAGCTGAATCCCGATCTCAACGTCACCATCTTTGAAAAAAGCGACATCGTGTACGGCGGATCCATTGCACGCGGCATGGACGCGCTGAACATCGTGGCCATTCCCGGTCAGACCACGGCGGAACTTTATCTGGAATCCGTGCGCGCCATGACGGCGGGCGTGGTGGACGCCGGTCCCAGCTACGTCATGGCCGAACGTTCCTATGCCCTGCTCAAGGAAATGGAAAGCTGGGGCGTTACCTTCCCCAAGGATGAGAACGGCCAGTACAAGACGCTGAAATATCATGTCAAAGGCAAGTTCCAGACGGCCATGGACGAGCCCGAGCTCAAGGCCATGCTGGTGAAAAGAGCGCTTGATCTCGGCACGCGTCCCGTCAATCGCGTGATGGCGCTGCGTCTGCTCATGGACAACGGCCGCGTGGCCGGCGCCGTGGGCATGAACGTCCGCACCGGCCAGATGGTCGTATGCAAGGCCAAGACCGTGCTGGTGGCTTCCGGCGGCGTGAGCCGCTTCACCCTGCCCAATTCCGAATATCTCTACGGCGTGTACGACTATCCCGGCAACACCGGCGACGGCTTCGTGATGGCGCTGCGCGCGGGCGCCGGAGTGACGGGCATGGAATACACCCAGCGCACCATGCTCATCAAGGACACCAACATGCCGCTGCTGGCCATCTGCGTTTCCCGCGGGGGCAGAGTGCTCGACTGCGAAGGCAACATTCTGATGGAAGGCGAAGTCGCGAACACCAACGTGATGAACGAAGCCTTCACCAGGGGCCGCGGTCCCGTTCACATCCAGCTCAGCCACCTGCCCGAAGAACGCATCCGCGAGATCGAGCATATACTGTTCACCACGGAACGTCCGGTCAACGAGCGCTTCTTTGCCGGCCGTCACATCGACTTCCGCAAGCAGGACATCGAACTGTGGCCCACGGAATACTATCTGTGCGGCGGACACGGCCTTGCGGGCATACGCGTCAACGAGCGCGCGGAAACCGCCGTGCCCGGACTGTACGCGGCAGGCGACGTGGCCAGCGTGGCCAAGCAGCATCTGACCGGCGCGTTCGTGTTCGGCGAAGTTGCCGCGGAACAGGCCGTGAAATACGTGGCCGAAGCCCCGGACACCGCCATCAACGAAAACGACGTGGCCGCCGTCAAGGCCGAACTCGACGAACGTTTCACGGCCAGAAACCGCGACATCGACGTTCACGATCTGGAACGCAAGGTGCGCCGCATGGTGGCCGACTATCTGGTGTCGCCCAAGAACGCCCACAAATTTGAACTCTGGAAGTACTGGTCGAGGACGTTCCGTGAAGACATCAGGCATGTCGCCGTGCATAACGGCCACGAACTTTCCAAGCTCTATGAAGTGGAAAACATTCTGCTCTGCGCAGACTGTTCCGCCGTTGCCGGGGACTTCCGCAAAGAAAGCCGCTGGGGCGAAAGCCACTACCGCAGCGACTATCCCCAGCGCGACGACGCCAACTGGAAGTGTCATGTGGTCATCAAGATGAAGGACGGCAAGCTCAATGCAGAAAAGGTCAGGGTTTCGGAACTGAATGAGGAGGTCTCCCTGTGATGAACGACAGCAATATCGCCATTGACGTTTCCAAATGCCTTGCCTGCGGCAATTGCGTTGACCGCTGCATCATGGACAATCTTCGCCTGGTGCTTCCTCCCTGCCGTCAGGCTTCTCTGCTGGACATCAACTATCAGGGCATCCTTCGCCTTGCCGCTCAGGGAAACATGACCGAAGCGGCCCGCGAACTGCGTCGCTGCACGCCTTTCGGCGGCTTGCTGGCCGCATGGGGCGACGCTCCGGCTTTCCGCGCCTGCTCTCGCGGACACAGCGGCGGCGCGCTGAACTTTGCCGGCATTCTCGCCTATCTCGTGCGTACCCAGGAAGACGCAGTGTACGGACCGGCCGGCCGTCTTCCCCGCTCCCACAAAAAAGCCGTGGTGGCAGGCAGCGATGCGGCCGCCCTTCAGGCCGCCTTTTCCCTCCGCATGGGAGGCCACGCCGTCACCGTTCTGAGCGCTTCGCCCTGCCCCTCGGCGGAAGGCGTGCCCGCTCCGGTTCTGGAAAAGACCATGACCATGCTCAAGGGCATGGGCATAGCGTTTGAAACCGCCGACGCCTTCAACGTTGAAGAACTCTGCAGGAACTTCGACGCCGTCATCCTCACCGGCTCTGCCGCGGACGGCATGAGCGCCGACGAATACGGATTTGTCCGCGACAACCTGTTTGCCGTCATCGTCGGCGACAGTCGGAATCCCATGCAGGCCATGGCCGGAGCAATTCGTGCCGCTCATGCCGCCCGCAACCTTCTGGAAGGCTTCAGCGTGGACTATGAAGGCAACCAGCGCGTGGCCCGCGGCCTGGAACGCTTCCACGGCCTTTCCGAAGAACAGGAAGACGCTCCCGAAGCCGCGCCCGTGGCCTGCCGCGGCGACGGCTTCACTGAAGAGGAAGTCAAGGCCGAAGCGTCGCGCTGCCTCGGCTGCGGACGCCCCGTCGAGCGCAACATGACCTGCTGGTACTGCCTGCCCTGCGAAGTCGTATGCCCCACGCAGGCTCTGCACGTGCGCATTCCGTATCTGATCCGCTGATGCGCGTCTGACGCGTATCATCAACCTGACAAGGCCGGCACGTCCCAACGCGCCGGCCTTGTCGTTTCTTTGCCCTTTCTTCCCCTTCCCACAAAAGCCTTTCGGCCGCCGCGTGTTCTTCACGCCTTTGCCGTCACGATTTCAAGGCGAACCGTCCACCCTGCCATAGATCAGAAAACAAAAGCCTCTCTACGCCAATCCACCGCATTGATATATTCAACATCTCCTTCAATCTCATCAAAGGATCATGGAGATGTTGTCATCCCGGCATATTATTGCTCTTCAGTCTGTAAAAGGTCTTGGAAACATCAGCGTCAAACGCATAGCCGACCATGCTTTAGAAGACGACATTCCTTCCGACGAGGCACTTTGTACACTTGTCACGACGTGCATTGCGGAAAAAATCATCACAAGAGTAAAAAACGTCACGGCGGAATCCGTGCGGCAGGGGCTGAACGCCGCCGACCGCATCATGGAAAAAGCCGCCCGCAGCGGGGTCGGCATTCTCTCCTACGGAAGCGACAACTACCCGCAGGAAATGCTTTGCGCCGTCAACTGCTCCGGCAGACCCGACATTCCCCTCACGCTCTACTGCAAGGGCAATCTCGAAGCGCTCCGGCACCCCGGCGTGGCCGTCATCGGCACCCGTCATCCTTCTCCGGCCGGTCGCCGACATGCCGAATACTGCGGAGAGCGACTGGCGGAAACGGGCTGCAACATCATCAGCGGCCTTGCCGCGGGCTGCGATGCCGCGGCGCATCGCGGCGCGCTCTCCTGTCCCGGCGGCAGAACGACGGCCCTGCTCGGGCACGGTCTGGACACCGTGTATCCCAAGGAACACGCGTCGCTGGCCCGGGACATTCTGGAGCACGACGGACTTCTGATAAGCGAATATCCTCTGGGAACCCGGGTCACGCCGTTCACGCTGACGGCCCGGGACCGTCTTCAGGCCGCGCTTGCGCAAAGCGTCCTTGTCGTGCAGGCCTCCGCCGAAGGCGGAACCATGCTTACCGCCCGCATGGCGCTTGCCGCCGGAAAGGCGCTGTTCTGTCTGCACTACGCTGCCGACGATCCGGCGGAGGAAGAAAAAACACAGGGCAACCGCATGCTGATGCAGGAAGGCGGAACGGCACTCGATCCCCGTCTCTTCGCAGACAACATTCTTGACATCATCAACGCCTGAGCACGACGCAATGTTCCGCATTCTGTCGAGGCGCCGCACTGAGCGGCGTTTCGGCAACGCACATCAGGCGTAGCCTCGTCTTCCTCTTCTGAAACTGCCCCGGCGTTTTTCCCCGGCTGACTGTGCGGCGCATCATCTCCACCTTACGCCTACGGCCCCGCCCTTTTCCGAAAAACACGGCCCGCAAGCCCCTTGCCCTTCACAGCGCCGTGCGTGCCCGCCTCAAGCCCTGCGCCGCGCACACCACGTCCAGCACCCGTTTCAGCTCCCCTTCCCTGTTCAGATCCACAGGCACCAGCCTGTCCAGACAGCCGTGAGCCGCCAGCTCGGCCTGTTCCGCTTCCATGGCGGCATCGTCCAGCCAGAAGAAATCACTGTTCCAGTCCAGCGCTTCCGTTTTCAGCGTCGTCCACGCTGCGGGCCTGACGCTCTTCTCAAGCGCGGAAACGATGTCCGCAGGCAAAAACTGCCCGAGATAGTATCGAATCCAGGGCAGATCCTCCAGGCTGCGGCAATGCGTGGTCAGCCAGAAACAGTCGAAAAGACGCGTCGCCTCCGCCACAAACTCCGCGACGCCGGGCGCGGCGCGCTTCCGACGGACGGTCAGGAGCACGCCGTCCACATCAAGATAAAGTCTGGTCATGCCATCGCCGCCGACTGGAGAGAAAACTCCAGCATCTTGCCTTCCAGAGGAAGATGCATCCAGCACCGGCACTCGCGCCCCATGTCGGCAAAGGCCTGAAGATATCCGGCCATCTGCACGGCATACGCCTCCTGAAGATGCTTCAACAGCGCCTCGTCCGTCGCGAACCGTGCATAGTCGCCGCACTTGTGGTCGATGATGAGACACGGACCGCATGTTCCGTCCTCATGCCGCAGCTCCACCAGCATATCGACGCGCATCGTCCGGCGAAGCTCGCCTTCCGGCGTTTCCCGGCAAACTTCCAGCGGCCACTCCGTGCGCCAGACCAGCCTGTCGCCCTCGCGCCTTGTCCGCGCGGGCTCCCAGCGCTTCTCCACCTCTTCGCACAGACGCTCCGCCGCCTTGTCCAGCCAGGATTCCGCGTCGGGCCATATCGGCGTCTGCTCATTCCACAGTGCGCAGAACGCCCTGCGCCTCTCCATCCAGCGGCCCGAGCTCTGCTCGCGCTCCCGCTTCTCCCGGCTCATGCCGAACCAGAGCGTCAGCCAGGCGTGAATCATGTTGCCAAGCTCGCTGCGCGCAACCTCGTCCGACGCCGCCACGGGCACGGCGTCGGCAAAGCGCCACAGCGACAATGCACGGCTCTCCGGTATCTCTTCCGAAATATTTTCCTGCACCGCGCGCTCCGGCCTCGTCGGAAAGCTTCCCGCAGACAGGCAATCCATCGCCTCTCCGCCGCTCTCCTCCGGCTGCAGCATGCGCACCAGGCACGGCTCCCCGAAAAAGTCGCCCTCGCCTTCCTGGAGACTCTGCACCGTATCCGCAGCCTCGGCGTTCAGAAAACAGGAAAGTCCGTCCAAAAGCACACCTTTTTTGTCACTGAAACGGCCCGTCACAATCAACACGCTTTCCGCCCGGGTCATGCCCACGTACAGCAGACGCAGCTCTTCGCGGAGACTGACCTCACGGTATCTGTCCTCCACGCTATTCACCGCTGCGGCAAGAGGCGAGTATGCGTCGGGAACAGAAACATTCTTTGTTTTCCGAAGACACGCAAAAACGGGAGGCAGCCAGAAAAGCTCCTGCGCCGAAAGCGGATCGTCCCAGGGAGGCTGACCAGCCGCATGAACATTCACGCCCCACGCGGATCCTTTGTCCGGCGCAAAGCTGAAGCCGTGAAGCAGCACTACCGGTCGCTGCAGTCCCTTGGAAGCGTGAAGCGTCCATACCTGCACCGCGCTCTCCCCGCCGGAAGCCATGCCCGGCTCCTGATCCTCCAGCCAGTCGAACCAGCCGTACATCGTCACCGGATCGCGCCTGCTGTGCATGGCCGACTCGTACTCCTTCGCCAGCACGCGCAGCGCTTCCAGGTTGGCGCGGCGCTCCTGACCGCGACTCCAGGACGAAACGAGACGAAACGCGTCCGCAACGTCCATGACTTCGTCCAGCATCTCCGAGGGCGTCAGCACCCAGGCCCGCTCATGCAGAGCTCGCAGTGCCTGCCAGCAGGAAATTCCCTCTTCCAGCTTCCGCGCGGACGCCGCTTCAAACCAGTCGCCGCCAGGATGGAACAGATGATACAGTTCCGCAAGATCCAGCTGACTGCCCCATCCGTCCGCGGCCACACGGCAGGCGCGCAGACACAGGCGTATTTCCTCCTGATCCAGCAGTCCCTTGCGCGACACGCAGGCTCGCAGGCCGAGCGCTTCCAGCTCGTCCGCCACGGAGCGACAATCGTCCCCTGTACGGCAGAGCACGGCCACGTCGCCGGCCTGCACGGCGCGGAACTCGCCGCGTTCCTTGTCGTACACGAGCGTTTGTTCCTCCAAAAGACGCTTCACGGCGCGCGCCACGGCGGCGTCGCAAACCTTCTTTGCCGTCTTCGAGTTCCCTTCCACAAGCCAGAACTGCACGGAAGAAAGCTGTTCCGCCTGCTCCCTGACCTTCCGCCTCGCCTCCTGCGTCATGTACGGCGCGTCGGACGACTCCTCAAGATAGCTCTGAACCGCAAGTTCCTCGTCTTCCTTGAGCAGCGCGTCGCGCAACGGCGCATTCACGGCGTTGAAAAACGCGTTGGTGAATCGCAAAATCGCCGGAAGCGAACGATGGCAGACCGTCAGATCCGCCCTGTTCCAGCCCTCGGTGCCCCGACGCGTCAGCTCCGGCGCGGCGCCGCGAAAACCGTAGATGGACTGCTTGTCGTCGCCGACGAACACCACGCGGCCGTCCGCGTCGAGAATACGGCAAAGACTGTTGAAAATGCTCAACTGCATGGGACTCGTATCCTGATACTCGTCCACCAGCAGCATGCGGAAGCGTCCGCGAATCCGCTCCAGCACCGAAGGTTCCCGCAGAGCCTTGACCGCAAGCTGCTCCATGTCGGCAAAATCCACCACGCCGGACTGCTGCTTGAGAAGCTGAAAACGTTTCCGGCAGTCCTCGGCAAAGCCGAACATGCGGCGAATCAGCGTCATGACGTCCCGATGAAACTCCGGCGTCGCCAGCGCTCTGAGGCCCAGTTCCGTGAGTTCCTCCGCAAAGGCGGCGTTTCCGGCATCCAGAGTGCGACCCACCAGAGAAAACCAGTCCTTCCAGCGCATGTGCTCTACCGGCAGACTTTTCACGAAGGCCTGATGATCCAGCGCCTTCTTCGTCATCGCTCCGGTTCTGCTGCTTTTGACGTAGTTGCCCGGATCGCGCTGCTCCTTCCATGCCTCCCGCAGATCGCACTCCACGCTCTCCAGCGGCTCGCCGACTCCGTTCACGCACGCAAAATACCGTTCCATCTCCCGGCAGGAACGCTCCGCCATTTCCTCAAGACGCTGATCCATGCCGCCGGTCCGCGCCGCCGTCAGTATGTCGTGCGCCGTATTTTTCCACTGATCTTCGGGCTTCGTTTTCGTGTCGCCGTACTTCACTTTGTCCAGACCAAACGAGGAAAACAACGCGGCTGCGTCGCCGTACTCCTCCACAACGGGCACGGACGCCTGCTCGAACATGGCCTCGGCGTCTTCTTCGGAAAGCTCGTCCGCCCGGGGCGAAATGCCCGCCTCCAGCGCGTATTCCTGCAAAAGCCGCAGGCATACCCCATGCACGGTGCCTATGTACGCGCCTCCCACCCGGGAGGCCATGTCGCAGGCCCCCTGACGGTACAAAGCGGCGCAAAGACGCTGCTTCAGCTCGGCCGCAGCCTTGCGGGTAAATGTGACCGCAATGATTTCTTCCGGCATGCAGGGTCGGCATCCCCCCTTTCCTTCCAGCGCGTCCATGTAGCGCCGCACCAGATCAAAGGTCTTGCCGGTTCCCGCGCTGGCCCGGATGACCAGTTTTTCCACTCCGCTCATACCGACGCCTCCTCTTCCGCCGCGCCGCGGTTCACGCCGTCCCGGCGTCCGCACAGAAAGCGGAACGCGCAATACGTGCAGGTCGAATCCTGCTTCTGTTCCTCATGAACGGCAAGCACCCCTTCGCGCATGGCCGAAAGTGTTGCCTCCAGCTCCTCGGCCACCTTGTCCCACTGCTTTTCAAGATCCGGCTCCGTCGCGGAATCCCCCACGCGGACAATGCCCGCCTGAGGAAGCAGCACATACCACGCGTCCCTCACGTCGGCCGCGCCTTCCCCGTTTTCCGCACCGTGCTTCAAAAGATACTGATACGCCGCAAGCTGCACCGCCATGCCTTCGTCCACGCTTTTCCGATACGCCGACCGGCGCGACCACTTCATGTCCACAATCAGCGAAGGCGACGCTTCCCCCGCCCGGGCGAAGGCCAGATCGTATCTTCCGCGAAGAAGCACGTCCTGAAATTTTGCCTGCGCCGTCTGCTCGGCACTGTGAAAACGATAGCCCTCCCTGTCGGCAACGGCGATGAAGCGGCGCAACGCGCGATGAAGCGCCGCGGCCATGCCCCTCAGTTCGCCGATTCTGCCCGGATGCGCCATCCGGGCCCCGCGCACCCTCGCCTGCTTCTGCAGCAGAGCAAGCAGCGTTTCTTCGTCGGGCGTCGCGCCCTCCCGGAATACCTGCTCCGCCGCCTCGTGCGCCATGTTCCCCTTGACCACGGCATCCGGGAGCAGCGACTCTTCATCGTCGGAGAGATGCAGCACATATTGCAGATACCAGCGCAGGGGGCAGGCCAGCAGCGTCTCCAGCGTGGAGGGAGAAAGACGCTCCGGCATCTGCAAATGTCGCTTCCGGTCCGTTTCCGGCAGAGCAGCTTCCGGCTGTGGAAGCTTCTCCCGCTCCTGACGCCAGAATCCGCCGAAGCGCTCGTCCACATTTTCTTTCGGCGTATCCGAATTTTCTTTCTGCCTGTCCGAACCTGCCAGCACCTCTGCGGCCGACACCGGCTCGGGGAACGGCGAACGGATACCGAGCCTTTCGGCCACGGCGTCAAGCCGCAGCTTCAAAGGATGCGGCGCCGTCTCTTCCCCATGACGAAAACGCGGCGTCACCATGATGAGACGGCGCGCGAAAAAGAACGGACAACTTGCGCCTTCCTCCTGAAAGCGACGTTCGGCCTCCACGTCGGAAAGCGCAAAGCCCCGCGTCTCCAGCCATGCCCGCTCCTCCCGACTCCAGACAACGGATTCGCGCGGCGCGGTGCCTTCGTCCACGGCGTTCCACCATATCACGGTATCTGCCTCGCCCCAGAGCTGACCAGGCTCGTCCAGCACGGTCCAGAGCATGCCCCGAGACGCTTTACGCCTCTTTTCCCCCTCGCCGAGCGCGGCGTCGATCACCTTGTCCCATTCCGGCGCGGACATCTCTTCCCGCATGTCGGCCACCGTCTCACCGAGGCGCGCGCAAAGTTCCGCCGTCATGTGCAGCTCCGAGTCTTTGTCGTCCCGGCCCGCCTGTGCGGCCCACTTTCCCAGACGCTGCGCCAGAAGACGGGCCTTCTGCGGATCGACCATGTCCTTTGCCGCGCCGCCTTCGGGCACGATCCAGCCGAACGCCGCCCTCAGGCGTTTTTCCTCCCCGCCTCCGAGCTTTTCCGCTTCGTCCCAAAGCTTCCGCCACGGCCCCGGCCACGACTTCGGCTCCTGCTCCCAGGCGAGCTCGCTCTCCGACGCCTTCAACGCGTCCAAAAAGCGCCCGGCCCAGAACTTCGGCACCGGACTTGCGGGCAGCAGCAGAAACTGCCGCAATGTTTCCGGATCAAAGGGAAAAAGATGCAGACGCAGATACAAAGGCAGAATCTGCTCGAACGCCCTCCCCTGCGCACGAAGACACGCGCCCGTATCCGGCAGGCCGCAGCGACGCAGCGCGCCGTCAAGCTCGACGCTCTCATCCGCCCGGATCATCACGACGCGGCCGAGATCCCCCGCATGTCGATGCCGGGCCAACGTCGAGGCCAGCGCTTCGGCCGCTTCCGTCGTGAAATCCGCCTGCAGAATCATCAGGGAATCGTCGTCAGCTCCGAACGCCGTCTGCTTCGGCAATGCTCCGGCAAGCAGCGCAGCCGCCGCGCCGAGACGGTTTTCCGCAAACTCCGCGGGGCTCGCCGGTTCCTCGATCTCCACGCCGTTCTTCTTCAAAAGAGAAAACAAACGCTTCCACGGCGCGCTCCAGCAGCACAAGGGATGAGCAAGACTCACGCGCGACACGCCGTCGATGCCCCAGGCATCCACGGCCTGCAGCACCCGCTGAAAGCGATCCGCCATGCCCGGAGTGCTGGCACGCCCCAGCAGCGCTTCCAGACGAAAAAACTCCGCAAGCCGCACAGGCGTCGCTCTTTCGCGCTCCGACGAAAGCGCCACATCTTCGAGTGCGCCCGCCATCTTCAGCTCGTCGCGCATGGCAAGAACGCGCCTTGCCGTATTCCATGCGTCGGCTTCAAACGCCCGCGTATAAAATGCGTCGGGACACGCCGCCGTCCGCTGGCGGAGCAGCTGCTGCACAACGGCAATGCGGCGGCTTCCGTGAACAATGCGCGCAGGAAGCCCCAGCTTTTCTTCCAGAAGAGACAAAAAGCCCGCTTCCCCCGTCACATGAACGCCGGAAACGGCCCTGCCTTCTGCTTCCGCCGCCTCCAGGGCCCCCGGCCACGCATGACCGTCCATATGACGGCCGAGTATCACATGCATCCGACACGCTCCTCACTGTCTGCGCCGAGCCTCGCGCTTCTGCGCTTGTTACGCTCCACGATAGGGCTTTTCGCCGCGCTCTGCCACATCAAAATCAGGCTCCTCTTGATTTCGGCGCAAAATAGCGCCATGCTCCTGCGGTACATCCCTTTCTTCGAGGACAACATGACGCGCTCCACGCCAGAATTATCGGCCGCAGGCTCCAATCGTCTCGTTCGACTGCTCCGCATCGCCCAAGAAATCCGATGCTACCCGCAACAGACGCAGGAAGCGCTGCAGAAAAAATTCGGCATCAGCCGCAGTCAGTACTACAAGGACAAGGCCGCGCTGGCCGAAACGGGCTTTTGCTTCACCTTCAACCGCAAGACGGGCTTCCGCATCACGGAAGACAGACTCACGCCCATCACCGGCCTCACGCTTTCCGACAGGCTCGTGCTCATGTTCGCGCTCGAATACCTCAGCAGCGAAGGCGACGGAACCCTCGCCGCCCTGGCCGTGGAAACCGGACGCAAACTGGCGGGCGGTCTTTCCTCGCCCTTCCGGGAACAGCTTCAGCAGTGCTTCGATTCCTGCATCACCTCCAAGGTGTTCGGTGCGGAACCGGAAGTGCTCCAGACGCTGCAGAAGGCCGTGTACGAAAACCGCCGAGTGCGCATCTTCTACACCCGCGCCACGGACTGGACGGAACGCTGGCGCACCATTGATCCCAGACGGCTGTACATCCGGCGGCACGCCATCTACGTGTATGCCCGCACGGCCGACGAAACGCCGCCCGCCTGGAAAATCTTCCGTCTGAACCGCATCAGGAAGGCCGAACCCACGGACATCTGCTTTTCCTGCGAATCGCTGCAGGACGACGGCTTTGCCGACAAGCAGCAGCACTCCTTTGCCGGCGTGTTCGGCGACACGCTCTTCGACGTCACGCTGCGCTTTACCGGCAACGCCATGCACTACGTGCTGGAACGCCAATGGCATCCCAGTCAGCAGACACGCCGCTCCGCCCACGAACTGCTGTTTTCCGTGCGCGTTTCCGATCCTCAGGAAGTCGTCCGCTGGGCCAGACAGTGGGAAAACGAAATGGAAGTCGTCTCCATAACGCCGGTCAGCGAGGAATAGCGTTCTGCGGTCCGCCCCCGGGCTTGTACTCCGAGCGCAGAACCGCGCCCCGGAGCGGATACTTCCGCCGGGGGCCTTTTCCGACAGCGCCGAGTCGTCTCTTCTTCAGACTATTGCACACGCTCTCCAGCTCATCCTTTGCCGTCAGCGCCGGAAGCGTTCCGGCAAAACCGGGCGTATGCCAGGCATCTGCACCGGACGCCCCCGGACAGCCCGCCGCGCCTGCCGGACAACGAGCGCGCCGACAATTCTGCGGGAATCAGAACTTCCAGTATTCGCAACCGTAGGAGAGCATCAGCACCATGACCACCAAAAGAATATACACAAGGCTCATTTTTTCCATACCGCGGGAATATTTCTTCATACGTCTTTTACCACTCAATGTTTCTTTATACATGACTTTTCAGAATATGCCGGACATATCTTCCGCGCCGTCCACAACAGGGTGGACAAAAGAACGCCGCAGCGCTTCTTCGACGACGGAGCGCAGCGGTGAGTTCCGACTCATGCGCCGTCCGGCAGCTACGCGGCAAGACCGCCCGCAGCCCGGACAGCAGAGACAGATATTTTCGGAAGCGGAACAGAAACCGGGCAAGGATCGCCCGTCGCAGAGCAGATGTTCCGACAGTCTTCTTACTATAGACGTTTTAGCAATAATGTAAACTGCGCCTTCCCGCGCCGCTCTCCGGAAAACGATTGAAAGTTTGCCCTGTCTTCCTGCTCTCCACGGCGCGGACTCCCCCCGCCGACCGAGCGGCCCCCTGGGCGCGCCAGCTGCGCCATTCCGAGCACGCCGGCAGAGCTTTCAACGACGCGCGCCTTTTTCCCGCCGACGTTGCATTCCCGCTCCCGACGCAGTACCATGACCGACATGCCCGGCGACGATGCGCCGTCGGACGGTTCAGCAAAGGAGGCCCCGCGTGCTCTATCCCATGTTCGTCCGCCATCAGCCTTTCGGCGGTTTTTCCGGCGAACTTCCCGATCTTCCCGGATGCGTCCCGGAGGGCGACACGCTGGAGGAGATGCTCGACAACGTGCAGAGCGCCGCGCTGCTCTGGCTTGAGGAACGCCATGCCTCTGTGCTGCCCGAGCCTTCCGCGTCGGAAGATTACGACGACGCCGACTGCCCGCCCATGCTCGTGGAAATTCTTCCGCCGGAGTCGCCGCAAACCAGCAACGACTGACGCCCAGTCGCCGCTTCGGGCCGACTCCGCGTTTTTCAGGCGCTGCGGAGCGCCGCGTCCGCAGCCTTTGAAAAAGCGCGCCAAAACTCTGCGTTCAAGCTGTTCAGACATATCTCTGCCATGGAAACACTTATTCTGTCCCACGGTTCCCTTGACTGGAACCCGCCGCTGGCCGCCCTCTGGACGGCCATTGCCGCGCGCTCCGGAAGAGCGGATCCCTTCAGCTGCACGCCGGCGTGGCAACTCTCCTTTCACGACGCCTTTGCGCCCAGACGGCGTCTGTTCATCCATGTGGACGAAGAAAACGTGCTGGCGTTTGCGGAGCTCACGCTGCTTTCCGGACATATTCTTCTCGCGCCCGTGGAAGCGCACTGGATTTCCGCAAGCCCCCTGCTGGGGCCGAGTGCCGACGACCTTCTCGTGCAGATGCTTCCCGCGCTGGCCGACTTCTATCACGGCGCGCTCCCCTGCCTGCTTATCAGCGGTCTGGAAGAAGGCAACGATCTTTTTCCCCGCCTCTCCCGCCGCACGGCCGACATCTTTCATGTGCTGCCCCAGCCCGCCACGCTGCAGCGCAGCGCCTCGCTTGACGGCGGCATGGACGGCTATCTTTCCCGACGCTCGGGCAATTTCCGCGCCAAAATGAAAAAGGCGCGCCGCAAGGCCGCGGAAAGCGACGTGACCTTTGAACGCGTCGTGCCCGCCACGGTTCAGGAAGCCGACGCCGCCTACGCGCGCATGATCGCCGTTGAGGAAAGAAGCTGGAAAGGCAGGGAGCACTGCGGTATGACGGAACCGCCATCGCTGGAATTCTACCGGGTGATGATGCGGCGACTGTCCCTGTACCGCGGCGGCCGGGTAATGTTCGCCGCACAGGAAGGCAAGGACATCGGCTTCATTTTCGGCGGCATGGCCGGACGCTTCTACCGCGGGCAGCAGTTCAGCTACGACGCCGATTATAAAACGCTTTCCATCGGCGACCTTTTGCAGATGGAACAGCTTTCCTGGCTGTGCGAAGAAAACGCCGTCCGTTACGACATGGGCATGAGCGATCACCCCGCCATGGCCTACAAAACGCACTGGGCGGAGCTGGAACAAAAACTTCTCGCCTGGCTGCTCATCCCCAAAGCGAGGCCGTAAACAAACGGGGGGGGGCGTCGCTCTGCTCCAGAGCTCCCCACCGCAGTCCTGATACGCCCGTCGTCTTCTGAGCGCCCGAGGAGCGGCGTCTGCGCAACCGTTCGCCGCAAGCGCCGTGCCCGACGTCCGACCGGAAATTTCCGCTTTTCTCCGAGCTCCTTCCGACAGCCCCTCCGTCAAGGCGCTTTTCCCTCTCCTTCCCACAGATTTTTCTGACGAGATCACCGGCAAGGGCAAGCGCGTCCGCCTTTCCCGCTCGGCAAGACAGAAGCGCAACACGGCGTTCTCCTTTATTTTTTCCGAATATATGCAGTCCAATTCTGGATTTCTTTCTCTCTTTCCTCTACACTTCTCTTCAGAAAACTCGCCGCGCTTTTGTAACCCTCTTTTCTTCGGAGGCTGTCCATGAAAAAATGGCTTATCACTCTGGCGGCTCTGATCGTCCTGCTGGCCGCAGGCGTCACGATTCTGTTCTTCTCCCTCAATTCCATTGTGGAAAAGGCCGTCAACACCGAAGGCCCCAAAATCACCGGAACGTCCGTGCATCTGGACAAGGCGGACATCTCGCTCTTCTCGGGCAACGGCGTGTTCCGCGGCTTTTCCGTGGGCAATCCGGCAGGCTTCAGCGGCCATGCGGCCACGGTGGGAGCCGTCGCCGTCGATCTCGACACCTCCACGGTGTTCAAGGATGTGGTCGTCATCCGCAGAATCGCCGTGGACAACCCCGAACTCGTGTATGAACTCGGCAGGAAAACCAACAACTTCGACGTGATTCTGAAAAACATTCAGGACTATGCCGACAGTCACGACGAAGGCGCGGCCTCTTCCGGCGGCGAGACAAAGAAGGACGACGAAAAGTCCACGAAGAAAGTCATCATCGACGAGCTCATCATCCGCAACGCCAGGGCCACGCTCAGCGTTCCGATGCTCAAGCTCTCCGTGCAGGTGCCGCTGCCGGAAATCCGCCTCACCGACATCGGCCGGAAGGAATCCGGCGCAAGCTTCGCCCGCACCGCTCTTGTCGTTGTGAAGGAAGTTTCCCGCACGCTGGCCGAAGCCACCGCCGCGCAGACGAAGAATATCGGCTCCACGCTGCTGAAGGGTGGGGAAAACGTGGGTTCCGATCTGCTGAAAGGCGGAGAAAAGGCCGGCGACACAGCAAAGAACCTGCTGAAGGACGGTCTCAACCTTTTCAAGAAGTAACCCTTGAGCGCCCGGCCGAATCCGGCCGTTGAGCCCGTGCCGACAACCTTTTCCCGCGCCTGTGCTGAGGCACTCTGACGCTCACGCAAACGGCGCAAGGCTCATCGGAAAAGGCGCAACGCTCCAAAACAGGCGAAAAAAACATCCTTCACGTCTCAAGGACGCGCCCTCTGCGGCCCCTGTCCGTTCTGCGGACAGGGGCCTTTCTTTTCGCTTTACGAAAATGCCGTTCCATCTGTAACAACCAGAAAACGCTTGCCTTTTTCAAGAAAAAAGAAGAAGCCTTCCCGCATGGGGCCGCTTCGGCCCCGTCAGCTTTCTGTCGCCATGCCCGGTCAACAGGACCAAAAGGAGCATCGTCATGGACAACGTTCGGTATGATTTCGACTTCTTCAAAAAAATCGACGCCCATTCCCATATCGGTTTTTTCGGCAGTCCCTTCAACGTCAACTTCAACACGGAACTTCTCGCCCGTCAGATGGACGAGTACAACATTGAAAAAACCATCCTGTGCCCTGCGGGAGCTCATCTCAACGAAGAAGTGAACGCCGCCTGGCACGCCATGCCGGAGCGCGTCATTCCTCTTTGCTGGGTCAATGCCAACCTCGGACAGCAGGCCTATGACATGCTTGAACATTATCTGCGCGACGAGGGCTTCGCCGGCGTCAAGATGCAGCCTCTCTTCGACGCCTTCACCGCCGACTCCCCCATGGTCGATCCCATCATGGACATCGCGCAGGCATACCACAAGCCGGTATTCATCCATTGCGGACACCCGCCCTATTCCCTGCCCTGGCAGATCGGTCTGCTCGCCGAACGCCACCCCGAAGTGCCCACGGTGATGATACACATGGGCCACGGTCATGGCGTGTACATCGAAGGCAGCATCAACATGGCGAAAAAATACGACAACCTCTTCCTCGAAGTATCCGGCATGCCCATGGGATGCCAGATCAGGAACGCCTATGAAACCGTGGGTTCGGAAAGGGTTATGTTCGGCATTGATTCGCCCTTCCATCACCCGAGCGCGGAAATTCAGCGCGTCCATTCCTGCGGTCTGCCCGCCAGCGCTCTGGAAGACGTGTTTTACAACAACGCCGCCAAATTCATGCATCTGAAATAATTGCCCACTTTCGGCAGAACGCGCCCTTCCGGCCTGCTTTTGAAACGGAGACGGAAGGACGCGACAACGTGCATCGAAGATCGGCCCTCGAAACGCATGTTCTCAGGCCGCGGCAAAGGACGAATGCGGCGTCTTGCCACGCGCCCCGCACTGGACTAGCATGACAGCCCGCACTCATGCCGTCCGGCATGTTCACTCCGACCTTCGTCTTTTGCCATGAACTACAGAAAAATCCTTCTTCTTTCCCTGGGGCATCTTTCCTGCGACCTCAATTCCCACGCGCTGCCCGCCCTGCTGCCCTATCTTGCGGCCGCTCACGGCTTCGACTATCAGACCTGCGGCTTCCTCGCCTTCGCCTATTCCGCCGTGGCCTCGCTGGTGCAGCCGGGCCTCGGCCTGCTCGCCGACAAAATAGCCCGCGGCTGGTTCATTCCGCTCGGCATTCTCATGGCGAGCCTGGGCATCGGCGCCACCGGCTTTCTCTCCAACGAATATGCCATGTTCGTCTCTCTGGTGCTGGGCGGCATAGGCGCGGCGGTCTTTCATCCCGAGGCGGCCCGCTACGCCAACATCGTGTCCGGCGACCACAAGGGCGTAGGACTCAGCATCTTTTCCGTGGGCGGCAACGGCGGCATGCTCATGGGGCCGGTCATCGTCATGCTCGCGGTCGGCGGAGTTCCGCTCGGCGGCATGACCCTGGGCGGCTTCGGACTGCACGGCACCGCCGCCTTCTGCCTGCTCGGCGTTGTCATGGCGTCGGTGCTGCTCTGGCGCGTTTCCGCCTGGGACATGGCGGCCAGAACTCCCAAGGCCACGCAAAACACCAGCTCGGCCGCCAATGAATGGGGATCCTTCGGCATTCTTTCCGGCTGCCTGCTTACCCGCATGGGACTCACCGTGGCCTTCACCACCTACCTGCCGCTCTACTGGCAGGGCGTGTTCCACGCGTCCGTGTCCACCGGCAACCTCATGCTCGTGCTGTTCTCCATCTTCGGCGTAGCCAGCAATCTTTCCGGCGGCGCTGCCGCCGACCGCTGGGGCTTCCGCCGAGTCATACGCTGGGCATCCTTCCTCTCCCTGCCCATTCTCGCCGTGTTTCCGCTGGTGAGCAGTCCGTGGCTGGCCGGCGTTCTGCTGGCTCCGCTCGCCATAGCCCTGTTCGCGCCGTTCAGCTCCATGGTCGTGCTCGGTCAGCGCTATCTCTCCAAAAACATGGGCTTTGCTTCGGGCATCACCCTCGGGGTTGCCGTCAGCGTGGGCGGCATGTTCGCCCCCGTGCTGGGCTGGGTCGCCGACCTCTGGGGCGGTCTGGCCCCCGCCATGCATCTGCTCACGCCTCTGGCCGTCATCGGCGCGGTGTGCGCCTGCTTCCTCCGCGAACCGAAAGCAAACTGATCTTCCGCGGCTCTTGCCGCCACACGCACGAAAAAGGCGTCCGTCCGTTTCTCCCCTCGGAAAAACAGACGGACGCCTTTTCCAAACTCTCGCGTTCGTTCCCGGCACGCCCAGCGCCCCGAACGCTGCTCTGCGCAGAAAAGCGCGCCGCTCAGGCCCGCGTTCTGCGCTTTCTGGTCTTGAAGCTGTGCTCGGCCAGCCAGCCGAATTCGCTCAGCCGTTCGTCAACCTTATAAAACAGCGTGTCCCGGGCAAAAGTGCCGTTCTTGCGGCGACGCCCCACCGGCATGCCGGTAAGCAGTTCCATGGCTTCCGAAATGTGCGTCACGGGATAGATGGCAAAACGCCCCTCGCGCACGGCCTCGACAACCTTGTCGTCCAGCATGAGATGCTCCACATTGTCGCGCGGAATGATGACGCCCTGCTCCCCCGTGAGTCCGCGGCGGGAACACAGCTCGAAGAATCCCTCGATCTTGCGGGTGACGCCGCCCACGGCCATGATCTGCCCGGACTGGCTTACCGCGCCGGTAAAGGCCAGAGACAGTCGGATGGGCACTTCCGACAGAGCGGAGAGCAGTGCCGCGAGTTCCGCGCCGGACGCGGAATCTCCTTCAATGCCGCTGTAGCTCTGCTCGAAGCATAGGCTGCCGGAAAGCACCAGCGGCTTGTTGTGCGCAAACTGCGAAGCCAGATAGCTTTTCAGAATCATCATGGCCTTGGTGTGGATGGGGCCGCCGAGCTCCGCCTCGCGCTCAAGGTCAATGATGCCGCCGTGTCCCACGCCCACGGTGCAGGAAATCTGATGCGGCAGGCCGAACTCGTAGTCGCCGCTCGTGGTCACGGCCAGACCGTTGACGCAGCCGACTTCGGCACCCGACGTGCGCAGCTTGATGACGTCGCGGTCGTATTCCTCCATGAAGAGTTCCTCGACAAGATCGGAGCGATGCCGACGCGCTTTCAGCGCCGCGTTCAGACTGGCTCTGTCCACCACGGACTTGCCCGCCATGGCGGCCGTGGCCGACGCCTCGATGAGCGTTTCGCGCATGAGCGGAAAACGCAGCGTCAGCTTCCGGTGATCCTCGCACAGCTCCGAGCCGTGATCCACCAGACCGGCCAGCGCTTCACGGTCGAACGGCAAGAGATCGGCCTCGTCCATGATGCGGGCGAGCTGACAGAGCCACGACCGCACGGACGGCGCCGTGCGCTCGGTCTCCGAAGCCATCTGCGCCTTGATCTTGAACTGCTTGGCAAAACGCTCGTCGCGCTCCAGCAGCATTTCGTACAGATCCTCCTCGCCCACGAGCACCACTTTCAGATTCAGGGGCATGGGTTCCGGCTCTATGCCCTTCACGCGGGAGGTATCGTTGAAGTCCGGGTCTTCAATGCGGGCCACGCCGGAGCGCAGCGCGCGCATGAGTCCTTCCCATGCGGGGCCGTTGGCCAGAAGATCGTTGGCATGCAGCACCAGATAGCCGCCGTTGGCGCGATGCAGCGAACCGGCCTTGATGAGCGTGAAGTCCGTGACGAGCGCGCCCATTTCCGATTCCCTTTCCACGCAGCCCAGCAGATTGCCGTAGGTGGGATGATCCTCCACCACCACGGGCGCGCCGCGCATGTCGCCGTTGTCCACCAGCACGTTGACGCTGTAGCGGTACAGATCCGGCTCCTGCGGCGCGGGGCTTTCGCCGTGCCCCGGCAGAGACGGTCCGTCCTTGGGCAGAAAAAGCTCCAGATGATCCAGCACGTCGGCCCGAAGATCGTCAAAGAACGTGCGCAGCGCGTCGGTCTTCTCCTCGCAGCCGGACAGACGGCAGGCCTTGTCCGCCACCGGCGAGACCAGACGGTTCAAGAGGTATTCCGCCGCCTCGCGCTCAAGCTGACGCTCCTTTTTCTGAAAGCTCTTTTCAAGCTCACCCATCTTGCGGACAAAGGGAGCCATGCTCTGCAGCAGCTGATCCGCTCTTTTTTTGAACTCCCGGCGCTCCAGCGCGTCCAGAAGCGACACTTCCTCGTCGCTCAGGCGCTTGCCTTCCTTCATGGGAAACAGCGACAGCGCTCCCTGCTCTTCGGCTTCGAGCGCAAAGCCCTTTTCTTCGGCCATGCGCTCAAGCTCCTTGACCATGTTCGAGCGCTCTTCGCGGAACTGTTCGCGTCCGGCGCGGCGCTTGCGCAGAAACACGTCGGAATCAAGCCGCGCGGGCAGCTCCTCGCGAAGCTGGCGGAGCGCGTCGGCCAGCGCATCGCGCATCTGGCTGCCCTGTCCGGCCGGAAGCTGAATGAGAACGGGCCGATCTTCATCCTTGAAATTGTTGACGTAAATGACGTCTGGAGGCGTGGCTTCCCGGCGGGCGAGCGGTTCGAGAAAATCGCACAGCATGTAGGTGCGCCCCAGATCGGGCGAGCCGGAAAGATACACGTTGTACCCGGAATTGCGGATATGCACCGCAAGCTCCAGCGCAGCCAGCGCCCTGGGCTGCGCCGGGCGACGGCGTCCGCCCCGGGGAATGGCGCGGCTGTCCTCCCACGGAACGCGTTCCGCGGGCCAGCAGGGACGCAGCTTGTCCGCAGACAGCGGCGCTATGGTGCGAAGCGCAGGACTCATGCCTTTTCCCCGTCTTCTCCATTGTAAAGTTCAGCCAGAATGCGGTCTGCGCCTTTGGAAAGCAGTTCCTCCGCCAGCGCGCAGCCCATGAGCTCCGCCTGTTCCGGCGAGGCCTCGGCGCGTCTGAATCCTCGTATCACCGTTTTGCCGTCCACGCCGGCCACCAGCGCGGAAAGTTCCAGCTCGTCGCCGTTCAGCACGGCGTGGGCCGCGATGGGCACCTGACAGCCGCCGTCCAGACGACGCAGGAACGCGCGCTCCGCAGAAACGCACAGGCGCGTGGGCCTGTGTTCAAGGAAGGAAAGAAGCTCGCGCAGATCGGCCCTGTCTTCGCGCATTTCCACGCCGAGCGCGCCCTGTCCCACGGCGGGCAGCATGTCCGGCGGCGTGAGATCCTGCTGGAAGGTGGCGGAAAGCCCCAGACGCTTGACGCCCGCGCGGGCGAGAATGATGGCGTCGTACTGCCCTTCCTTCATCTTGCGCAGGCGCGTTTCCACGTTGCCGCGCAGCATGGCCACGCGGATGTCGGGCCGCAGCGCCAGAACCTGCGCCTGTCTGCGCAGGGAACTTGTGCCGAGCACGGCCCCCGCAGGCAGCGCGGCAAGTTCCGCACAGCGCTCGGAAAGGAAGAGGTCGTTGCACACTTCCCGTTCCGGAACCGCGCCCAGAATCAGCCCTTCGGGCAGCACCATGGGCACGTCCTTCATGCTGTGCACGGCGATGTCCGCCGCGCCGGAAAGCAGCGCCTCCTCTATTTCCTTCACGAAAAGGCCCTTGCCGCCCACCTTGGCGAGAGGCACGTCGAGAATGACGTCTCCCTTGGTCTTGAGCACGAGCAGTTCGACTTCCAGATCAGGATACTGCGCCGTGAGGCGTCCTTTGACGTGTTCCGCCTGCCAGAGCGCCAGCTTGCTGCCGCGCGTGGCAATGATGATTTTTTTCATAAAAACTCCAGAGTTGCCGGAACCGACGTGCCTCAGCACCGGCAGAGACGCCCGTCGGGTCTTCCGTCGCGCCGGGGGCGCAGCCCCCCGCGGGGAAACGGCAGAATGAATGACGCCGGCTTGCCCGGCAGCTCGAATCTTGCCTGCTTTACGGAAAAACGCTCCGCTCTTCCTGGGAGCGCCACGCCGACGCGTGTTCCGAATCCTTCGCGCCGACGCGAAAGCCGACATCGCCTCCGCGCCCCGAACAAAGACAAAATCATGGACGCGATGCACCCGCGTCGCGTCCATGAGGCATTCAGAAAAAACGCTGCGTCGCCGCAGGAAAACAGGCGAGATTCCCGCAGACTAGTGACCGCAGCTTGCGCAGTTGCCGCCGGAGCATCCGGCGCATCCGCCGCCGGACGCCGGAGCGGAAGGCAGATCGAAGGAATCGGGCGTTCCGTCGGCCAGACGGCACGAGCAGCGGGAAATCATCTTTTCCGTGTCCGTGGAATGGCACTTGGGGCAGGAAGGCTTTTCGTCGCCGAAGACGAGATCCTCAAAGGTATGATTGCAGGCTTTGCAGCGATATTCGTAAATAGGCATGGAATCAGGCTCCTTTCGGGCCCTCGCTGAGGGCCTGAACATTCTCGAAGAGATAATGATCGATAAGCTGACACATAAGGTGCATGCACGCTTCGTGCATTTCCTGGATCAGCGGAGTGTGCGAATGGGGCACGTCGAGAAGATAGTCGCACATGGCGGCCATTCTGCCCCCGCCCTTGCCGGTGAGTCCCACCACCGCCATACCCGCGGTGCGGGCGGCTTCGATGGCCTTGACGACGTTGGCACTTCCGCCCGACGTGGAAAAGGCCACCAGCACGTCGCCGGGACGACCGAGGCCGGACACCTGACGGGAAAACACTTCTTCATACCCGTAGTCGTTGCCCACGGCGGTCAGCGTGGACGTGTCCACCGTGAGCGCCACGGCGGGAAGCGAGGGGCGTTCCATGAGAAAGCGACCCAGAAGTTCTCCGGTCATGTGCTGGGCGTCGGCCGCGCTGCCTCCGTTGCCGCAGACAAGAATCTTGCCGCCGTCGGCAAGACTGCGCGCCATGCGGCGGGAAGCCGCGTCGAGAACGGGAGCGGCGTCGGCAAGGAAGCGGCGACGCAGCTTCGCGCCCTCTTCCGCATGTTCGTGGATAATTTCAAGAGCTGTTTTCATGATGCTCCATAAGCGCTTGACGTGAGCGGCTCTCGCCGCGACTTTCAGAGAAGGAACCATACTCCAAAGCGCCGACACTGACAATGGCCGGGGCCCGCCCACGGCGGGCGCGCGTCCCTTCCCCGCAGAAGAGAAATAACGTTCCCGGGCGCTTCGGCAAGGGGCAAGGCCGCCTTTTTCCGCAAATTTCTCCGCGCTTTTGCCAAAAGCCGCAGCCTTCCGGCTCCCGGCGGGTCCGCCGCCGACATCCGGCCGTTGTTTCAATTTTCCATTGCGCGGGTTTGTTCTTTAGAGTACAAGAGCCTTTGTCCGGTCCGCCTTCCGGCGAGCGCTCCTTCGCCGCGCCGTCCGGGCGGCCATTCCCCGCCGTTGCAGGCGATTTCAAGGATGTTTCATGCAGCCCATCTCCCGTCTTCTCATTCTTCATAAGGACAACCCTCAGCCGGAAAACGCCGGGCGGGCCCTGATTCCCTGGCTGCGCTCCCGTCAGGTGGAAGGCGTGCTGCTTTCCGCCGGCGCCGACGCCATGACCATGCGGGCCGAGGCAGCCGCCAGCGACGCCGTTCTCGTGCTCGGCGGCGACGGCACCATGATAGGCGTGGCCCGCCGTCTGGCCGGCATACGCACGCCCCTTGCCGGCATGAACTTCGGCAGGGTGGGCTTTCTGGCCTCTCTTCCCGCCGAGGGCTGGGAAGAACCTCTGGCCGACATGCTGCAGGGCCGATGGGAGCTGGAACGACACCTCACCCTGCACTGGCGCATTCTGCGGCGGAAGGGAGACATGCTGGAGCCCCTCAGCGAAGGCGTGGCCATCAACGACGTGGTCACCGCGCACGGCGTGGTCGCCCGCGCGGTTTCTCTGAGCCTGAACATCGACGGCGTCCACTTCAGCACGCTGCGCTGCGACGGCGTCATCGTGTCCACGCCGCTCGGCTCCACCGCCTACACGGCCTCCGCAGGCGGCCCGCTCACCATTCCTTCCATGAACGCCCAGCTCGTCACGCCCATCTGTCCCTTTGCCGGGGGGTTTCCTCCCATCGCGCTGCCCGCCTCTTCCTGCATCCGGCTGGAAGCCTGCCGTCAGGGCGATCAGGTACTGCTTTCCGTGGACGGGCAGGAAAATCTGCCGCTGGACTTCGGCGACGTGCTGGAAATCCAGGGCACGCCCGATCAGCTCCACATGCTCGTGAGCGACAAGAACTGGTACCTGCGCCGCCTCATCGATCGCGGCATCGTCACCTCCGGGCCGGGCCGACGGGAAAACGGCTGAAAAAAGCCTTCCGCGCTCCGGCTGCCCGGCGAAAAACGCGCGCCTGTGCCCTTTGCCCCGCGCCGAGGCAGGGGGCAGGCCGCAAAAATCCCCGAAGATCTTGCGCCGCATCGTTTCCCAAAGACGCGGCTGCTTGCCTTCCCTGCGTTCGGAATCTTCGGCGCGCGTCTCGACCGGCGCATCCTCTTTCTTCCGGGATTCCCTGCGTTCGGCGACTCCCGCGAACCTTCCGTCCGACAGCGAAACTTCCTCCGCTCCGCGTTATCAGTTTGCTCCCGCGCCTCGTCGGCGCCATCCGGGCCGCCGCCCGCCCTGCGGCAAAAAGAGCCCGTCGCGTGTTCCGCCGCTTTGGCCCGTCCGCGGCCCTCTCTGCTGCGACCGCCGCTCCTTCCCGCAACGCCCTGAACGCACACCCGGGTTTCGCTTGAGCCCCGGGCCTTTTAATGATAGCAATACAGATTCCTCCATTCGGAGCTTTGTTTACCAGCTATTTTCAGGGAGTACCCCATGTCTGCATACGAGGCTGTCATCGGCCTGGAAGTACATGTACACCTGGCCACGGCCAGCAAACTTTTCTGTTCCTGCCCCAACTCCTTCGGCGACGAGCCGAACACCAACGTCTGCGAAGTGTGCTCCGGCATGCCCGGCGTGCTGCCCGTGCTCAACCGCAAGGCCGTGGAATACGCCACGCGCATGGCCCTCGCCATCCACGCGCAGATCAATCAGCGCTCGCAGTTCGCCCGCAAGAACTACTTCTATCCCGACATGCCCAAGGACTATCAGATATCGCAGTTCGAGCTTCCGCTGTGCGAACACGGCTGGCTCGACATCACGGTCGACGGGCAGAAGCGCCGCATCGGCATCACCCGCATCCACATGGAAGACGACGCGGGCAAGAACATCCATCCGCAGGGCGAAAACTTCAGCTATGTGGACCTCAACCGCGCCGGCACCCCGCTCATCGAAATCGTGAGCGAACCCGATCTGCGCAGCGCCGAAGAGGCCGTGGCCTACCTCAAGAAGCTCCACGCCATGGTAGTGAGCCTCGGCATCAGCAACGGCAACATGGAGGAAGGCTGCTTCCGCTGCGACGCCAACGTGTCCATCCGTCCGCGCGGCGAAACGAAGCTCGGCACCCGCACCGAACTGAAGAACCTCAACTCCTTCCGCAACGTGCAGCGCGCCATCGAATTTGAAATCGCAAGACAGTCCGATCTGCTCGACGACGGCGAAAAGGTGATTCAGGAAACCCGTCTCTACGACGCAAACCGCAACCTCACCGCGCCCATGCGCAGCAAGGAAGACGCGCAGGACTATCGCTACTTCCCCGACCCTGACCTTTTGCCCGTGGTCATCACCGACGAGGAACTCGCCGAATGGGCCGCCACGCAGCCCGAACTGCCCGAAGCCCGCATGGCCCGCTACATGGGCGAACTCCAGCTGCCCGAACAGGACGCCGAACAGCTCTGCTCCGATCCGCATCTTGCCGAGCTCTTTGAAAAGACCTGCGCGCTCGGCGCTCAGCCCAAGAAGGCGGCCAACATCATGCTCGGCATGCTGCTGCGCGAAATCAATCAGACCGGCGTCAGCAGCGCCGACATCAAGATCACGCCCGAAGCCATCGCCGAGCTTGTCGCCATCATCGGCAACGGCACCATTTCCGCCAAGATTGCCGCCGACATCTTCCCCGAACTCATGAAGGGAGACGTCATGCCCGCGGCGCTCGTCAAGGAACGCGGCCTCGTTCAGGTTTCGGACACCGGCGCCATCGACGCCGCCGTGCAGAAGGTGATCGACGCCCATCCCGCCGAAGTGGAAGCCTACAAGGGCGGCAAGACCAAGCTCGTCAGCTTCTTCGTCGGCCAGGTCATGCGCGAAATGCGCGGCAAGGCGAATCCCGCCATGGTCAACGAAGCTCTGGCCCGTCTGCTCGGCCAGAACTAGCGCGCAGTCACGGCGTTCCGCCCCCCCCCCCCGGCGGAACGCTTTCCCCGGACACTTCACTTTCCCTATTGCCATGAGCGACAAAGACTGGAACAACGACAACGGACTCGACAGGCTCGATTTCGGAACGCCCGCCCCCGGCAGGAACAGAAGATCTTCCAGACCCGCGGCGGATGACGACTCCGACAGCGAACTGCTTTCTCTGGACGCTCCCGGAAAATCCCGCAGAAAACGCCGCAAGGGCCGCGGATTCTTCGGCACCATACTTTATCTTTTCGGCACGCTTGTCGTGCTCGGCGCGCTGGGCGCGGCCGCAGGCGGCTACATGCTGTATCAGTGGGTGTCCGACGATCTGCCGAGCTTCAGCAAAATCGCCGACTACCGTCCGCCGCTGGTGACCACCGTGCTCGCCCGCGACGGCAGTCTCATCGGTCAGCTCTACCACGAACGGCGTTTTCTCGTCACGCTCGACCAGCTTCCCAAGTTCGTGCCCATGTCCTTCCTCGCCGTGGAAGACGATCAGTTCTACAATCACCCCGGCGTGGACATCAAAGCCATCGTGCGCGCGGCCATAGCCAACTTCCAGCACGGCTCCACAAGGCAGGGCGGCAGCACCATCACGCAGCAGGTGGTCAAGCGCCTCATGCTCACCCCGGAAAAGAGCTACGAACGCAAGCTCAAGGAAGCCATTCTCGCCTACCGTCTGGAAAAGCAGCTCAGCAAGGACGAAATTCTCACCCTCTACATCAATCAGATATTCCTCGGCAACAACGCCTACGGCGTGGAAGCCGCCGCGCGCGTGTACTTCGCCAAGAACGCCAGAGATCTCACCATTGCCGAAGCCGCGCTCATCGCCGGTCTCGGCCAGTCGCCTTCCGCCTACAATCCCTATCGCAATCCCGAAGCCGCCCAGAACCGTCAGCGTCACGTGCTGCGCCGCCTGCGCGACCTCGGCTGGATAAGCGACGCCCAGTACGACGAAGCCATCAACCAGAAGCTCGAATACAAGGCCATGCCCTCGTCCAATCCCGACGGAGCCTGGTACATGGAAGAAGTGCGCCGCCTGCTCGTGGAAATGTTCTCGGAAGAGAACTGCAAGAAGAACGGCTACGACTTCGGCATCTACGGCGAAGACGCCGTGTATGAGCTCGGCCTCACCGTACACACCGCCATGGATCCCGTGCAGCAGAAGGCCGCCAACGAAGGTCTGCGCCACGGTCTGGAAGACGCCACCAAGCGTCACGGATGGCTCGGACCGGTCAAGCATCTCGAACCTTCCGAATATGCGGACTTCCTCAAGAAAAAGGACTTCAAGCTCTCCGATCTCGACGACGACGGCTGGGCGCTCGCGCTCGTGACGAGCGTAAACAAGTCCGGCGCGGACGTGCTGCTCTCCGAAACGCAGCGCGGCTACGTGAGCGTACGCACCATGAACTGGGCGCGCAAGCCGAACAAGCGCGTGGCCGGATCCGTCACCGCCGTGGTGATGCGCGACGCCACAAAAGTGGTCAAACCCGGCGACGTCATCTGGGTTTCCCGCGACAAGACGCCCGCCGCGACCGCCAAATCCCAGAAAAAAACGAGCAAAAACCTGACGGAAGCGCCCAAAAACGCGCAGGACGCCGTGCTGCGTCCCCATGAAGCCGTCATTGCCCTGCGACTCCAGCAATATCCCGACGTGCAGGGCGCCATGGTGTCCATCGAACCGCAGAGCGGCGACGTGGTGGCCATGGTGGGCGGCTACTCCTTCGGCAGCTCCGGCTCCCAATTCAACCGCGTCACGCAGGCGCAGCGCCAGCCCGGCTCCTCGTTCAAGCCCATCGTCTATTCCGCGGCGCTCGACAACGGCTTCACCCCCGCCTCCATGCTGCTCGACGCCCCCATCATACTCATCGACAAGTGGACGAAAAAAGCCTGGCGTCCCGGCAACGACGACGGCAAGTTCAACGGCCCCATGCCGCTTTACCGCGCCCTCGCCCGCTCCCGCAACCTCTGCACCGTGCGCGTGGCGCAGCAGATGGGCGTGGAGCACATCATTGCCCGCGCCAAGGCCCTGCGCCTCACGCCCGAGTTCCCGGCCACCCTGTCCATCAGTCTGGGCGCCGTGGCCGTGTCTCCGCTCAATCTGGCGCAGGCCTACACCGCCTTCGCCAACGGCGGCAAGGTCAGCTCGCCGCGCTTCATCACCAGCATTCAGGGCCCCTGGGGCAACACCATCTATGAAAGCCAGCCCGAATCCGTGCAGGCCATCACGCCGCAGAACGCCTATGTCATGGCCAAACTGCTCGAAGGCGTGGTGAACTTCGGCACCGGCGGCAAGGCCCGCGTGCTGGGTCGCCCCCTCGGCGGCAAAACCGGCACCACCAACGACGAAAACGACGCCTGGTTCATCGGCATGACGCCCTACCTCGTCACCGCCACCTACATAGGCTACGATCAGCTCCAGCCCATGGGCCGCGGCGAAACGGGTTCCGGAGCCGCCCTGCCCGCCTACATCTACTATGCCAGGGAGGCGCTCAAGGCCTATCCGCCCGACGACTTCCCCAAACCGGACGGCATCGTGTTCGCCGACGCCGACGGCATGAGCATGCCTTTCATCGAAGGCACCGAACCCGGCACGGGCTACGGCCTCGACGCCCTCGACGGCGACGTCGATCCCGCGCTCGTTCAGCAGGTGGAGGAACAGGCTCAGCAGGGCGAAGATCTGCTCAAGGACATGTTCTAAATCTTCGCCGGGAGCGGGCCGCACAGCTCTCTCCCGGCGTCGTCGCTCCGCCGAGGCGGCGCGACGGAACGCAGTTCCGAAAAGCCGCCGTCCGATACACGTCAACATAAAAAGGCTGGGGGGCATTCCTTCCCGTCTTTTTGACCCGCCCGGTTCCCAGCCGCGGTGGCCGGGGCCATTCCCCACAGGCGGGTTTTTTTGCCTTCAGCTTGCGGCCGTGCCGCAGGAGTTCATAATGGAAAAACTGGAACGTGAAATCATGCAGGTGAGCAAGGAAATCGCAGTGAAGTTCATCGAATCGCAGCGCCTTTCTCCCAGCAATTTCGAAGAAATCTTCCCCTCCATCTACCGCGTGGTCATGGACACCGCCCTGAAGGGCAGAGAACGCCTCGAAGAAGAGGAAGGAGACGAGCAGTGAGTCAGAACATGCCCGGCGACGAATCCCTTTCCCAGAAGCAGACGTCCGCATCTTCTGCCGAAAACAGCCGTCCCGCAGCGGACGCGGCCGCAGACAACGCCAGAACGTCCGCAGACGCCGCGTCTTCCGAACGCGCATCCTCCCAGGAGCCCGGCGACGAGCACACCCGCAACGTGTCGGAAATGTTCGGCCGCATGACGCCGTGGTACGACCTGCAGAACCGCGTGTTCAGCCTTTTTCTGGACTGCTGGTGGCGGCGCAATCTCGTGCGTTCCGTGGTTCCCGGCCCCACGAACACGGTCATCGACATGGCCGCGGGCACGCTCGACGTCACCCTTGCGCTGATACGCCGTTATCCTGAGCTGCGCGTGTACGCCACGGACATCTGCGAGCCCATGCTCCGCTACGGCGAAGAGCACAAAATGCGCGCGGCAGAACGCTCCCGCGTGACCACCATGGTGGCCGACGCCCGGCACATGCCGCTTCCCGACGGCTGCGCCGACGCCGTGACCATCGCCTTCGGCATCCGCAACGTGCGCCCCCGCATGGAGGCCCTGCGCGAAATGCACCGGCTGCTCGTACCCGGCGGCAGAGCCTGCATTCTGGAATTCGCTCCCGTGTCCACGCCCGTGTTCGGTCCGTGCTATCACTGGTATCTGCGCCACATCATGCCCAAACTCGCCGGACTCGTCAGCCATTCCACGTCGGCCTACGACTACTTCGCCGACACCATCGAAAACTTTCCGAAGCCCGCCGCCTTCAGCGACGAACTGCGCGAGGCGGGCTTTGCCTTTGTTCAGCACATTCCCTTCACGCTGGGCGTCGCCAACCTTCACATAGCCGTGCGCGGCTGATGCGCGTCCCGCCTTATTCCGGAGTTTTGTCATGTCACTGAGTCTAGGTATCGTCGGTCTGCCCAACGTGGGCAAGTCCACCCTGTTCAATGCGCTCACCAAGGCGCAGAACGCCGAAGCCGCCAACTATCCCTTCTGCACCATCGAGCCCAACAAGGCCACCGTGGCCGTGCCCGACAAACGCGTCGACGCGCTCACCGAGCTTGTGAAGCCCGCCAAAACCATCTATGCCACCGTGGACTTCGTGGACATCGCCGGTCTCGTGCGCGGGGCCAGCAAGGGCGAAGGTCTCGGCAACCAGTTTTTGGCCAACATCCGCGAATGCGCCGCCATCGTGGAGGTGGTGCGCTGCTTCGACGATGAAAACATCGCCCACGTGGACGGCAGCATTGATCCGCTGCGCGACGTGGACACCATTGAAACCGAACTGCTGCTCGCCGACCTCGACACCGCGGAAAAACGCCTCGACACCCTGAAGAAAAAATCAAAATTCGACAAGGAAATGCAGAAGGCACAGCCCGTGCTCGAAGCGCTTGTCGCGCATCTTGGCGAAGGCAAGCCCGGTTCCACCTTTGAAGTGCCCGAACTCAACGAACCCTTCAAGCAGGTGTGGCGCGAGCTCTCCCTGCTCACGGCCAAGAAGTTCATCTACTGCGCCAACGTGGACGAAGCCGGCATCGAGGAAGACAACGATCACGTGAAGGCTCTGCGCAAACTGGCCGAATCCCGCGGCTGCGGCATGGTAAAGATCTGCGCCCGCCTCGAAGAGGAACTTCAGGGCCTCTCCGACGCCGAACAGGCGGAAATGCTGGAATCCTACGGCATTGAGGAAAGCGGTCTCGAAAACATCATCCGCATGGGCTATCACACGCTCGGTCTGGCGAGCTTCCTGACCGCCGGTCCCAAGGAAGTGCGCGCCTGGACGTTCCGTCAGGGCTGGAAGGCTCCGCAGGCCGCGGGCGTCATCCACACCGACTTTGAAAAGGGCTTTATCCGCGCCGAAGTCATCAGCTACGAAGACTACATGAAGTACAAGTCCGAAGCGGCCTGCCGCGCCGCGGGCGTGCTCCGCGTGGAAGGCAAGGACTACGTGGTCCAGGACGGCGACATGATGAACTTCCTGTTCAACGTGTAGCTGATAGAATCTGTTTTGAGCTGTGTGTAATTAGCGAAAAATATTGACAAAGCTTGCAGGCCCCCTTGCAACCTGCTATATCCAAATATCTCCTCTCGGGTTACCTGAGGGGAGATATTTTCATAATTGGGGAGATGCCAGGGGAGATATCTTCCCCCCTCTCTGGTTACTCCATAGCCCCGCAGGAGTCTGCCATGAGCATGAAAACCAGCCGCACCAGGTTCACAGGCGTGTACACGAGAGAAAGCACCGAACGCCGCCACAACGGCAAGCCGGACGTCGTCTTTTACTACTGCCTCAAAATTGACGGCAAGAGAGTGTGGACAAAATGCGGCTGGCGCAGCGAAGGCATGACCGCACAGGCTGCCTATCAGATGCGAAACGAGGCGCTGGCAAAACGCCGCGGCCTGCCCACGCAGGTGCCTCGCATATCTGATGCCTGGGAATACTACAAGACGCATCATCTCCTGACTCTCAGGAACTCCAAAGCCACAATCAGTTATATGCAGAAGCATATCCTTCCGGAGTTCGGCCACATGTTCATGGACGACGTGACTCCGGCAATGGTCACCCGTTTGAAAAATGCTCGGCTGGCCAGTGGGATGGCGCCGGCTAGTGTCAAGCACATGCTTCATGTATTAAGCTCCCTCTACACCCAGACAGAAAAAGCAGGACTGGGTAAATGTAAAAATCCTGTAAAAGACGTTACCCCGCCTAAAGTGGACAATCAGCGTACCCGGTACCTTACGCATGCAGAGGCCCGTATGCTTTTGGACGCTTTGGCGAAACGAGCCCCTGTCTGGCATGATATTGCAGCCCTCAGCCTCTACACTGGGGGACGACTGGGGGAGATTCTCAGTCTCACCGTGTCCTGCATAGACCTCACGGCCGGCGTTGCGGAAGTGAACGGAAAAACTGGACGCCGTATGCTTCACCTGTCGGCTCCGGCCGTAGATATCATGGCACGGCTCATCAAAGGGAAACTCCCCACCGATCATATTTTTCCTGGAAAGGTAAACGGTCATGCCTGTGTTACTCACAATGTTTTCAATGAGCTCACGTTCAAGCTCGGCCTCAATACTCCCGAAACGCCCAGGGCGCAGCGTGTCGTTTTCCACACGCTGCGCCACACTTTTGCCAGCTGGCTTGCCATTGACGGGGTTCCTCTACTGGTGATCTCTCAGCTGATGGGGCATGCTTCCATTACCATGACCCAGCGATACGCTCACCTGTGCCCGGACAGCCGGCAAGCTGCCGTTGCCCTTCTGGCTACACACTTCAAGAGCCCCGACGGCGATTCCGATTGATATATGCCTCGATGTCGGAATGCCTGTAAAAAACTGTACCGTGCTCGTCCTCCTGAATGTAGTCCGGACCTCCCCCTCGGCTCCGCTTGAAGGCCAAGGTCCGGGCATTGATACCATACAGTTCTTCCACCTCCGAAGAGGTCAGCAACTGCTTCATACTCAAAAACTCCATCCGCGCAGTTCTCGTCACCGCGACGGATATGGACTCCATCAACTGCACCAGCGCCTGTCTCTGGATCATTTCCTGGCTCATGCGCATCCCCCTTTGACCACCCATCCGTGGACGGGGATATCAACAATTCTTCCACCCTTGCACAGGCGGTGCAGTCCATCCAAATAGTCCCGCAACTCTTCCCGTCCGCGAAAATGGAAGGAAAAAAGATTGACGGGCGCAGTCTTCCGCTGTACGTCTTTTTTCATACGCACTCCTATGGTATGTTTGCGTTCTGGCCCGCCGGGAACTTCCCTTTCCCTGCGGGCCGCTTTTTATTCGGCTTCCTTTCCGGCCATTTTCATGACCTTCATCACGGCTTCCAGCACCTCTTGCCCTTGTTTGGTGATTCTGTCCGCTTCCACTCTGGAGATCACACCGTCGCGCAAAGCGTCGCCCAGCGTTTCCAGCAGGTCTCCAAACTCCCGGACCGACGCAGCCATACCATCCAGCATGGGCTGCTCCACGTCGCCAACGTCCGGCAGGCGGATAAAAAGACATCCGCAGGCTCTGCCTATGGCCTTCAGTGGTGCGTCGCTGCCCGTGGCCCGCACGAGAGGCACAAGCAAGTCCAGATTGAACTTGTGCCGTTCCGAGCCGGACAGCTCCGCCATCATGGTTTTGTAGTTCACGCCCAGCACATCGGCCACATCTTCAGCAGACAGTCCGGAAGGCGCGCACTTCACAGCCGCATGGCAGATTCTTGTGAGACTTTCCATCGTAGAATCTCGCTTCCTTTTTTACGTTCAGTTCAAGCGCCGGCCCTGCTAGCCTGTTCCCAAACGGGAACGATAGCCTTCCGGACATAGTTTTCAGCTCTTGGCAGCAGTTCAATGGGGAATCCGAGTGAGACCAGCGCCTCGTGTCGCTTTACCGGTATCCGCGCTGCACGCAGAAGACGCCCAACACCTTGCCCTGTCATCCCCATTTTTTTTCCTGCCCACGCCAATGTGACAGAATTGTCATTCATCCATTCTCTGAGCAGGTCATAGCGTTCCATCTTTGACCTCTGCTTGCTTTTCCTATAGTTAAAAATTTTGCTTTGTTGTTTGTCTTTCTTGTTTCACTTGGCTATTACGCTTGTATTCAAAAATGAATATTAAGTCAATTCATTTTTGAATTTTTATGGCAAGGTTTTATTTTATGGAATTATTTGAACGTGTTGACCTTGTTCTTCAAAAGAAAAAAAGTAGCCGTAAAGAATTGGCCCAAGCTCTCGGCATCGCTCAACCAACTTTCAATCGCTACTTTAGTTTTGAACACCAAGGGAAACTAGCTTCACTTCTTTGGCGCATCTCCGAACTTTGGCCCGATGTACCCAAGAATTTTCTTTTTTTTGGTGTGGAAGAGGGAGACATTTGTCCCGAACGAATTACCCCAGAAGAAATAAAATTCTTGAGGTCGGAAAACGAACGTCTTCGCTCCGAGCTGGATGAAGAGCGCCGCTTGAACCGAACACTCACGGCAAGGCTCCTTCTGGGAGATTCTACGGAAGGCTCTGCCGCCAGCTCAGCAAAAAGCGCCGATGGGCAAAAGTGAGCCGGTTTTCCTTTTTAGAAAATAATCAAAAGAAAGGAGATACAGATGACTGACCGCATTTTCCCCACACAAGTGAAAGTTTTTGAATATCTCCAATCTCTAGGAATAAAGGTCAGTTTAACAAAAATTAATCGTGATTATAAAAAGGGTTTACTAGTACGCACAACAGATAAAAAATTTTTAGAAAAAGATGTTCTTAATTATGCAAATATGCTCACTTTGCAGGAACAAAAAAGTCAAATTCAAAAGGATGATAAAATCAACCAGGAAAATACTATCCCTGACCTTTATTACTATGTACAAGGCAGTGCACAAAAACCATATACAGTAACCATAAAAGGTGAAGGAAAAAAACTAAAAGCCTCTTGTACGTGCCCCGCAGGAATGAGGGGAAAATTGTTTTGCAAACATATTGCTAAACTTTTAACTGGTGACAGCTCCAGTATTACCGAAGATTCCGACGGGATAGAACTACTTGCTAGCCGAGCCAAAGAATCTCCCCTGCTTGCTAAAGCAGCTGAATATATTTCTACCCATCCAGATCAAAACCCTAAGCCTATTTATCATATAAAAACCATCAAAGACATCATTCCAACCGTTGACTCCATGCTATCTGGTACTGGACTATGGAGTGAATATACATGTCAAAATAATGTTGATGAATTATCCATTTATATGAGAAAAACATATAAAAATGGAAAACCTTATAAGAATCCAACTCTTTTACTATATTTTAGATATTCTCCCATCCTCATATCTTCATATTATGATCCAGACATCGATGCCTTTATCGAAGAAGAAGGCGGACCAAGTTCAAGACCGTATTGCGTAGATAAAGTCAGCTATAAGAAAATAGAGTCTGCCTGTTCTACATTTATGGATAAATTACAAGCTATTATTAAAAATTATACTGTATAGCATCCGCTCATATACGCAAGGCCCGGTTCGTCACCGGGCCTTGTTTTTTCTCGATCATATCCGTATGGTGCCGTGCGTGGGCACGTCCCCCGAAAGGAGGATAAACCCATGAAGCACTTTCTCCGGGACGTGCTGGCCGCGTTTACGGCTGCCGTCCTTGCGGCTTTGGCGGCTCACTTGTTGAACCTCTAAAAAAGCAAGTCGCCCGGTAGAAGGTGCAACTTCTACCGGGCATTGAAACTTGCGATCCACAAATCGCGGAGGATGTGCCCATCTCTGGGGCAGAGGGTGTTAGCGCACTCCCTGCCCCTTCTTAATGAATCCTTTTACCCGCTACGTCAAGCCGCTGCTCGTTTCCAGGGCTCCATGCTCATGTGCTTCACGCGGTCGCGTTCTTCGGCCCGCTTACCATCGTTGAAGCGGTCCAGTCCGCCCACCAGGTAGCCGGTGATTCGGCGGATACGCTCGAAGTGGACGCCCTGCCCTATAAGCTTTTCCATTACTCTGTCACCTCCTCCCACTGCCAGAGGCCTTCGGTACCAGGATCCCATACACATGCGGGCATATCAGCCTTGGCCAGCCAGAGCTTGCCGTCAAAGGTGTAGTAGCTTCCATTCTTCACGTCCATGCCATGCAGATATGTATAGGGGCTCTCCTTCGTACCGTCCGGTTCGTCGCCGGTACCCGCGTCCACAGAAAGAGGCCTGTACACGGCAAGCCTCCCCTCGGCGTTCGGCGGCTGGTGTTCCTGGGCAGTGACCTCCTGCACAACTTCATAGACCACGCCTTCATATTCCAGGCGGTATCCCGCGTTATAGGTCTGCCCGGCCTGCCAGGACTCGAATACATGAGCCTTAGCCATGACTGCGAACTCAGACGCAGAAAACGCAGACGTTTGGAGCGTAGCCGTGCGCATACGAGCATTGATGATGCTGTTTGCCTGCATCTGTGCCGCGGCAAGCTCTTCCTTTTCAATATCCTCTGGCGTCTTAGCCGGCCGTTCCAGCAACGCACCTTCAGGCAGCGGCCCCAGTTCGGTGAGATACCGTGCCGGAGTCTGCCAAGTATCGCCGGGCAGCCAGTAAGCCGTTCCGGAGCCTTCCACGATAACGCCGCCCTTGTCCCTGGTCTGGCGGTGATCCTCCACCAGTTCCCAGGCGTCGCCCGTCCAACGTGCGGCCTGCTTTTCTCCGGTCTGCGGCGGCTGCTGAACCGTCGCCCCTATCACGTCAACAATGTCCTGCCCGTTAGGCCGTTTCTGGGCTTCCATTTCCCCGGTGAGCTCGCCTGTTTTCAGGTCATACCTATACAGCTTCATGACACTTCTCCTTTTTTCTACGTTTCGGCTGTATTCCCCTCTAAACCGCAAGCGTAAAGCCTAGGGCACTCCTGAGCAAACGATTTCAGGCGCACTGCAAGACCACCTCCGGCGGATGCCGTGGTGCCAACAGGCTCTTTTTCCGGAAGGTCAGATTTTCAGGCTGGCCACTACCGGTATGGCGTTGACCGCCTTAATTTTCAAAGCGTTGCTCACATGCTGATAGACGGATAGCAGCATAGTGTAGGTACTGTGCCCCATCAGTTCGGCAATGCTTTTTATATCGCCGCTTTCCGCCATGCTCAGAGTGGCGAAGGCGTGGCGCAGGTCATACGGCCGTATTTTTCGGGCAATGCCGGCCTTCTCCCTCAGTTTGCGCCATGTTTCGCTGATACGCTTTACCGGCTTGCCCCGGTAATGAATGACGCTTGAACAAGTATTCCCGTCTTGCTTCCTCCATTCCCTGACCTTGGGAAGCAGGGCTTCATGAATGGGGACATAGCGCGCGGAAATCGTTTTTGATTTATAGGCACAGGGCATATAGATGACTCCCTCATCGAGCAGAATGTCGTCCCACCGTAGCCGGAAAAGCTCACAGGGGCCGGGACGCGCCCCGGTGTAAAGCCCAAGAAGAATGATTCTCTGGATATGCTCAGGGGCATGCTTCAGGAGACGATCAATCTCCGGTATAGTGGGCGGCTCGATGCGCCGGGAAGGCGCGTGCGGCAGCTTCATGTTCCGTATGGGCGACTCCTTCAGAAAACCTTTGGCCACTGCCCAGTTGCAGGCAGCCCGAAGGACGGACAGACGGCGATTTATGGTACTCTGGCCAACATTCCGCCCCCGCTGAATTTCCGAAAATACGCGCACGTCATCGAGCGTAAGGCTGGCCGCCCTTCGGGCGCTGAAAAGCTCCAAGATGGGCTTGATATGATAGCCGCTCGATGATCTTGTGGACTCCCTGATATCAGGACGCGCCAGAAACTCCCGGAAAAGCTCAGCTATGGTGATTGCCGGCGCATTCGCCCTGCTGCGTTTTCTCGCCCGTGTCATGAGCACCTTTTCCCTTTCATAAATCGCCCGCTGAGCCTCCTCAAACGCGACCGCCTGCGATTCCGATTCAAACCAGCGGACACGCGGGGCCTTTGTCCACGGATTCTTCCATTCAACCTTCCACGGTTTACGCCTCCAGGGAAAATTTTTAATCATAGTAATACTCCAGATAGTTACTTTCTTGTTAACTATCAGGAATATATATAAATTTATAGTCTATCCTGCCCTTGCGGGGCGGGGAAAGTGTTGGTCGCTACAATGTTCCCGGACTACCTGACGTAGTCGCAGGCTGGAGCAATATGCAGGTATACCGTGACCAGGAAACAGCCATTGGTTTTTCCGGCGCGCTGGACGGACATCCAGTGCCAGAAGCCTTGGTTTTAGGAGTCGGGCATTATGGCTGGGATGGTATCGATTTTTCCGCGTCGCGCTCAAACTCAGAGTACGGGGCACAGGCCACAGTTACGCCCGCAAGCGCTGATATGGCTGTCGGTATCTATTTAGGCCGTTCTGCCGAGGTATAAGGCCATTGTCATATCGGCACTGGCAGGCATTACCGTATCTGATGCAGCATAGATAGAATTTGAACGAGAAGCATCTATTTCTACATCATAATACTCTGATACGGCTTCTGCTGGAGAAGCATACGATTTAGTATTCATAATGCTCGATAGCGCACCCTTATCCAAGTGATGAGCCCAGATAGTAACGCCAGCAGAATCTCCGCCTTGAATCTTGCCCGTGACATTTGGCAATCCCGCGGTATTGTAAGCTCCCATGGTCCCCGCGTTCCGCAAGGGCGTAAGGCGACAAGATTTTTCTGTTATCGTGCGCCCTTGCGGAACGCGGGGATTACTGGACAATACAATATACCAGGAATACCAAATATCATAGGCTCGACTTACAATATTTTTGCAGCTACGGATTCTCCATCTAACGGAGTCCTATTCAATCCAGCTACAGGAGAAAATACGGGTATAAATAATACCTCGGCAGGTAATCTAAAAATAAGAACCATCAATATTAATGCATCTAAAGCAAACAGTCAGTATGGAGCTCAATCTACCGTTATGCCCGCCAGTATCGACTTTGTAGCGGGTCTATACCTCGGCAGAGCAGCCTAGATAGATACCAACGGCCATATCGACGGACGCGGGCATGACCGTTGCTTGGGCTCCATACTCACCGTTACATTTAGATGCGTTAAAATACACAATACGGTCATCCGCTCCGCCAGTTGATCCGGCTATATGCTCGTCATCAGACCAGAACGCCCCTGAGAATCCACTATGCTCCTGCTCATAGCAGGCAATCAGGCTACCATAAATATCAGGCATACCTGGAGCATTATACCGACCTATCGTACCCCCGTTCCGCAAGGGCCTATGGATGCAGAAAAAATCTTGTCACCTTACGCCCTTGCGGAACGGGGATGCCTCTGATGCGGGTGCATACCAACAGGACGCCGTGCAAAACGGCATCCAGCAAATAACATCTCGTATTTTTGGCACCGTCACCGAAAACAGTGCTGGACCAGCCGCCGTTGTCGGTAATGCAACAAGAGTGACGTCTACAGAGGCTACATCATATAATGTAGCATCCGGTAATATTCGAACCGGAGTACATGTGTGGACCGTACATCAGCGCAACGCAGAGGAAACAAGACCGTGTAACGTGAGCCTCGTTTGTGGTGTATATCTAGGCCGTACGGCCTAGATATAGCCCCACGGTCATGTCTGCGCTCTCGGGCATAACCGTGTCGGAAGCCCCGTAACACGGAGAAGCCAACGATGCATAAAGTCTAACATTCATGCCTGATAGAGTTGTTCCAGACGATGCCCCTTTAGAGCCAACTGTGTATGCATTACTGTTTTCAAAAACACCTGTCGGAGTCTTTATACTCATTTGCTCGCCGCCGTACACATCAAAAAGTTCTCCGCTCATCTGAGGTAATCCCGGCGCGTTGAATTGTCCCTGAGTCCCCGCGTTCCGCAAGAACAGTCCTTGCAAACGAGGTGCATATAATCCAATACCTTCCGAGTGCTTTACCCATTTGCCGACCCAGGCAGCTTTATCCTCTGCGGAAGCGTTCGCTTCCAGCAGCATGCGTTGAAGCCGCCGGCGTTGTACTTCTCTTCAAGCTCGGGATAGTCCTCAAACAGGAACAGGGAGCCGTCAGGATTTCCAAATCCTGCGGGCAGCGTGGACACAGCCATGGGCACAAGGCAGCCGATCATGGACTTGCGAAACACTTCTGCGTCCGAAGTGGAAAAAAGATGCTTCAAGGCTTGCAGAAGCTGCGAAAGATCCGAATCGGAAGGGGTAAGTTGAGCATCTTGAATCACCGCAAGCAGTTCTTCCTGTACGCCGTTGCACCATTCTGCGGTCATCATGGTAGCGAGTTCACCGGTTGCAGGGTTGCCGTTGGAGAAGTAGCCGGGGTCATACGAATTTTCCTGAGCCTGAGGCATGACCGACACGACGCCGGACGCTTTAATTCTTTGCATCTTCAACTCCTTGATAGGTGACAAAAACCATGCTGTGCGCAGGCTTCTGCCGGTTCAAAATACATTCCAGGGAATCATCGCCCCACGTACGCAGACGTTCGCCCATACCGGACTCTCCCGTGCGAAACGCCCGTATCTGTCCGCCTGAAGGTACGGAGACGAAAAACACATGATGAAAAAGGATATCGTTCAGCCTGTCCCCCATACGCGACACGCCCGCGCGAAACTCACGCACGCGGGATACAACGGCGTCCTCATACCCCAGAGAGCCGGCCAGCTCGACATAATAGGCTTCATTCATGAAGCCGCCGCGCTGAAGCTTTTTGACTATGGCGTCACGCCTGGCGGCTACGCCGGCGCCATTCTGAGAACATTCATCCGGCAGGCCGAGTTCCTCTTCCCAGTCTTCCAGAGCTTCCAGCGACTGCTGCGGATCGAGCTCCCGGAGTAGTCGTTCCGCATCGCCTTCCAGTCTGGCCAGTTCAGCACCGAACGCCGTAAGCAGACGGGCAAGGTTGGATTCCGGAGACGCGGCCCAGATAACGCCGCGCGGCAGCAGCTTTCTCAGCATGGCGGCGTACTCGGTTGCGGTATGGGCGGCCATCAGTCCACCCCCGCAAAGGTCACGTTTCCGAGCATGGGCATGACATTGTTTTCAGGAACGATGTTTTCCGTGGGGGAAACCAGCACATGATCCTCTTCACCAGCGGAGATACTCACAGCCTCATTGATATGAGACAGAGGGATAGTCACACCGGGAGTGCCTTCACGGACAAACAGGTCCGCAAGCTCCTGCTTCACCGCGTTGCGCACGGCTTCCGTGTTGGGAGATATCTTCAGGGAGATGTCCACTTTCAGGGCCTGCGGTGCAAAGGCCAGAAAATCAGCTGTCACGGGTCTGCGTGCGTCGATATAGTCCTGGACGCGCTGCACCATTTCCTCATCCGGAAGCGGAGATTCTTCCTGGCCGTCACAAACGAAGGACAGCCCCACGGTGCCGATGCCGAGATAAAGCGGATAACACCAGGCACGGGTAACGCCGGGCACTTCCAGAGCCCAGGTCACATAATCTGCGGCCGATCCCCCCATAGGAGGAGCCTGCAACGCTGTCAGAAGCCGGGCACGGAGCTCTTCATCCGTTTCTGCGTCCACGCCTCCGGAGAGAGAGTTCACCACAGCCGAACCGGAAACGCCGGCCACAGCCTGCACCAGAGTGAGCGTCTCTCCGGCTTCCAGATTTCCAGAACTGCCTATTGCCGATGCGGTAACATTCCCTATGCCAGGCACGGAAACATCAGCGTCCACAGTAAAAAGCAGGCCGGAGTCGCTCCTGAGCACGGAGCCGGCAGGCACAAGGCCGGAACCGGAGAAAGTTATCTGCCCCACGGCATAGGCTCCTGCCTTCCTAGTAATGCCCCAAGTAGATGCCTTGCGTTCCAGATATTCCTTTTCCGCCGTCTTGGCCCAGAACTGAGTAAAATACCACTGCAAGGCACCATACATGAGATGACAGGCTCCGGCCCACACATAAACCAGCACGGATAGCACCGACCGGGACTTAAGCGGCGCACCATCCAGAAGACGTCCGGACACGTCAGCCGCTATGCGGGAGCGAAGGGTGGAAAGAGAAGGCCTCGAAAAGCTCATACTGCCCCCAGAGTGATACTGTTTTCGGTAATATTGATCTGCCAGACATCCGTTACACGCTGGACAACGGAAGGGCTCGACCTCGTAATGGAGACCGTGAGGGTAAGCATTCCCTGGACAGAATTCTCCGCCGTTACACTCACAGCGCCGGCCAGACCTTCATCTATCAGCCACTGCAACGCGGACCGCGCATAGGCTTCCGCCTGCACAAGTACAGCCTCCAGCTGCTTCTGCCGACGCAGAAGCCAGAGCTTGGAACCTGTCCCCTGTTCATCCCCCTGCATGGAAAGAAGCGCATCTGCCCACCAGCCGCGAAGATCGCTGTACTCTGGCGGAAGCTCATCCTTTTCCGCCCGGACATCGGTAAACAGCGAAACCATAATTTCCGTCCCCAGCGAGTCATCCCCCACAAGATCACCTTTCCTTACGGGCAGATCAAAAAGCCCCTGCTCATCTTGAGTCATGAGAATGTCCATCTAGCCGCCCCGCATGAAATGGATGATGTGAAGAACGCTTACCAACACCACACACCAGACAATGACACGTTCCATCACCCCGGCTCTCCCGTCGTCCCTCCGCTGTCACCGGGATGGGTATGATGTTCAAGGGAAATGCCGTTGCTGATGACTTCTCCACCGGTATTTTTCAGCCCGCCCACAAAGGTGGACGCACCGCCTCCGGATTTTTCGCCCGTGGTCTGCTGTCGGCCCGTCAATGTGACAAGCGGAGAGTCCAGCATAACTTCGAACTCTGCTGCAATCGTGGCCGTAGTACAGTTCACATTGAACGTCTTTGTTTTGACTTCAATCTCATTCTCGTTCTTCAGGTGTATGAAGTCGCCGTTCTTGTGATAGACGGCCACTTCTCCGGGCTTCAGGCCTTTCTTGCGCACACGCCTGTCATCGGCCACCACCACAATAGGATGGGAACGATCCGCGCCCACAAACACCACAGTTGCCTCAGCACCTTCTTCCGGAACAGAGGTAAAGCCGTAGTCCTGGAACCGCTCCACGTCGTCGATAACTTCATCTTCCAGCAGAGATATCTGGACACGCTGCATGTTGCCTTCGTCGTCCACGACGTTGAGCACGGCACGGGCTACGCCGTCACGCATGAGTTGGCGAACTCTTTCCATAATGCTGTCACGGCTCATACCATGACCTCCTGCACCTTCTGCCCTTCAGCTTTGGCTTTTTCCGCCTGTTTTACGTACAGGTCCCAGTCGGTGCTGCTGCCTGAGTCAGTGCTCTTTTTCGGCTTTTCCGGTTCAGGCTGCCATGCCGCGGGATCTTTCAGGGTAAGCTGCGTGGTGGTTCCGCCACGGTCCCGCGTCCAGGTTACTTCCCCTATGAGCAAATTCTGCGATATCCCCAGCGTGGGAAGATGTACCGGCACCAGCACACCGGGGGCCCAGAGTCTGCCGGTGCTGTCCCGCCAGCCCTGCACCGTGACCTGAACGGAAGTACCGTCGGCCCGTCTGGTAGTCATTTCCCACTGGGCACGCTGGCGCATGTAGGCCACGTCTCCCTGCTGACTGGCACGGATAACAAGAGGGCGATAGCGCTGCATCTGTTCATCCGTGGCTTTCGCCTTGACGGAGCACGCCTTGCCGAAGTCCTTGTCTGTTCCTTTCTTCTGACAGGTGACGAGATACTCAGAATAACGTTCGGAAGCGTCATAGGTCACGGAGGCGGAAAGCACATTCACGCCTTCCTGAAGCACGGCAGAAAGCGTTTCCTGTGCCAGTCTGGCCAGCCTGATGCCTCCCTTTCCGTCCGGCATGGCCACAAGTTCGCGCTGCTTCAAAAGGCGCTGCATGGCTTCCGCCACACTTTCACCAGGTTGAATCTGGAACGCCGTAAAGGGCTGGCCCTGATTACCTTCAAGCGTGACAGCTACCCCAAACGGGGCACAAAGAGCCGTGCAGATATCCATGAGAGACGCCCCTTTCCAGCTGCCGGGCGTATGCACGGCGGAAGCGTCCACAAGGTCCGCGCTCTTGTCTCTGCCGGATACCGTTATGCCATGTCTGCCGGAATCGAGAGACTGAGAAACGCTGTCGATGAAGCCGGTGACAAGAGTATCGGAGCCGCACGAAAGCACGCACTCCATGCCCGGAGAGAGCGGAAGAACTGCCCCGCCGTACTGCACACGATCCGCAAGGCCAAGTGAAAACGCCCCGGCCATGGCATCCACACTGCGGGAAGCCTGGATAGACTCCCATCCCGTCCAGTCCACACCGCCCACGGTCAAGGTGATATCATCCATCTATCAGCTCCAATGCCTGGCCGCCAGGCACGAAGCCTGGATGCCGCAGGCCGTTGCGAACGATAAGCTCCTGTTCCGCGTCCAGGCCGCCGGTCCAACGCCAGGACACGGCCAGAGAGGGCATGACCTGCTTTTCCGTCACACTAATCACATCGGGCAGCGTACGAGCCTTTTCCGCCATGGCTCTAAGCGTCACCGTCCGGAGATCAGAAAGAACAGAGAAGGTTTCATCGTCGGCCTCCGCCTGTGCGGCGTCTATCGCGTCCAGAACAGCGGCCTGAAGCTCCCCTGCTTCCTTCGTTGTGGAAGGCGTATAGCCGGCCGCCACGGAACAGGCTGCCGATACACACAGCTGCCGCTGCACGTTGGCCATGACTATCTGCCCTTCCGCTGCGGCCTGCCTTGACGTACCGTACACGGCGCTTACCGCCACTTCCGGAGCAGACTTTACCAAGTCAAGCAGCGCTGCCGGCCCAGAACCGGAAGGCATATTTTCCACCCCGGCCTGCACCATATCCCAGCAGGAAGAACCGAAACTCCCCGAAGAAATCATACCCGTGAGCCATCCGGTGGAGCCGGCTAGACCGGCCAACGTAGAAAGCCCTTCCGGTATGGCCAAAACACTTTTCACACTGCTGATGAAAACGCCGGCGGCTGTTTCTATCTGCGAGACTACCCAGGCCCCCTTGTCCAGGTACTGCCCTACGGAATCGGCCAGCGCCTGCGCACGTTCTGCCGCCGACTTTACTCTCGCAGATACCGAGTCCATGAGGTTGGGAGCGCCCGTCAGCCCGCCGGGCTTTTCCACCCGCACGAAACGCGCCTGAAACTGCCAGAGGCCGCCGTCGGCCGCGCTGTGCTGCGTGCGCACGGGCCCGGCAAGCGCCACATACAGACTGCCGTACCACGGATGCACCAGCGTACCGGGACCGGGCTGCTGAAAGGCTGCTTCCAAAGCATCGCGCTGCGTCATGTACGAAGAGCCGGAAACAAAGCCCTGCACGTCGTAAAACTGTGGAGCCTTGCCCAGATCTTCCGGGTACGGAGCCGAGCCGTTGGGGAAAACATGCAGCGCCGTAGAGCGCCCGAGCTCTCCGCTTGCCGCAGATACTTGAAACGGTACCCCTCGAAAGGACGCCGACTGGATACGAAGCTTCCATGCCTGGGCCATGTTACACCCCCGCAAAGGACCAGCCGTAGCCCATGTTATCACGCTTCACCGTGACAGCGTCGCTGGCCTGTTGATCGACTCTGGCTTCCATACCGGCAGGAACGATAAGCTCCACCTTGTGTGTTACTTCCTTCTCTTCCTTGCGCACCGTCTCAGAAGATACCGTTCCGGAGCGGGCGAGACTCGAAAAGCCGGAGGATCCAGTCGCCGGCAGAGAATTGTTTTCCGAAAAGTCAGGAAAGTCCGTTTGTGGCGTTACTGCTGCTGAAGACGAGTCACGCCGACTGCCTCCGGCAGCTTCCGCCAGTATCCGGGCGTTTTCCGGGTCCATGAGCGCGTCGGTATCTTCCAGATCTATGCCGTGAAGATCGGCCGCCTCCTGCACGTCGGAAGCGCCCTGAACGGCATTCCCTATTTCCGTGCAGAATTTCTTTACTCCTGCGGATATCTTCTCCCAGTTTTTGTAGAGCCACCATCCGGCGGTTACGAGAGCACTTATGGCCGTCATAAAAGCTCCAAAAGGTGTTGCCGTAAGCGCAAGTCCCAAGCCGCCCACCGCCTTTCCAGCCACGAGAAGAGCCTTGATGAAGGGGGCAGACATATAGGCTGCAATCAGCATAAGCGCATTTTCTGCGCCACCTATGGCAGACACAAAGTCGCTCACCCATCCGAGAAGCGTTCCACCGGCACTGAGCCAACGGTCCACTCCATCCAGAAAAGCGGGAATCTTGTCGGCCACCATCTGTATCCACTCTCCGACTTTTGAAGCGATAAGAGCCCGATTTGCCTCAAGCCAGTCGCCGAATCTCTCTATGACCGGCGTCAGGACCGGTATGAGGCTCTGGCCGATGGCATTGCGCAGCCCGGCAAGCTGATTGCCCACGCCCCGCATGGCATCCTGAAAACGACTTGCGTCGCCCCTGGCAGTATCGTCAAAGACCATGCCTGCCCGTTCTGCCTCTCTCCCCAGTTCTCTGAGGCCGGAGGAGCCTTTGTTCAACACGGGAATGAGCTTGCGCCCCTCATCGCCCAAAAGCTCTATGGCCAGCTTGGTCTTTACCGGGCCGTCCTCCATTCGGGAAAAGGCATCAGAGATTTCCATGATGACCTGCGCCGAGTTCTTCATGGTGCCGTCGGTATTTTTGACCGACACGCCCAGCGCCTTGAACATGGCGGCCAGATCGTCCGAATCTCCGGCTTCCACCATCTTTTCCGTGAGGTCGGAAAGGATGTCGGTCATGTCTTCCGCTTCCACGTTCACCGTGGATGCGGCGTATTGCAGCTTTTGAAGATCGGTCGCTTGCACGCCCAAGGCTTCCGCCGCCCGACTTGCCGCCTGTGCCTGCTCCGCCGTGGCCGACGAAAGAGCCAGCACGCCGCCGGTAGTGCCTCCGAGGAGCAACGTCATTTTTCCCAGCGCACCGGACACGCGGTCGAGCGACTCCATGGCGCCGTCGCCCATGCCTGCAAAGGCGTCGGCCGCGTCCCCCGCAGCCCCGACCACACGGGTCAGACCGCTTCTTTCTCCGAAGCGGGAAACCTGCGCCTGCATACGGCTCACAGCAGAAGTTGCCGATTCGATTTTTGCGTTGAACTTTGCGAATGCAGCAGAGAACTTGTCATAGGCTCCTATGACAAAATCTATGGAAACTTTATTCTTTGCCATGGTTCTTCTCTTTTCCGTATGCTGCCAGGCATCCGGCCCAGAACCGAAGCTCCGGGCCGGTCATGGCCATGATCTCACTCGGCTGCGTGTGACACTCCGCCAGAAGAAAGCCTGCGGCTATTCGCCAATCGTCCGGCCATTCCCTAAAAAAGGTGTGGCCGCCTCCATGACTCGGGCAATGTCATCCCCTTCCAGACGCATGATGATCTGCCTGTCCTGCCCGGTCAGTCTGCCGATGATGCGGGCCATGTCCCCCATGCTCAGGGCCCGGGCCGAGGCGTCGGCCATGTCCGAAAAACGCACACGGCGGGTGAACTTCAGTTCCGTGACGAGTTCGTCCCCGAACTGCACGGGATAGTTCAGCGTTACGGTGACGGGAGTAACGTCGTTCATCACTTCACCTCCTGGGCGCGGCTCTTGGATTCAAAACGGACGGGGATTTCCGCTTCTTCGGTGGATGCCGTACCGTCGCCCGCAAACCACGCGCGGGACAGCGTGATGATCTTGCCGTTGTTGAGCTCCAGCGTAACGGTGCATTCATCCGCACCGACAAGAGCTTCAAGGTCGAGATCTTCCCTGTCGGTCACGGCGCCCTCGATATAGGACACCTGCGGCGTTTCCTTGTAGCCATGCACGCCGTCGGCGCCGATGATGGCCTCCCTTACGTCAAGGCCGAGATTGTACGAAAAGCTGCCCTTTGCCTCATAGAGCGTGCCGTCCACCTTGAAGGAAATACGGCCCGCACGGCGGTTGCCTATTGCCATGATGATGCTCCTTTTACAGACGGAACTGAATCTGCACCGCAGCCACGCGGAACTGATTGACGAGATCGGGAGTGATGAGCCAGTCCAGACGGTTCACGTCGGTGGCGTTGCGCTCACACACAAGACCGGCCTTGAACTTGGCTATGTCTTCCACAAGGCCGAGTTCCTGCCAGTCCTGGAAGGCGGCTACGGCTTCGGCACGGCCCTGCTTCGGGGTCATGATTGCCTGCCCCGGGGCTATGGTTTCCGTGTCGCCGGCCAGCTTGTGGCGGGGATACTTGCGCAGGATGCGGGAACGGAAGTCATAACGGAGATACGAGAGCGTCAGCAGCGTGTTCACGTCCTGATAGCTGGTATCCGCCGCACCGGTGGACGTGGTGAGATAGTTGGTCACCATGCGCTCAATGGTCACGTTGCCGCCCGCATCGGTCACCGTGGTGGCTATGCCGGCCTTCAGCAGCAGGTTGCGTTCTTCAAGGGTAAGCCGGTCTTCCTGCGCCGGCGCAAGGTCGCCGGAAATGGTCAGTGTCTGGAACGGCCGCGCGGGGTCGTTGTTGCCGTAATAGGCCACCAGAGCCGCCACGGCAGCAGCTCGCACCGCCGGAAGCGTGGGAGTCTTGCAGGCTTCCACAATGGAGATATGCGCGTAGTTGCCCTTGTCTTCCCCGCTGCCGAACTCCTGAAGATCGGAAAACGTGCCGGCTTTGGACGTGATCGCCACGCCGTCGATATGACGCAGCGGGCCCCAGCGGTCTTCAAGCTCGGCTTCCAGAGTGCGCAGACTGCTGCGGTCGTTCCACGGCCAGGCTATGACGTGGTACCAGGTATCGCCCCAGGCGGCGATAAGCTCTTCAACATCGGGCTGGCCGGCGCCCTTACTCATGGCCGTAATGGTCAGCTTGATGCCTTCGGGCATGGTTTCGTTGTAGTAGGCCTGGCGGATATCTATATCATTGCCCAGAGTACCGCCGTTTCTGGCCGTAAGCGTGACCGTGGTGTCGCTTGCCTGTGCTGTCACGGGCAGGTCCGCTTCCGCATTGATTGCCGCAGCCATGGCCGTGGCCAGCGCTGCCGCTTCCGTCCCCGTTGCGCATGCCACGGACACAGCCTGCCCCGCGATATACAGATAGATGGGAGCGCCCAGCGTGGCCGTTCCTGCCACGGATATGGTGCCCGTGGCTTTGGTCAGCTCTTCTCCATCTTCCACGCCGATCATGCGGAGGCTCGTATAGCTGTTGTTTTCAAGAAACGCCTTCGCCATGAGGTGGGCCTGAGAACCGCGGCCGAAAAGCTCAGCCGCACGCTCCGCGCTGGTCACGCTGTAGGCCTTGAGCGGCTCCGCCGTTCCGCCTTCCAGCATCTGGGCACAGATAAGCGCCGTGTAGTCCATGAGGCTTGCACCCTGCATGGCCTGGCTGTTGTCGAACTCGATATAGGCGCCGGGAACAAGAATGCCCTGCGGCACTTCATTGAACGATATGGCCATTATTCCGTCTCCTTCCTTTCCTCATGGATTTTCTCCACGTCGCCGTCCCTGAGCCTCCGCAGCCAGAACTGCGTCTTCTCCACCACCGCGCCGCCTTCAGGAAGCGGCAGACCGGTGGACGGGTCGCGCACCACGCGCCCGGGTGCAGGCTTCACAAACATCTGTTCGCGCTGCATGTCATTCTCCTTTGCTTTCGTCCCCATCCTGCGGAAGGGTCACTATGTCCGTTGCCTCTTTGCGTCCGTCGGGGTGATTCATCCCGTCGGCAAGATCCCATTCGATGTATCCGGTCCGGAACAGGTCCACGGTCCCCTCACGCGGCGGCATCCGGTAAAATGCCGTAAACGTGAGCGTGAGGCAGGCCACGGTGATTTCTCCATTGTCGGCCTTGCCGAGCTCCATGCCGGAATATTCAAAGTCTTCCAGCTGGCCACCGCGGGCGGTGAACTCCCTGTCCACGGCCTCAAAGGTGAGAGCCCTGTCCACGGCAAGCTCCAGCGCCTCGATACGGTCATCGAGGGGCAGGCAGTTGCCCCGCACTGCTTCCAGAATGTCCACGGCAAGCGTGGCCTCTCGGCTGTCCGGTTCAGGATGGAGATCAGTGTCAGCCTTGTTCTCGCTGACGATGTACACGCCCACGCTGGGGAACGAGGGAGCATCCCAGGGCTCTTCCGGATTCAAGTACACGCGGCCGGAAAAGCCCGCCGCTTCAATGAGCGCCCCCACGGACTGACGAAGTGCCGTACGCGGATGCGCCGGCAATGTGCCCATAACATCGGCGCTCATCGGCTATCTCCTTCCCCATGGAGCACTCCGCGCTCCTTACGATCGGCAAGCTTCCGGCAGCAGTCCTGCCCTATTTCTTCCAGCGTCCAGCCGCACTGCTTCGCCATGCGCGACACGCACCAGAAAACATCTCCAAGCTCGTCTTTTATGCCTTTGAACTGAGGAGACTCCCGATCAAATCCAGCGTCCCTGCCCCACTTCTTCACCTTGCCCAGGACTTCCCCGGCTTCTTCGCCAAGTACGATTGCGCAGTGGTCCACGCTGTCGAAGTACGGCTCACTGAAGGTCTCCGCCTTGTCCTGGAACTCATTAAGAGTCATTGCCCGTCTCCTGCCTCTTCAGCTTGCACACAAGGCCCCCTATGCCGTCGGGCCGGATAACCTCGATGCGGAACGCCTTGCCGCGAACGGTAAGCACATCCCCGCGTTTCAGCTTGCGGCCGAGCTTCGCTTTCACCTCCGAAACCAGCAGCGTGGCATACGGCGCACGCACAGGCGTGGCCAGCCGCGCGGAACCGGGCTGCACGTCTTCCGTGGGGTATTCGTAAAAGCAGCGCAGGGCCACGTTCTCCACAACGCAGGCCTCAGTTATGCCGTCTTCCTGGGAGAACACGGCGTTCATGTCTGCATCCAGTCTGTCCAGAATGTTCATGAGCTGCCCTTTGCCGCCATGCGGGCGGCTATTTTGGCCAGACGGTTGTCGAGCTGGCGCGTCAGTTCCTTTTGCAGATAGACCATCCCCTCCCGGTTCATCTCCCGGGCCTCGGGGCCGTCATGGTTTTCTTCATTCACCAGATATTCGAGCCCGGACGTAGTAAACTTGCGTTCAATGGGCAGACGCTTTTTCCCCTTGCGCGCGAAGTACAGGTCTCCACCATGCGGAGACCAGCTGAACGCCCCCTCCACAAGCTTCACTCCTTCGTCACGCCTGATCTTCACATACAGTCCGCCGCGCTTCTTCAGCTTTCCTTTTTTGGTGTAGGTCGGGCCTTTCACCTCATGAGGAAAATCCTCTATGGGAACCGACCTCGGGCCCGATGCACGAATAAGTCCGATCACCTTTCCTTTCCTGGCATCGGCTCTGCGCCGGTAAAACCAGCGGGAAAAGAACTTTCTGGAAACTGCATACCGGCCCGTCAGCATGGCCAGCATCTTTTTCTGCATGAACGTCAGCGCCGTGTTCACGGCATTGGCCTGTACCGCCGTAAACTCCTTCGTCTTCAGCGCCAGATTCCTTGCCGAAAGTTCCCCAGCCAGGTACAGGTCCATGTCCAGATTCAAATTCTGCGCCGTACGGATATGGACGTAGCGCCTCTTGTAGTGCCCTCCGTGCTCCCGCACAGGTCCCGCCTGCATAGCCATCACCGCCTCCTGCAATCCCCACAGCGGAAGGGACAGTTCCTGGCGTGTTCTTCCTGCTGCCTCGGAGACATTCCCCGGCGTATGTCATTGATGTCCGCCGGGTCCATGAGGTCCACCACCGACAGGCCCATGAATCGGCGAAGCACCACGTCCATGCCCTTGACGCCGAACACGCAGACAAAGATGACCACGCCTATTTCCATACCCCTGGTCGGTTCGGGAGCTACCAGCGGCAGCAGAGCCACCGCCCCCAGCGCCAGAAAGCCCGTCACCAGCGCAGACCAGAGCATGTTACCGATAATCTGCCCACGGCTGCGCTGGCGGTAACTGCGCTTGATGTGCCCGGCCGCCACAAGGAAGGCCAGCACACAGGCCAGAAGCGCCAGCGGCCATATCCCCCGGAACCAGTCCAGATACTCGGCGGCATGGCGGGACTCGTTCCCCAGATCATTCATCGGCATTTTTCCTCCGCCTGCTTCACCCACAAAAGGAGATTTCCCGCTTCCCCTGCGGGCAGGTGAACCCATGTACCTTCTTCTGTAATTTCCCTTCCGCCGTGAACGTAGGACCAGCCTTCAGTGACCAGCGCTCCCGGTGTTGTCGGCGCTGCTTCCAGAACTTCCCCTTCTGTCCGTCCCTCCCATGAGGCGCACCCACTCGCCGGCAGGATCAGCAAGCACAGAAGCACGAAACTCCTCTGCTTTCTTTTCATCCAGCCGTTCCAGAAGACGCACCCCAAGGGAGAGCAGGAGATAAAGGATTTCAGTGACACGGCTCACGCCCGGCCCTTTCGCACCTGGGCGGCTGCATCGTCAGCGTTCTGAGCCTTGCCCGCATTGAAGCCTATGGCGTTCACCACTGCGTACAGAATCCGGACAAAGATATTCGCGTCGTCGGAAGGTCTCGGCCAGCAGGCTGCTATGGCCGCGCACACCGTCACCACCAGCGTTACCCATCCTCCCCAGGAAGCAGGCAGATACGTGAGCAATACAGCCACAATGTCCGCGCCCAGCGGAGCCTCTTCCACCGCTTCCTCAGCCATGGCCCCCGTTGCGACAAAGAGCAGCATCAGCCCCATCAGAAAAAGAGTCTTCACACAGCACTCCTTATTTCTTTTTCCAGCGCCTTCATGCGGTTTTCCCAGCCGCGGGAAAACTTCCTCAGATCGGGGTTGTTCCGCACCAGCGCCGCGTAACGCTCCCGGCGGCGCTCTACCATGGCAAGGGCTGCCGCCTTGGGATCAGAACAGGCCTTTACGGCCGCCCAGGTCAGCGGGCCCCAGCGGCCGTCTGCCTCTATAAAAAGAGCCTTCTGCGTCAGCATCTTGGCCTGCCCCACTCCCATATTCACGGCCGTGTCATACACGGCCAGGGCCAGAGGGTCCGGCACGGCATCGAGCGGAAACACATCCCAGAACGTGCGGCGGAGAACTCCCGCCGCTCGCTCCGGAGTAAGCGCACGGATATCGTCGGCATCTATGTCGCCGTCGCCGTCGATGTCCCCGACTTCAAGCCCCTGAGACTTGAGAAAGCGCAGGGATACACCGTAGTTCGTGGTTCCGCCGGGGTCGGCGGGATCGTCCACAAAGCCGCCTTCCATGCGCTCCACGAAGGCATGGGCTTTTTCAAAGCAGCCCATACGACTAGCCCGCGTTATAGGCCGAAGGGTCCACGCCGAAGTTCAGCATGACCTTGGCCGTGGCATCCGAACTGCCGGCAGCGGCAAAGGCCCGGCCGCAATAAGCCTTGTCCGTTGCCGTGACCGTCACCTTGCCGTCGCTGCCGACATACAGCGGCGCGCCCTGGGTAACGGCGCCGGTGACCTTGGGAAGCTCGAAAACACCGTCCGTATCAACAATGCCGGTTTCATTCACGGCAAGGTCATTCACCGCCACGCCGTAAAAAGAGTCTCCCAGTTTCACGAGGTCGCCACCCTTCACAGGAGTGGACGACGGCGCGTAGCTCATGAGGTGGGTTCCCTGAATCTTGTTCTGCATGTTCTCTCTCCTTTTCTTCAGCTCGCAGACTTACACAGCCCCTGCCAGGCCACAGCCTTGGCGGCCACGTCAAGGCGCACCTTGTATTCCACACCGTCCACACGCCAGCCTTCCTTGTACTCAAGGTAAGGAGCCGTCGCGCCGTTCAGCGTGAATATGGTCACCGTCTTGCCCTTGGGGCCGGCCAGATACCAATCAGTGGCGGAAACGTCGTCCAGTTCCGCGTCATACACACGAGTCAGCACGCTGCCCGCGTAGATGTTCGCCTGATTGGGCTTTTCCTGCGTACCGATAAGCTGAGAGTTGAAGAAGACTTCGGCGCCGGTTTCCAGCGCGGCCGGCGCAATGAAGAACTGCGGACGGATCTGAACGCGATTGCCCAGGGCGTCCTTCTGCGTGCGCATCTTCAGGAAGGCTGCGCCCAGCGTTTCCACGGTGGGCACGTTACCGCCGGACGATACAAGGTTTCCGTGTTCGTCGTGGAAGAGCGCCGTGCCGTCGCCCATGGTCGGGTTGGCGGTGAGCACACGGCAGGCAAGGCGGTTCACCATGCGGGCGGCCGCTTCGCCGTGGTTGCGGGCAATGCGGGCAAACGCGCCCAGATCGTCGTTCACAATGGCCTGGCGGGTGAGCGGGAAAATCTTGCCGTAGGTCTCAATCTTCACGCTTTCCGCATGCTCGGCAGCACGGCCGTTCTGGTATTCGCCGCCTTCAGGAATAAGGGCCAGATCGTCACCGCTCGCAAAGTCCAGCAGCGTGAGCTCCTTGAAGTCGGAAACAGAGTCCAGTCCGCACCAGACTTCCCACTGTCTGTCCGCCGATTCCCAGCCGTCCATGAGCACGCGGTTGGCCGTATCGGTGAGAAGGTTCGGCAGATCGGTGGTGGAGAGCGCACGGCCCACCATTTCCACCACGTTGCCGCCTGTAGGCTGTCCGCTTCTCATGAGCATCTCACGGCACACCTCGCGCATGCTCATGCCCGAGAACTCACGGGCGCCGGCAGCAATTTTGCCGTTATTGATACGGGCTTCTGCCACACCGCAGCGCAGCAGCAGGCCGTGGGAAACGGCCTCACGCACTTTTTCCTGTTCGGTACGGCCCACATCCACACGGGCAAAGGCGGCAGAGCTCCGTCCTTCAAGGCGGGTAAGAACGGCCGCACGGGCCTTGTCCAGACTGTAGCCCTTGCGGATCATCTCTTCCTCCATTTTGGCGGGCATGTTGTGCGCGCGGCACATGGCCGAGATTTCCATAATGCGGGCGCGTTCTTCTTCCACGGCGTCTTCCCTGGTCTTGTCGTCCGGCTCGCAGGCTCGGCCGTCGCCTTCACCAGTAGGGCTTTCCGGTATGGCCGCAGGTTCGTTACTATCTTCCGCAGTATCGTCCGTCTTCTCTTCTTCCGGTTCCGTAAGCACTGCTGCCAGCGCGTTCAGAGCTTCAACGGCGGTGCTCAGCTGCTCCTTCGCGGCGGATGCGTCAAAACGCTTCCCCTGTCCGGGATTCCTGTTCATGGATTGTCCTCCGATGTTGATGATTTTTCCCCGTACCTTCGCCCTGTCGTCCGCACCTACGGGACAAAGCGACACCTCAAAAAGTTTCCATGCCGTGGTCACGCGCACGGGGCCCGTGTATTCCACTCCTTCCACCATGGCCGTGGCGCCGCTCTCCACCCAGGTGGAAGCCAGAACCTCGTAGCCCACGGAAACGTCGGTAATGTGCCCTTCAGCCACACGGCGGAAGGCATCCGATCCGGCCTGTACTCCGGAGAAAGTGGCACGCCCTATGAGCTGGCCCTCTTCCGTGCGAAAGGCTCCGAAGCTGCCGAGCACGTTCTGCACGCTCGTGCCGTCGTGAGTGTCCAGCAGCGGCACCTGGCCGGATGCAGGAAGCTGCACCCCATCCACACGCAGAACCTCGGGCACCACATCCCACTTCTCCCAGTCCCACACGTTCACCGGCCGCTCCGTAGCCGCCGTGAACTCCACACTGCGTTCCGCCTCGTTGAGAGAAAGAGGCACGCCACGCCGCCCCAGGGAAACTGAGCGGCTGGACGCATGAAAAATGTCCGTTCTCTTATTCGGCATTGTTGCCTCCATTCATGGTTACCGGCTGATCTTCCAGCGCAGCCGGATTGCTGCTCAGGCTTTCGGATACCTGGCCGAAGGTCACACCGCGCTCATCCGCCATGCGCTGCCATTCCGCCAGCTGATCGAGCACTTCTTCGGGATCGCCGCCTCGGCCGAGAATGGCCTCCTGCGGAGACTTGAGTCCCGCGGCTATGGCCTCGATATCGGCCCGGCCGTCACGCTGCGGGTCCACGCTCGGCATGCCCGCGGGTATCCACATGCAGCGCTGATACCCTTCCCGGCCCAGCCAGTACCCCGGCAGGTAATCCTGCGTGAGGGCTTCCATATCCAGCCAATGGCGGAACACCGGCATGGAAAAACGGTTCTGCATCATGAAGTGATGGGGCCGGAGCAGCATGAGGGCGTCACCGCGGCTGGCCTTGGACGTGCTGTAGTTGATGCCCGTGTAGTCGCCGGAAAGCACCTCATAGGGCACGTCTATGCTCACGGCCACCATGCGGGCCGCAAAGCGGTTGAAACGGTCGAAGGCATCGCCCGGGCGGCTCGCGCCTTCGGCAAAGCGGATATCTTCACCGGGGCGCAGGTATTCGATGATGGAGTTTTCCAGACTTTCTATGGGAGTGCCCTGCGTCGTCTTCTTTGCGCCGGCAATGCCGCGCGCCGCCTGGTACACGTCCGGCTGATCCGTGGTCACTATGGCCAGGTACTTGGCGGCCTTGCGGGCCGCGTCCAGTTCGCTCTCCACAAACTGGCTCATGGCACGGGCTGTGAGTATGGCCGGGGCAAATGGCGTGACGCCTCGAAGCTGTCCGGGACGCAGGTGCTGGTAAATGTGCAGCATTTCGTCGGCAGGCACGCGGGTCACGTCCGCGCTGTAGCCGTCGTTCATGATGTGATAGGCCAGCTTTTCCCCGGTGAGTCTGTCGTATTCCACACCGGCAAAATGCCCTACGCGCTCCGTATCCCGGCCGCCGCCCAATTCCGTGAGGCGGTCCGCCTCTATGGGCATGAGCGCAAGCGGCGACACATGGTAGTGAGACCGGCGGCAGAACGTGAAAAAGCCTTCCCCGCATTCCATGATCTGGCGGCACAAAAGCTGCTGAAGCTCATAGAAATGCAGCCCTCCGGAGATATCGGCATCCTGTTCCATCCAGGCGCGGAACCTGTCCTCTATGCGGCGACGCGCATCATAGGCGGGAGAGCCGTCGGGATGCACGGCCAGCGACTGGAAGCGGGCCCCGCGGCCCACCATATAGGCGGTGTACACGTTCACGCCGCGGGCAAAGAGCGGGAAGTTGCGTACCAGGTCTCGCACGCGGGCCCGAAGGCGCGGAGAAGCCCGGCCTATGAGCCAGTTGATCTGCTCGTTGACCGTGTGCCACTCGTTCGCTTCCGAAAGGGAAGCGCCGTCGTAGCCCCAGCTTCTGAGCAGCGCACGGGCGCGACGCACGCGCCAGCTCCGTATGCTCTGCAACACTCCCATGCTCAGGACCTCCCGGCGCTGCCCGCGCAGGTTCGCCCCACATAGGGAACCTTGCCGCTCTCCATGGCGCAACGGCTCTGAACATAGGCAAGCAAATCCTTCAGTTCAGAGAGCGTCCGGTAGCTGAAATTTCGGGAGCCGCCCGCCGTGCTCACGCTGTAGCTCTGGACTTTTCCGAAGCCTCCGGAGGCCATGTCTTCCAGAAGCTGCTCTTCCAGTTCGCACCAGGTATAGGTCATGTTTTTGCCCCATGTTTTCCCGCGGACACCATGCCCGCGAAGATGGAAAAAAACGTAACCCCGAAAAATGGCCAAAACGGAATTTATCGGTATATGCCGGTAAAAAGGCCTTCTTTATCGGTAAAAAGGCCATATTTATCGTTGACAGGTTTTTCAGGGGGCACGATTTACGGCTGTTTTTTGGGGCAAAAAAAAGCCCCTCCAAAGAGGGGCAAAACCATACCGGGGCATACTCGTCCCGGTCGCTTTATCCTGCCGCGACGTTCTCCTCGCCCAGCCGGCTATTCAATTCAAGGTTTTCTATTTCCAGTTCGGCAACCTCGTGCCTCAGGTGGTCGATAGTAGCTTGTGCCACTGCACGCATTTCCTCATATTCTTTTCGATTGCGGCGAATTTGAGCCATAAGACTGGCGTTCGCCAGGCACAGCAGCACAACTTCCGCGCTCGTTACACGTCCCCGTCTCATTTTTTCGCTCTCCTGTTCCAGTCTCTGGCGGCCTTGATGACCGCCGCCTGTCGCCCCTCTGTCGCGGATTGTGCCCATTCTGGAGCACGGTGCGCGCCGCAAAGCCTGCACGCGGCATAGACGTACAGACCGCCGGCGCTCATATCTGTATCCATTCTGATCTCGGCTTCTCCACCGCAGAACGGACATCGCTTCAAGGCCCCCTGTAGCAAGCTGCTCATATCTTCACCCCCAGCACACGGACACATGAGTCCGCATAAATGTTTACCACGGCCTGCACCATGGCCACGTCGTTGGGAAACCAGTGATCCGCAAACGTGGAAAACACCCTGTCCAACATAAGCACGGAGCGCCGGCTCTCGTGCGTAGCCTGCACCAGAACGGAAAGCATGAAGCTCAGCACCTTGGTGCATGTCACCAGTTCATGAAGCTCTCCAGAGACGCCCGAAACATACCGACGCAAACTCCCATTCATGACCGATATTTTTTCGTTGACGCTGCGATACTGCCCGGAATTGAGGCAATAACGGCCATGATAACCCAGAAGCTCAAAACACTCCGCCATGCGGCGGTACACGCGGTCCAGCTGAAAGCGCGCCCATCGTGATTCACTCCCGCACATGTCCAGTGCCGGAATAATGTCATCATCTCTGGAGCCTCCACCTCCGATACCCATCATCCACTGGTCATAAACGGTCATGATGATAAGCAGAAGATGAAGAAGCCTGTCCCGCTTTTCCGCTTCTGCCCTGCGGTCATCTTTTTTTCCCATGTTTCAAATCCTTGATTTTCTCCCGCAGCCATACATTGATAAGCTCACTGTCCGATATCCATTCACCTTCAATCTTCACCGCAGGGAGTTCATGCAGACGTATGAGCTTACGTACTGTGCACTCGCTGCGCTTCATGTAAGCGCATATCTCCTTCATCCCCACAAGCTGCATCACGCCCCCTTCTGCTCGACAAAGGCGGGCTCTTCCTCTTCCACAGTTTCCAGTATGCGCGAAAGGCTCGGCGTCCAGGTGGAATGCGCGGCCGCCGTGCACAGGCAAAGGCAGTCAAACCAGTGATTGTCCCGCCGGCGCTGTTTCCATACCCGCTTTCCCTTCTCCCGTACGAGTTGCTCCGCAGTGAGTTGCTTTGCCAGAGCTTCATCGCATCCGGAATGCAAACGAAAAGGCTGTCTGCTTCCGGGCTGAAGGCGGGCCGTTGTCCATGTTTTGAAGTAGTCAGTGTCCAGAATATAAAGACGCAGCCCACCCCTGATGGACGTTCGGCTCTGAGGCATCCGTTCCATGAGACTCCACTGCACGGGAAGGCTCTGGCGGTGACTTGCACCTTTGGTTCCCCACAGCACCCCCATCCCATACTGGCGCAGGAACTCATAGGCCTGTTCCGTGCGGGATATGGCGTCCCCTTCCAGACCGCCGCCGGTATCGAGCGCGGCGCGCCATACGGGCACGGAATCGTCCTGCCCCTGCACGGCGTATTCCGTTTCAAAGACTTTGCGGTACACCTCCTCCCAGTCCTGAAGGCGGCCGTAGTCAATGACCGCGCCGTCCAGCCGCCGTGTCCAGGCAACGGCCATGTACCAGAAGCCAACACGCTGCATGTCTATCCCCAGCGTAACTGCCCGATATCCGGCGGGCAGCGTGCACGGCGGCAGGTCGCGGTCCACCAGCTCCAGCACTTCGTCCTCACTGGTTTTGGCAATGACCGGAGTATAGGGCCTGGCCAGAATGCCGTTGGCGTATGCCTGATGGGCGTCTGCATCGTCCGTCTTTTCCAGTTCCAGCTGCGCCGCCCGAACCTCAGAAAGAGACACTGCGGAAGAAAGGTAAGCCGGCAGGTGGAAGCCCACGCGGTGGGGAGACGGAAGCGGACTGTCGGCCTCCCATCGGCCGCGCGCCACGGCCTGGTCGCGGGCGTAGTCCGTCCAGTGATAGGCGCAGTGCGGGCAGCGGTAGCGCCCCAGCTTTTCGCGCCGTACCCGCACGGGGTCCTTCACGCCGTGCTCGGAAATGATGTTCTCCGGCTGCATCACCTGTTCCGTCCCGCAGGCCGGGCACACCACCCGGTAACGGCGCACCTCATCCATGGCGGCCAGGTCTGCCCATATCGTGCTCGTTTCATCGCCCACGGGCTTACTGATACGCATGATCTTGTGCGTATAGGGATAGGAGCGCGTTCTCTCCCTAAAGTCCGTCACCGGGTCTCCGTGGCCTGCAAAAGCTCGGAACAGAGATTCCTCGTCCAGAAACAAATCCTGCACGGAAATAGACGCGCGCTGGCTGGCACTGGCCGCGCTGGACAGGTACAGGGCCGTTCCGTCGGCAAATCCCGTGCGGCCGCCCTTGCTCTTGCCGAGAAGCTCGCGCACGGGCCGTGTTTTGCGGAACATGGGCTTAAGTTTGGCTTCCACCACGCGGGCCAGCGTTTCGTCGTCCGGCATGGCCAGCATGCGCGGCGCCGGCCTGTAGTCGATGCACCAGCACAGGCATGCGTACAGGCACAGCGTTTTTCCTGTCTGGGGAGCACCGCAGACCACCACTTCCTCCACGCTGCGCTCGGAAAATGCGTCCATGATGCCCGCCAGGTACGGATTCACGTCGCGCCGGTACCGTGCCCCGGCATAGGGGCCGTCCGGCACAATGAGATGCTGTGCCGCCCAGCGCGACACAGGAGGAATATCTCGCTTGCGGAATATGCGCCGTTCCGCCTCAGTCAAGGATAGTCTCATCATCGGCCTCCACGTCTTCGGCGGCGTCGCCGTCCTGCGTCACAAATTCCTGCTCCGTGCTCCATGCGTCCATCCAGTCCGCCGTAGCCCCTTCCCACCAGGCAATAAGCTCCGGTACGGCATCTTCACGGCCTCCAACGAGTGCGATGATCTCCCCAGCCTTGCGGTGTATGAAGCTCTGCACTTCCGACTTGAAAAACACAGCACGTGCGGCAAGGTCCTGCTCGTGAACCTCTACGCTCATGAGCTTGCCCTGTTCCCGTTCCAGCTTCAGGCGCTCACGGGCGGCCCTCACGCTTTTGAGCTCAGAGTCCGCACTCATTTTTCCCAGGGCCACGCTTCTGCTCTCAGCGTCCTCTATGCGGACCACAGGCTGAAGCTGTGCTGCCGCATAGCCGAGAAGGGCCGACGCGGTAAAAAAGCCGTCGCCATCGCGGGCAATCTTTCCGGCCCGAAAATGCCGGGAGAACTGCGGAGCGCTGATCTTGTAACCCTGCATCTTCAGCCACTCCACGGCATCCGCAGCCGTGCGGAACGTGGTCCCCGCCTGGCTCATATCAAAGCCCCTCCTCGTCGGTAGCGTTCAATAGGACACCATTTTTCAGGCGCCATTTTCTGAGACAGGCAGGGCAACGAAAGTCTGTGGTCATACGGTCGCAGTCGTGACACTTATGCAGATACAGTGCATCCTTTGCCACATGAAAACGCGGGTCATGCTCTCCGTTTCTCTTTCCCTTGCGGTCTCTAGGCTTAAACATGGTTTTCTCCCCCGCGCATACGGCGTATTGTCGCTATTAGTATCGGAATGGCCTTCATCATTGCCTGGACATACTCATCACCAGCCTGATCCGAAGCTACATACTTTGAGTTCTTCTTCAAATTAGCGCGCTTCTGCTCCACATCATCAATCAACTCGTCAATATCTTCATCATATTGCAGTCTTTCTACTTCTTTCCGCAGGCATTCTATCTCGTCACAAAGTTCTGGAAGAACTGCCCATGCGTCCACATCCATATCTCTGGCCATCTGCCTGTAGTATTCAAGATCATTGTTCAGCATTATTCTGTCCCCATATCTTTTGCTATTTCATCGAGATATTCTCTGTGCCTCCTCAGGAAAGGCAGAAGCTTGACGTATTCACTTTTCGGCAACTGGCGGTCTCCACGGATTCTCACGTCACCCGGTACAGGCACCAGGGTAAGGCCGTTGGCGTGCAGGCACTGCTTCACCAGTTCCTTGCCCATGTAATAGCCGTTCAGATCCCATACAGGATGCGTTGGAAAGGAAGGCTCCGGTCGTTGCTGGTTTTGCGGCCGCACCGGTTCAGGTTGCGGCTCTGAATCTTTCAGGGGCTCCGCTGACGTTTCCTGTGGAACTTCCTTCTTTTCTGCTCTGCGGGCGACTTCCGCGTACACAGGTGGCAAGCCAGCGATTACCCACTCCCGGATATTCTCATGACCGTGGCCGGGTACTGAAGCCTGAAACATCTCTCCCGGGTCCTTGCCATTGATACACGGCCAGCGTTCCGCCTGTGAAAACGTCTCTTTCCAGAGTTCCCACCCCTTGCCGCCGGCGCCGTTATCGTCCACGTCCAGGGCCACCAGAATCACGGGGAAACACTTCAGTCTGTTCATAAGAACGACGGGCAGGCGCCGAAGGTGGGCCGTACCCACAGCCAGAGCCGCGCAGATATCTCCGGCCGCCCGGTGTACCAGCATGGCGTCAAGCTCTGCCTCCACGACCACACAGGCCGGAGCGTTGCGGAATGCTCCGTGCCTCATGTCGAGAAAAAGAGGCGTGCCGCCGCTACCCGGCATGACATAGTATTTCAGATTCGGCAGCGCCTGCCTGCGGTCTGCGTCCGGGCGGCGGATACGGATTCGTTCAATTCCGCCTTCGGCAGAAGGACAGGGAATCACGATGCCGCGGGGGATCCATACCGCCCGGCGAGTACGGCCACCCGGTTCCCGTGCCGCTTCATCAGGCAGCCCCCACTTCTTGCGCAGGCGCATGATGTGTCCCCTGCCGTTTTCACCACACTGCCATCCCAGCCTGTAGTCCCGTACAGCTACTTCATCGAGTCCGCGCCCAGCCAGGTACTGCCGGGCTTCCGTCTGTGTCCAGATTGCCTTGTGCCGTGTCTCGACAAAATGAGCCGCTTCTTCGTGCCACTGAGCGACGTCCTGCACTCGTTCCGACTCTGTCCGTGTCTCGATACGCGCAGGTTCCTTTTCGTGCCTTCGCGGGGCTTGTGGCGTGCTTCTTACCGGACGACCTTCCAGCTTACGTCCTGCGGCCTTCGCCGCCTCCTGGAACGTCATACCTTCCACGTCCATGAGCCACTGGATCACGTCGCCGCTTATGCCGCACTGCCGGCAGCTGTAAGAGCCGTGACCGTCGTTCTGTTCTGGCCACACCAGGAACCGATCTCGACCGCCGCACAGCGGGCACGGCCCGGCGAACTCCGCGCCGCGACTGTTGCGGCCCTTGCCCTTCAACGCCAGCCCCCGCGCCGTGTACAGATCCGTGATGGTCAGCATGTCGCGCCCCCCAGCACCCGCCAGGCTATCAGGCCGACCAGGAAAAGATGCACCAATGTCGTCAGCAGAGACTCTGCCATGACACCATGATACTGCCATGATACTTGCATGATACTTTTTTCTGAAAGTGTCATGGCAACTTTTTCCATTGTTTTTCTATAGTTACTTTCTATTTTTTTAAAAAACATGATACTATGACAGTATATATGCGCGCGCGTGAGAAAATTTTTGCATATATATAGTTTTACGGGGAAAAGTATCATGGTGTCATGTTTGATATATAATCTGCCGTTTTCCTTGAAATTCTGTCCATGACACCAGTGTCTTGGCAGTGTCATGCAAGTATCATGATAGGCGGTGAAGTTAAAGCAACGCTTCAAGTTACGCATGTTCCTTCACCTCCTTGGGATAGTCGAATTCCGCCTGCTCGTTGAATTTGTATCCGTAATACCAGACGCGCCCGCCGGCCTTTTCACAGCGGATAACCCGCTTGGCCAGTTTGCCGAACGTGGAAATAGACGGGCATCCCCGGCGGCTCATTTTGTCCTCGAACCACGCCTTGAACACGGTATAGATATGCGCAGCAGATAAACGAGGCGCTTCCGGATCTTCTTCCAGGCATGCATCTACGAATTGCAGGATGATACTTTCTTCTCTGCGGTAGGCGTCGGTATCCCTCTTTATCTTCTCCGGAGGAGTGAGTCCCTCTATCTCGTAGAGCTGATATCCACGCACCAGCCATGCCAGAACCCCGGAGGCCTCTTCTGAAAGAATCTCCCTCTTGAGGTTCTTGTTGACCAGCCGCTCCATGGGATTGTTCGGATCAGGATTTGAGACGAAGGAATACGGGCAATCCACCAGCTTGAGGCGCTTCCAGAAAGCAGAGTCATTATCCCCCGCCCTCATCTTGTGGTTTGTCAGGAGAAAAAGCGTATGCGTCGGCCGGAACTTCGTATTGCCTTTGTCATAGGGGGATCGCCCCACCAAGGAGTCGTCGCCGCTCATGAGTTTGATCTTGTCCACAGAGAAGCGCCTGTTCTCTCCCGGCTCCGATGCCCAGGCTATTCTCTGCCCTTTCATTTCAAGAACTGCCGGCGTAGGACTGTTGGGGTTCTGCGGTGTGCCCTGGTCGAGAAGCAACTCCACAGGCATGGGCGCGGCATAACCGGTCTCACTCGTGCCGTCGCTACCCGTGAGTATCTCGTACAGAATTTCAAATATCGTCGTCTTACCAGAGTCGCCTTCTGCGCCCAGAAGAACCACGAATATCTTTTCCGATATATCGCCGCACAGAGCCATGCCGAGAAGCTTCTGCATGTAATGCAGCACGTCCGGGTCCTCGCCCAGAATCTCGAACAGCATCTTCTCCCACTTGGGACAGGCTGCCTCTATTCCCTGCCAGTTTACTGAACAGTGGCGGGTGAAGTAGTCTTCTGGCTTTCCAGGTCTCAGCTTGCCGGAGCGCAGCTCTACAACTCCGTTCTTCGCCACGATGATGAAGTTGTCCGCGTCCGTTTTCACGCCCGGCACCGTGAGCCGGCTACTATGAGAAAGAGATAAATCCAAACAGGCGTTGATCCCCTGCTTCTGGTGAAGCTTGTCCGCCGCGCTTCTGAGCTTTTTGCTCCTGGAGTCCAGACCCTTGGCTCGTTCGCTATCATCTTCTGCCCGGGCCGATGCCGCCATGATCCGAAGGCGTTCCGCCGCTTCCAGGTACGCTTGGGAAACTCTCTCTACCCTGTCCGTCGCTTCAAACGGCCATATTCTCGCCCAGTACTGTTCTCGCCATTCCAGCCAGGTGTTCCACTCGGGGACGAATATCAGCTCTCCCCTGTTCAGCTCATTGAACAGGATACCTGACCCCTTCTGTCCGGTAGCGGCGCACTCTTCCACGAAGCGCTGCCGCTCTTCCACTTCCTTGTCCCGCTGAAGCTTTCCAGAGCCGTCCTTGCTCTCCTCGGCGTCAGCCTTCAGTCGTGCAAGGTTTGCGGCCTCTTCTTCAGCCTTGCGCTGCACCTCTGCCTTAATGATCTCATCGCGCAACCATTCCTTCGGAGAGTTCGGGGCGCCGTTCTGGTGGTTGCTCATGCCGCCACCTCCTCACATACGGAGACGCAGCCGATTTTCCAAATTTCAAATTTTTTTTCAAAAATTTTCTGCGAGTTATTGCGCTCGGCAAGCCCCCGCATAAGCCAGAGACCGGAAAGGACCCAAGATTGACGACAGGACGCTATGACACTATGGTCAGATATATTTTTTGTAGGGGAAAAGGGGGAGCGAAGTCGAATTACTTCCCCCAGCTTTGCCTTCGGCAAAGCATAACTCTCCACACCAAGTGGGGAGATATAGGGGAGATACGCCCCCGATGTAGGGACAGGCTTTTTTTTATTTTTATAAGTAGTTGTTGAAACATTACACGTGGTTCCAAACAGGAACTTCCTTTTCAACGTGTAAGACTTCCTCTTCAACGTGTAAGGCTTCCTGTTCAACGTGTAGGACTTCTGTTCAACGTCTAACTCCACAGGAGGAAGTGATGCCTACCCTATGCAAGGTCTCACAGGATCCTCTCATATTTCACAGTTATAACTTTGGTCATATCTATACGCCTGTAAAGCAACTGGCCCCATACATACAAAAGGGAAAGAACATCCATATTGTTCTTACCCTTAATATGTCCATACGTCCGCCGCAAAAGATTGAAAATCTTGCGCGGGCATATCATCACTATGCCAAACGATATCCGTGGATTATTGTGACGGTTCTGGCTAATGAACCGGAAGAGCTGGAACTCCTGCGGACTCACGACATTCGTTCAGAGTTATGCAATCAGAACTGCCTCATCGACGAACGCTGCTACACCATTCGGCAGGTGCCTAAGAAATACGACGCCATCTCCAATTCCCGGATGGCTTCCTATAAGAGATTGGAGCTTCTCAGCAAGGTGAACAACTGCGCGCTGCTCACCTATTTTCTCGACCCGTCCGACTACGACTATGAAAAACGCATACTTCCTCATGCTGGAGGCAATAATGCGGCATGTCCCAATCTTATCTGCCCCCAGATTGACAGTAACGGCTGGCACTGGTTCGATACAAACAAAATTTGTGAAGAGCTGTCAGCCAGCCGGTGCGGCATCATTGCGTCCAAAGAAGAAGGAGCCTGCTTTGCCGCCGTGGAATACTTGCTTTGCGGACTGCCGGTAGTCACAACGCCCAATATAGGGGGCCGCGACGCCATGTTCGACAAAGATTACGTCATCTGGGCAGATCCTGATCCCGACAGCATTGCCGAAGCCGTCAAAAAGGCCATAGCGCTTCCTATTTCATCCCAAGAAATACGGGAACGTACCATAGAAAAAATAAGAAACGGACGAAAAACTTATTGTAATATTCTTAATGCTATTGCAAAAGATGAAGGCATTGAAAAGGATTTCATGACTGAATGGGATTCATTTTATGTAAATAAAATGATAAACAACATATCAGAAGAAGATGCAATTACTCTTCTTGATAATTCTGGAGTAAAAACGCACTATAGTTTGTTACACAGATTGCATAATGCACATAAGAAATTAAAATATTACATCAAACGTTATATAAAATAATATTATATTTTACCCCCAGAAACTCAATACGTTTCTGGGGGATTTTTATTATCTATATAGTTTCTAAAATAAAAAAGCTGTTCACGACAACATGTTATACTTTCACAGTCTGCTGTATTATCTATTGATATTGCCTACAACACGCTCGATTTATGTATAATTGTACGCCAAACATCAATGGAGTAAAACTTTCCAGCTTGTTTTCATTAGTAAAAAGATTATTATTATCATTTATAATAACAAAAATTACCGCAATACAGACTTGATTAATACTCATCTTCTTGATATTAATAATTAAAAAAAATTAATAATACCTATGGTCATCCTATCGGTGATAGAGTTATTACATACATTGCCGATGTATTACCTACACATTTCATCAAATACGGTATTCTCGGTCGGCTGTGGGGCGTTGAATTTTCTGTTTTTGTAGAAAATGTTTCCAGAGAAGCAATGTGAGAACTGTCTGAAAACGTATATCGTGATATAGCACAGCTCATGCTGGCCGGGAAACGACAAGTTTCATGCAGCATCAGTATAACGCCGTGCCTCGATAAGAACTCCTTCGATGAAGCATATAAAATTGCCGATGAGGCACTTTATCAAGCCAACCGACAAGGAAAAAACTGCTGCGCCATGGCAGCTTAGCAGCGTCGTCATGTACGATTTGCATCATCGTCATATGACGTATCCTTTCGCCTCATCACGCCGTTTTACGGGAGAGGACAAACCATTCCAGAGTATAAAAAGGCGCGTTGTCAAAACGCGCCTTTGTTATGCACTTCAGAGGTGAAAACCATGCCCCAGACAGCTTGCCTATAGCGTCGCGGCGAGCCCCGCGCCCCGTGACGAGGCGGCTTCGGCCTCAGGGCTTCGATGCATTCCCGTTCACGAAACGATGCGGCACTCCTAGGACGCCGCGTGCCTCAACGAATCCGCAGCACAGGCCCTACTCGCCCTGCCCAGCCATGCTTCCCAGTTCCTGCGCCTGTTTTTTCGTCTCCCGCGCCAGAAAATCAGCACCGAGGACCGGTCCCATGGTGCCCTCCTCATAGCCCATGATCGCGTCAGACATGGCCTCCTTGTACTGCACCCACAGGCGTTCCGCATTGCGAAGACGATTCTTGCACGCCTTCGGATCACCCGTATCGCCGCACCGCTTCATGGCCGCCGTGTAATTGCTGTTCAGCTCGGCATCCCAGTACTTGTATGCCTGGTCAAGGCACATGCGCATTTCCATCGTCACGCCCCCCGACTTTTCCATGCAGGCGTCAAAGCCCGGCGCCAGCTCTTCTTCCGCCAGGCACGGCTGAACGGTTCCCAGACACACGAGCAGCGCTCCCACGCCCAGCGTCGACGCTCTTTTCATACCTCGCTCCTTCACAGTTTTCCTCCTTTCCCTGCATCGCGCCTCGCGCGCAGGCCGGAGACGTTTCACCCGCAAGAAAAACTGTCTCAGTGTAGTGCAAAAAGCTCGCGCCGCAAAGTCCTGCCGAAACTGTGATGCGGCAGAACCCTGCGGCGCAAAGGCGCTTCATAAGCATTTGAGAGTGCTCCCCCGTCAAGTCGTCATTCATTGGGAAATCAGGCCGAGACGGACACGTCATATCATCCTGTTACTAAAACAGTTAACTATCAGTCATAATCTCTTTAAGAGCCGAGTCTGTGGAGCTCAGGCGGAAATGCGTCACGCCTGTAAATCCATCAGATTTTATGAAGGGGCATGCGTCCTGCTCCGGCGCGCGTCAGCAACGCGCCGGAAATAAAGAGCCGAAACTCTCTAGCCCGGCAGAAGCTGCTGCCTCGCCTGCGCCACTTCATGCTCCAGCGCCGTCTTTCTCTCGGCGGAGAGATGCAACGCCGAGGCCAGACCGTCAAGATAGCTGCGTTCCATAAAATGATCGACGTCCACAATGAGGCAGGAGAGCCGATACAGATCGTCGCCCTGCTCCGGCGAACGCACTTCTGCCGCCAGCCGGGACGGATCAATGGATTCGCTCATCAGACCATTCATGACTGCGGACATGTCTCTGCCCGGGCAGAGCTGCTCCACCAGATTGAGAATGCGTCCCTGTTCCGTCGCGTCGATATGCCCGTCAGCCCGGGCCGTGTACACCATGGCCCGAAGCATGAGCATGGCCGTATTGTCCAGCGCAGGCGCGGGCACAGAGGCTCCGCCCGTTCCCCCGAACGTCTGCCGGGAAACCACTTCGACTTCCTCCGTCTGAGCGCCACGGCTCTGACTCCACTTCTGATAAAAATTCCAGGCCACGGCGCCCGCTCCCACCAGGGCGGCGTCCTTCAGCACGCTCTTGGAAACAAAGCTGCCCAGAAGCGCGCCCAGCGCCCCGGCTCCGAGCAGTCCGCCGAGTCCGCCGGGCGCTTTGGAAGTGATATCGGAAGCCGTATTCTTCGCCTTGTCGGCAAAGGAACCAAGCGTGGATTTGAGTTCAGGGGAATTCAGAATATCGAACAGCGACATGGCAAACTCCTTGCATGACATGGGGTAGCGTATGTTACTCACATACGGCATTGGGCGGATAAGTCAACGACAGAAGTCTTGCGTAATATTGCGCTACCTTTCAGGGAGTCAAATATACGGACTGAGCAGCCAGCACAGCGAATCAAACAGTTTCGAGGGAAGCGCGGCGCGGTCATAGTCTTCGTAGCGCATCCGGCGCGAGCGGGACAGCACCTCATCGGCGTAGTCCGAAAGCTCCTTCTGAAAAGCCGGATCGGCCACCTCGACATTGAGTTCAAAATTGAGAAAGAGACTGCGCGGATCGAGATTGGCCGACCCCATCAGCGCATACCAGTCATCCACCAGCAGAAGCTTGGTATGGGCGAACGGCGGCGGCTGATACCAGATGCGCACGCCCATTCTGGCCAGCGGCCCCTGGTAGCGGCGGGAAGCGTGATGCACGTAGAAAAGATTGTTCTGCGCCGGAAGAATGACGTCCACCTGCACGCCGCGCTGCACGGCGGCCACCAGCGCGCCGGACAGCTCGCGCGGAGGAATGAAGTACGGCGTAAAAATGACGACCCGTCGTCTGGCCGCGGAAATCACGCCGCACAAAAGCTGATGAATGTCTTCCCGACTGCGGCCGAGGCCGTCGAACACCAGACGGCAGCGGGACGCGCCCTTCTCCTCCGGCTCCATGAGCGAAGGCGGCGTGGGCAGCTTGCTCACGAAAGCCCAGTCCATGAGAAAGGCTTCCTGCAGGCGCGCGGCCACGGGCCCGGTGCAGCGAAAATGGATGTCCTGCACGCGTCCGCGCCGCGGCAGCGTGACCAGATGATGATCCCCGATGTTCATGCCGCCGGTAAAGGCCACGGTTCCGTCGCAGGCGAGCACCTTGCGGTGCGTGCGCAGATTCACGGCAAACATGGGAGGCCACAGGCGCGGCGGCAGAAACATCTGTACCTTCACGCCCTTCTCGCGCAGCTTGCGCCACGGCTTGCGCAGCGAATAGATCATGCCGCCCAGCCCGTCCACAATGAGCCTGACGTCCACCCCTCGTCTGGCCGCATCTTCAAGCGCGTCGGCAAAGGCGCGGCCCGTATCGTCGCCGCGGAAAATATAGGTGGACAGGCAGACCATGCGCTTGGCCTGTCCTATGGCTTCCAGCATGGCCGGATAGGCCTCTTCGCCGTTCTTCAGAAGTTCCAGCCGGTTGCCGCGCATCATGCGGCGTCCGGTGAGGGCGCGGCCCACCTTCAGAGCCTTCCATTCCACGGGAAGAGACTCGTCGTCCTCTTCGGCGTTCAGACGGCGATCCAGGATTCTGTCGGACGAATCCTGCCTTCTGGCCGCCTCGTCGAGAAGTCGTCCGGCCAGACTGTCGGCCCGGCTGATGCCGAAAAGCGAATACGCGAGACTCCCCAGAAAAGGCAGCAGCATGATGCTCGCCACCCATGCCAGAGCGGACTGCGAATCCTTTTTATGCAGCAGCGCGTGTATGACGCAGAACACCGCCCAGACAAAACCAACAACGGCGACCAGCGCCCCGAGCACGACAACAGTCAGCGATTCCATGAATTGTTCCCTGTCTGAGGAAAACTGCAGAGAAAATGCAGACCCCGCAGCACGCGGCGCATGTCCGACGCCGCAGCCCGCGTTCTGCTGCAGAAAGGAAAAACGATGCCGACGGCGACGCCGCCAAAAGGAAGTTCTTCCCCTTTCGCGCATTTTCCTCTATGCTGCACGGACATTCTTTAGCACACACCTTCAGGAAAAGCCATGATACACATTGAGGATTCCCGTTGCGTCCGTTGCGGGCTGTGCGCCCGAGTCTGCCCCCTGCACTGCTTTCACGTTTCCGGCGAAGGCGTGCGCATTCACCATGAGGAATACTGCATGCACTGCGGTCACTGCGCGGCCGTCTGTCCTCAGGCCGCCGTGCAGCTGGACGGCGTGAATCCCGACACGCTCGCTCCCGCGGCTCCGCTGCCCGATGCGGACAGTCTTGCGGCGCTCATCCGCGGCCGCCGTTCCGTGCGCGAGTTCAAGGAACAGAACGTGCCGGAAGAGCTGCTGCTGAAAGCTCTGGATGTCGCTCGCTACGCGCCCACGGGCAAGAATCTGGAAAACGTGAGCTGGCTCGTGTTGGAAGGCCGGGACGTGCTGCGCCGCGCGGCTGACGCCGTGGCCGACGCCTTCCGCGGAGACAAGCGCCTCGCCAGTGTGGTGCTTTCCCACGACCGGGGCGGCGATCCCATTTTCCGCGGCGCGCCCTGCGCGGTGTTCGCCTGCGCAGGCGGCTCCTATGATCTCGACATCGTGAACTGCTCCATTGCCGTGTCCGCGCTCGATCTGCTGCTTCCCGTCATGGGCCTCGGCGGCTGCTGGGCCGGCTATGTCATGCGGGCGGCGGCCATGAGCGAAGACGTGCGCAAGGTCATGGGTGCGGAAGACGGTCTCATCCCCATGGCGGGACTCATGATCGGTGTTCCCGACATCCGCTACCGCCGCATTCCTTCCCGTCGCGAGCTGCGCGTGCGCCTGGTGAAGGGAGACAAGGCATGAGGGAAAAGCTGCGCTACCTTCTCTGCGGACTGGCCATGGGCGCCGCCGACGTGGTGCCCGGCGTGTCCGGCGGCACCATCGCCTTCATCACCGGCATCTACGACAAGCTGCTGAACGGCATCAAGGCCTTCAACATCACGTTCTTCCGGCTCTTCTTCACCGGACGCTTCAAGGAAGCCTGCGCGGGCATTCCCTGGGGCTTTCTGCTGCCGCTGGTGATCGGCATCGGCACGTCCATCTTCAGTCTTGCGCGCCTGACCCTCTATCTGCTCCACGCCTGGCCCGAAGCGCTGTGGGCCTTCTTTTTCGGGCTCATCATCTCGTCCATCGTGCTCATGACCCGAGGTCAGCGCATGCCCGCAGGCAACGTGCTGCTGCTCGTCGCGGGAGCCGTGGCGGCCTGGTTCGTCACCGGAGCCGAAGCCATGACGGCCTCCCACGCCCTGCCGAACATCTTCGTTGCCGGATTCATCGCCCTGTGCGCCATGATTCTGCCCGGCATATCCGGCTCGTTCATGCTGGTCGTCATGGGACAGTACGCCTTCATCCTTTCCGCGGTGGTGCATCTCAATCTGCCGGTGCTTCTCACCTTCATCGCCGGGGGCCTGTGCGGACTCATGAGCTTCAGCCGAGTGCTCGCCGCGTGCTTCCGGCGCTATCCCTCGCAGACCAACGCGGTGCTCATCGGCTTCATGGCCGGATCTCTGCGCACGGTATGGCCGTGGCACAACGGCACGCTGCCCGCGCTGCCGCCGGCCATGGACGGCATGGTGCTGCTCGCATTTTTCACCTGCGCCTGCGGCGTGGCCCTGCCCCTGCTGGTGCAATACATCGCCACGAAAAAAACATTCTAGCCTTCGTCCGTTTTCTGTATCCGTGCAGAAAACGGACTCTTTTTTCCTGCAACTTTCTCTGAAACAAACGTTCCGCATTTTCTTCATCGACACCGCTTGACAAGTGCGTTCTTCACGGCGAATATCCATCACCCTTTCCCCGGTCCAGGGGCGGTCATTTGCTGCTTTTTTTTGCAGAAAAACAGACTTCATCACGATGTGCCTGCCATGAATATCCGCTTTTCATCTTTACAGAACAGGGAACTTTTGTCTGATCTGAAAACCATTGCCTGCGCGCTGCGCCTTCTCTTCGGGCTCGGCCTGGGCATTCTGGTCCTGTTCCTCATTTTCTGGTGGGATGCCGGACGCCTTTACCCCTTTGCGGAAGTCGGCCCCACGGAGATTTGTCAGACGCTGCTGCTTCTGGCAAGTACGGCGATTTTCTTTTCCGAGGCGCGCCTCTGTCCGGACATGCGCCGGGCCCTGACGCTTGTCGGAGGTCTCACCGGCTGCATGCTCATACGCGAGCAGGACTACTTTCTCGACATGATCTCTCACGGCTGCTGGAAGTGGCCGGCCCTCACGCTGGCCTTCGTCTGCCTGGCCTTTGCGGCCTCAAATCTTCGAGACGCCGCCGCCGGACTGGCGCGACTGATCCGCTGGCGACACTTTCCTCTTCTTCTCGCCGGGCTCGTCATTGTTCTGGCGTATTCCCGACTGTTCGGCACAAGCATGCTGTGGAAAACGCTGCTGCCGGACGGCGACTGGCGCGCCGCCAAAAATGCGATGGAGGAATCCAGCGAACTGCTCGGATACGCGCTCATCTCCACCTCCGCGCTGCTGCTGCGCTTCGGCAAAAAATAGTACGCCACTCTCTACCGGGGGACGACGCATGCGCCGTCGCTGCGAAGCCCTGATTTTCCCGACGCCTCGCTGCAGAACGCCTTCCGGCATGAAAACGCAGCTCCGTCACGACTGCGGAGCCTGCGCGCCTCATCTTGGAACCGATATGGAGAAGAGCAAATGATGCTGAAACTACGGCGTCAGCGATGCTGCGACGCATAAAAATGAAAAATGACTCGACGCAAAGACACGGCATCAGCGATGCAACACCCGGGCATCAGAAATATGATCCTGCGACACGACGCAGAAAAACAACATCAAAAAAGACACGAAAAAGGGGCACGCGAAAACGTGCCCCTTTGCCTGTACAGGAAAAGTTCTTCCAACCAGAAGCAATCTGCGCTGCCTGCCGTTCGGCTTGACGCCGCCCGCCCGTGCAGGTCTCGAGCGTTACTTCTTGACGGCAATCAGAACGTTGGGAGACTTGAACATGGCGACCACGGTGCAGCCGCGTTCCAGACGCAGACGGTTCACGCCTTCCAGCGTGACGGTGGCGTTGATTTCCATGCCGCTGGGGGTCTGAATGAGCACTTCGCCGTTGACGAAGCCGCGCACCAGCTTGACCACCTTGCCGGTGAACTGGTTGCGGCAGGAAAATTCGTATTCGTTGTCGTCAGCCACAAGCATGATTTCCGTAGCCTTGACAAGGGCCACGGCTTCCTTGCCTTCGGCCAGGGAAAGATTCTGGAAGCTGGCGTGGGAAATCTGGCCGTAAATCTTTTCTCCGGTTTCCAGGGTCACTTCGACCTCATCGCTGAGGCTTCCGGGGATAACAGCAGTGATTTTTCCGGGATAGGCATTGCGAGAGCTGGTCTTCATCATAATCTCCTGATCAAATAAACGCTTATCAGCGTATCTCCGCACGGCCACATGATACACAGCCAGACCGCCTCCGCGGCCCCGGCAACTGCCATCCATCTTCCGTCCATGGGAGGACACTGAAAAAAATCTGGCCCATCATATCCAATAAAACACCAACGCGCAAGTGCGGCAAGGGGCTTTTTCGGTATCCGACGGGAGATTACCGACTGATTTCTCCCTGAAGCAGAGCAAGAAATCCGTCTTCATCCAAAACGGTGATACCCAGAGTTCTGGCCTTGTCAAGCTTCGAGCCGGGGTTAGCGCCCACGATCAGATAATCCAGCGTCTTCGACACCCCGGACGCCACGTTGGCTCCGGCGGCTTCGGCCATTCTGCGGTAGTCGTCGCGCGGGCGGGAAAGCGTGCCCGTAAAGAGCACCTTGCGTCCGGCAAGCGCTCCCGTGCCCTCTTCCCTGCTGCCGCCCTTCGGCCAGAGCCCCATGGCGCGGAAGCGCTCCAGAAGTTCGCGGTTGGAATCCGTTTCAAAAAAGGCCCGGATGCTGCCCGCCACCTCGGGACCTATGTCCGGCAGGCTCATGAGCTCCTCTACTCCGGCCTTTTCCAGCTCGTCCATGTCGTGAAAATGCTCGGCCAGCGTGCGCGCGGTCTGCTCGCCCACCTGACGAATGCCCAGCGCGGCAATGAAGCGCGTCAGCGTTGCGGAACTCTTCGCCTGCTCCAGCGCGGCCACGAAATTGCCCGCAGACACCTCGCCCATGCGTTCATAGCTCATGAGCTCCTCTTTGGTCACAGTGAACAGGTCCGCCGGACTCTTGACCCGCCCGGATTCAATGAGAGCCTCCACCCATTTCGCTCCCACGCCGTCCACGTCCAGCCCGGCCTTGGACACGAAATGCACGATGCTGCGCATGATGACCGCCGGACAGGCCATGTTCAGGCATCGCCACGCCGCCTCGCCTTCCAGTCTCCGGGCCGGAGAGCCGCACACGGGACACACATGCGGAAATTCAAAGGGAACCAGGCCTTCCGGTCTTTTTTCCAGCACGGGCCCGATCACGTCGGGAATCACGTCCCCGGCGCGCTGGATGACGACGATATCGTTCTCGCGCAGATCAAGACGGCGGATTTCATCCTCGTTGTGCAGCGTGGCGCGGCTCACCATCACGCCGCCGAGGCTCACGGGCTCGAGTTCCGCCACAGGCGTGAGCACGCCCGTGCGTCCCACCTGAACGGCTATCTTCTTCAAACGCGTTTCCGCCTTGCGGGAGGTGAACTTCCAGGCCACGGCAAAGCGGGGCGCGCGCGCCGTAAAGCCCAGCGCGGCCTGCGCCTCCCGTTTGTCCAGCTTGTACACCACGCCGTCTATCTCAAAGGGCAGATCGTCGCGCACGCTTTCCAGATGTCTGTAATACGCAAGCGCCTCGTCCGCATTCCGGCAAAGACGCCCCTCAGGCGGCGTGTCGAAGCCCCAGTCCTTCAGCGAGGCCATGAGCGCCGAGTGCGTCGTCCACAAGGTCATGCCCGGCGCGTCCACCTCGCCGAGACTGTACGCCAGAAAACGCAGCTTGCGGCTCGCCGTCACGTTGGTGTCGAGCTGACGCAGCGATCCCGCCGCGGCGTTGCGCGGATTGGCAAAACGCTTCTGTCCGAGTTCGGTCTGCCTTTTGTTCAGCTCCTCAAATTCCCGACGAAACATGAGCACTTCCCCGCGAATCTCGATGCGGCGCGGAAAAGGTCCGTTGCCCCGCAGACGAAGCGGCAGATTGCGCACCGTGCGCATGGCTTCGGTCACCACTTCCCCCACTTCGCCGTCGCCGCGGGTGAGCGCCTGCACCATCACGCCGTTCTCGTAGGCCAGTTCACAGGCAAGGCCGTCCAGCTTCGGATCCGCCCACCACGCCGACATGACGTCGGGCCCGGCTTCGGGCAGCGCGCGTGAGGCCTTCTGCACGAAGCCCTCCCACTCTTCAAGGGAAAACACGTTGTCCAGACCGTACATCCTTTCGCGGTGCGGACGCGTTTCCAGATACGGGAGCACGGCCCCGCCCACGCGACGCGTGGGAGAATCCAGCGTGCGCAGATCGGGAAAGCGTTCTTCCAGCTCCACCAGTTCGCGATACAGCGCATCGTAAGCCTCGTCGGTGATCTCAGGCGCGTCCAGCTGATGATACAGGCGATTGTGGCGGTCTATCTCCCGGCGGAGCTTCGCCGCCCGGGCCTCGGCTCGGGCATGTTCGTCCCTGACGGGAGCGTCGAATAATGAAAGCTGATCCATGACTTCCTCGAATCTGCAATAGAGTGGACTAATTGAACTTCGCTCTTTTGCGGCATACTGCCACGACGCCGTGCCGAGGGCAAGCGATCCCCCTTGCGCAGCGCTCTTCCGCCCCTTATAGTCGAGCGCACCCGTCATCAAGGAGTCCGACATGTACGCCCTGCGCATAGCAAGCACCGATCCCGCCTTCAATCTGGCTCTGGAAGAAACCCTCTTCAACTCGCTCGGCCCGGAGAATCCGGGCATCTTTCTCATCTGGCGCAACGCGCCGTCGGTCATCATCGGCTGCCATCAGAACACCGCCGAAGAAGTGAACGCCGCCTACTGCCGCGAGCACGGCATCGCCGTCGTGCGCCGCCCCACCGGCGGAGGCGCCGTGTATCACGATCTCGGCAACGTGAATTTTTCCTTTCTTGTGTGGGTGGAGAAAAACCGTCTTGCCGGATTCGAGGCCTTCATGCGTCCCATGGTGGCCGCGCTGCGCGACCTCGGCGTGAACGCCGAATACACCAGCCGCAACGACATCACGGTGAACGGGCGCAAGGTGTCGGGCACGGCTCAGCGCCGCTCCGGGCAGCGCATGCTGCACCACGGCTGCCTGCTCGTGGATGTGGACACCTCCGAGCTCAGCAATGCGCTGGCCGTGGACGTGGAAAAATTCCGCTCCAAGGGCGTGGCCTCGCATCGGGCGCGGGTGGCGAACCTTCGCGAATTTCTGCCCGCGGGACTGAGCGGCGCGCAGTGCATGGACATGGTGATCGAAGCCATGACGCGCCGCTGTGCGGACGAAGAGCGCACGCTGGATCCCGCCCTCAGGGAGCAGGCCGAGGCGCTCGCAAACGCCCGCTACCGCCGCTGGGAGTGGAACTGGGGGCAGTCGCCGCGCTTTACGGAAAAACGCCGTCACCGCTTCGGCTGGGGCAGGCTCGAATGCCTGCTCGACGTGCGAAACGGCGTCATTTCTGGCTGCCGCCTGTTCGGCGACTTCTTCGCCCTGCGCGACATCCGCGAGCTGGAAACCATACTGACGGGCAAACGCGCCGACGCGCCTTCCCTGCGCAGAGCGCTGGCCGACGTGCCGGTGGAAAGCTGGTTTTCCGGCGCGCGTCGTGAGGAACTTCTCGACATGCTCTGCGGCGATCCCGTCCGGGACGATAAGGCTCAACACGCCTCGTCCGGCAGCGAGTCCGAACCGTCCTAGCCGAGGTCGGCCGCGCTCCGGGGAAATCGCCCGGCAACACGCTCCCGTCACGCGGACGGCAAAAACGGCCGAGCAATCAAAAGCTCCCCCGCCGCGCCGGAGCAGAACCATCGCAAAAAAAACGCGCCTCGTCCGCTGCGGGAAAGAGGCGCGTTTTTTTTATCAGAAGGAGCACTCCCGATACACGGAGCCGTCCTCAAGATTCAGCCAGCGGAACACGCCGTTCTCCCACAGCATGCAGCTGTGGGCGCTGCCTTCCTTGGGAATGGAAACGGAGCCGGGGTTCATGGCCACAAAGCCCTCGTGCCTGTTGCACACGGGCACATGCGTGTGACCGTACAGCAGGATGCTGCCGGAAGGGAACGGAGGCGGCGTCTTTTCGTTGTAGTGATGGCCGTGCGTCGCATACGCCTCGGCATTGCCGAGCGTGAGAACGGCGTATTCCGCCATGATGGGAAAGTCCAGCACCATCTGATCCACTTCGCCGTCGCAGTTGCCGCGCACGCACAGCAGCTTCTCGCGCAAAGGATTGAGCATGGCCATGACCTTTTTCGGCGCGTATTCCTCCGGCAGGTCGTTGCGCGGACCGTGATAGAGAATATCGCCGAGAATGAGCAGTCTGTCGGCGTTCTCCTTTTCAAAGTATTCCAGCAGTCGGCCGCACCAGCGGGCCGAACCGTGAATATCGGAAGCAATAATGAGTTTTTTCATGCGATCTCCTTTGCGCCGACCATGCCAGAGTCGAGAAAAAAAATCGAGTCCCGCCCCGGCGGTCGCGGGGAGGGAATGCAGACGAGCCCGCCGAGCGATACCGGAACAGTCCCCAACCTGCGACGCGGGGAAGAAAGACCGCTTTTCCCCCCTTTTCCGATGAAGATGACGCCCGACCGCCGGGAAACGCCATGCAGCGCCGCCATGTTTCCGGCAGTCTGACGCTGCCTGTGCGGCACACTGCAAAACAGCGCCGATTTCCGGCATATCAGAGGACGGAACACGGCCCGCCCCTTGTCCGACAACATGTTCCCGTCTCCTCGAAGGCTCGGAAAACGCCTTTCCGCGTCCTTCTCAGGACGCGCGGCATGGCGCGGATTTGTCACAAAGCTGATAAGTTTCTCACACGACAACAAAAAAAATTTTTTACATATACGCAAAATGAAAAAGATGTCAATTTATTTATTTTTTATAATAATATAAATATATTACATCAAATATCCACATCTGCATGTTTTCGTCGCCCCGCAATGAGCATACCGTTCCTGCAATATCGAGCTGAAGCTCTCCGCGAGTCGCTCCTCCTTTCACGAAAAAAGCAGCGCCTCCCCTTTTCAGGTGATCCGACGGCAGATGTCCATTTCATCCAGAAAAAAAAGGATGATACGTTAACGCAGCTTCCTTTTCCGCCAAGTTCCGTTTTGAACGACAAAAAGAAAAAACACAAAAAAATCAGCTGATAAGTAAGCAATAACATGTGAAAATTATGTTTTTACCCCTTCTCAACCTGTGAAACATGTTATATGAAAAAAGCTAAATCAGGGGGAGAAGACATTGCGTAACGTAACATATATCCTGACTGGCGCGCTGCTGATTCTGGCTGTGGGAGGATATCTTATGCCGGAGAAATCCGACCCTCTTCCCAACAGAATCCTCATGGACAACTCGGCCGGCCGCGTGGTCTTCAACCACGGCGCCCACGCCGAAAAACTCGGCATCGACTGTCTGACCTGCCATCACGACGCGCCGACGCCGGAACAGGCCGGAGTGAGCTGCAAGAGCTGCCACGGCCTGGAATTCGACGCATCCTTTAAAGGACACTCCTACACCATGGATCCTTCCACCTGCGCGACCTGTCATCATATGACGCTCTCGCACAAGAAGTGGGGACATTCCAGGCATACGAAGGAATTCAAGCTCGAATGCACGTCGTGCCATCACGGCCCGCAGATAGAATCCCGGCCTCAGAACTGCGCGAACTGCCATGACCGCAAGACCGACATGGGGCCGATTCTCTCCCTGAAGAACGCCGTGCATACGCGCTGCGCAAGCTGCCATGAGGACGCATTCAAGAAGGACGACATGTCCTCATGCGCGACCTGCCACACCGCCACGGCGTCACGCGACCTGCAGATGCAGGGCAGACTCCCCAAGAGCGCGCTTGTTCCCTGCTCCACCTGCCACGAGACCGAACCCTCCCGACTGGTTCCCGGAGTCATGTCGGCCTACCACGGTCTGTGCATCTCCTGCCACGAAAAGCAGGGAGGCCCCGTGGACAACTGTGCGCAATGCCATACGAAATAGAGACGGGGAATAGCCATGAAACAGTTTTTTAGGATGATAAGGGATCCTCGATTCCGCCTTGTCTACAACGAACAGAGACCGTTCGGCGAAGGCCCCGCCCCCAGGAGGATTCGCCTCAACCGCGAAGGCTTCACCATGGTTGCGGGCGTCAAGAAGAAGACGTTCGTGTACCCCGGCATGCTGCTGGCCGAACATCCCTCGCTGGAAAAAGGCGATCTGCACGCCCCCATCTACGGCGTGATTACGGAAATCAACGCCCGCAGCGTCTTTGTGGACGCCGTGAATCCCGCAGACATGGAACCCGGCACGTTTCCCGATCTGCCTGAACCCGTCGATCTTCTCCGCGAGGGCAAGGAAGGCGAGGAGCTCGTGCTGACCATCAAAAAGATGGGCGTCAACACGCGCTCTCTGGGCTGCCGGGCCAAAACCCTTATCGTGAACGCGCTCAATCCCGAGCCGGGCGTCTGCTGGGCGGAACCCATGCTCGCCCAGCATGCCGACGAAATCCGCACCGGCCTTGAACTGCAGCGCCGCCTGCGCCGCGCCGAGGAAATCATCATGGCCGTTCCCACGGGATGTTCCTCGCCCATTTCCGGCGTGAAAACCGTGGAGGTGGATCCCACCTATCCCAACAGCGTAAACGAGCTGCTCATCAAGGAAGTCACCGGCGAGGAAGCCCCGCCGGACGTGGCCGCCGTGGGCCTGCACAACGTGTGGAGCCTCGGCCGCGTGGGAACCACCGGTCTGCCGCTCATGGAAACCGTCATCACCATCGGCACGGCCACGGAATGGGCCAACTACATCGTGAAGAACGGCAGTCTGGTGGGCGAGCTTCTGGAGTTTTCGCACATCACGCTGAAAAGCGGAGACACCATTCTCCGCGGCGGTCCGCTTCGCGGCGAAAGTCTGGACAGGCTTGATCGAAGCATCACCAAGGGCGCGTACGGCTTCTTCGTGGTGAACGCCGGGGAAGTGCCGCCCATCGAGGGCGACAGCGCCTGCATCAACTGCGGCGCGTGCATCCAGATATGCCCCACCCGCATCGATCCGCGCATGCTCAGCCGCTACGCGGAATTCGGCAAATACAACATGTCCCGGAAGGAAAACTTCCGGCTCTGCGTCGACTGCGGGCTCTGCGGCTACGTGTGCATCGCGCGTCGGCCCGTGCTTCAGTACATACGCCTTGCCGTCAAAAGGCTCGCGGAAGAGGAACGCCTTGCAAGCCTCACTCCCGTCGAGCCGGTCAGCAAGGGCTAGCCTCTATCCGCGCACGCCGCGAGCACATCAGAGAGAACAGACATGAGCAATTCCAACAACGATATTCTCCTTGCCATCAGCACGCCCCCCTTCTGGCACTGCGGGCGCACCATACGTAAAAACAGCATCCACACGCTCATAGCGCTCGCCCCGGCCGTGGTGCTGAGTCTGATTCAGTGGGGCATGCCGGCGGCCCGAGTCATGGCGCTCGCCGTGGTGGTCTCACTCGTCACCGAAGCCGTCTGCCAGACGCTCATGAAGCAGAAGCTCAGCCAGGACAACGGCACCGCCGCCATTACCGGCCTGCTGCTCGCCTTTCTGCTGCCCGTTTCCGCCCCGTGGTGGCTCGTGGTCATTGCCGCGGCGTGCGCCATGGGCATAGGCCGCATGGCCTTCGGCGGCTACGGCGCCAACCAGGTCAACGCCACCCTCGTGGGCTGGGCCCTGGTGTTCGTTTCCTTCCCGCTCTACATGGATCCCACGGCCTCGGTGCTGCACACCTCGCTCATCGATCCCCTGCTCAAGGCCAAGTACTTCGGCGGCGCGGCCGTGGCGGACTTCCCGCTTACCGACCTGCTGCTCGGCCGGCAGCTCGGCGGTCTCGGAGCCGCGCAGTCCGGCGCGCTCTTTCTCGGCGGCATGTATCTGGCCCTGCGCGGCGTCATCCGCTGGGAAGTGCCGTTCTCCTTCCTCATAGGCGTGTTTCTTTCCGCATCCGCGCTGCATCTGGCCGACCCGGCCCTGAGCGCCGGGCCCCTCTTCCACATCTTCAGCGGCTCGACCGTGCTCGCCGCCTTCTTCCTCGCCACGGAAGACTCCTGCTCGCCGCATCGCCGCCTGCCCATGCTGCTCTACGGTCTCACCGGCGGCATCCTCGTGCTGCTCATCAGAACCTTCGGCATCTACACCGACGGCGCGCCCTTTGCCGTCATGCTCATCAACCTGCTTGCGCCCATGTTTGCCCTTATCCGCTCGCACCCCTTCGGCACGAAGCCCGGAAAGGCCGCACGCGCGTTCAGCCGCAAAGGGGGAACCAACGCATGAAAAGCATTGTTCAAATGATACTCGTGCTGTCCATCCTGTGCGGCACGGCCGGATTCTGCCTCTCCTACCTTAAAATGACCACGGCTTCGCGCATCGAAAGCCAGGCGCTCACCTTCGTTCAGGGCCCCGCCATTCTGGACGTGTTCAAGGACGCCGACAATTCTCCCATCAACGACCGCCGCGCCTTCACCCTGAAGGACGGCCGCACCGTCAACGTCTTTCCCAGCATGAAGAAGGGAAAGCTCGTCGGCGTGGCCGTGGAACAGTTCGGCAGCGGCTACGGCGGCGATCTCGGCGTGGTGGTCGGATTCAACGTGCAGAACGACACCCTTGCCGGCATAGGCATCACCACCATGAAGGAAACCGCGGGCGTGGGCACCAGAGTCAAGGAACCCGCCTTTCTGAAGCAGTTTCCCGGCAAGAGCCTGCCCGTCAAGCTGAGAAGCCAGGGCGGCGACATCGACGCCGTTTCCGGCGCCACGGTTTCGTCCAACGGCGTCATGGGCGCGGTGGACAGCGCCGTGGCCGTTTATCAGGAACTCAAGCCTCTCCTTCTGGAGACGTGGAAATAACGGAGGAACCATGAATCGCTTCATGCAGGAACTGACCAAGGGTCTGTGGAAGGAACTTCCTCCGTTCCGGCTGCTTCTGGGCCTGTGCCCCGTGCTCGCCGTAACCAAGAGCGCTTCCAGCGGCGTGGGCATGGGCATGGCCGTGCTCTTCGTGCTCACCCTCTCCAACATGCTCATCTCCATGGTGCGCAACATCATTCCCTCCAAGGTGCGCATCGCCTGCTTCATCACCATTTCCGCCACGCTCGTGGTGGCCGTGGAACTGCTCATGCAGGCCTACGCCTATCCCTTGTATCTGCAGCTCGGCATTTTCGTGCCGCTCATCGTGGTGAACTGCATCATTCTCGGCCGCGCCGAAGCCTTTGCCGCCAAGAACCCCGTGCATCTCGCTATTGCCGACGGCCTCGGCATGGGACTCGGCTTCACCATGTCGCTCACCTTCCTCGGCTCCATCCGGGAAATTCTCGGCGCGGGCACCTGGTTCGGTCACCCCGTCATGTGGGACGGCTTCCAGCCTTTCACCATCATGGTGGAAGCGCCCGGCGCCTTCCTCTGCCTGGGGCTCACCCTCGCCGCCATGAACTACGGCACGCACCGTCAGCTCATGAAGAAGAGCCGCGAAAATTCCGAAGAGCTGCCTTCGCCCTGCGGCGGCTGCCGCGCCTGCGCCATGGGCCGCAATAAAGACTGAACCAGCCACGGCCGCCGCCGTACCCGCTACGGCAGAGCGACCGGCAGACGACAAGGAGAACGCCCATGAGCGTTTTTGAAGTTTTCATTTCCGCCATATTCGTCAACAACATCGTGCTCTCCCAGAACCTCGGCAACTGCCCCTATCTGGGATGCTCCAAGGAAAAAGGCGTGGCCCTCGGCATGGGCACCTCCGTCATTTTCGTCACTGTCATGGCCACGCTGTGCACGTGGCTCGTGCAGAAATATCTGCTGGTTCCCACCCATCTGGAATATCTGCAGACGCTGGTGTTCATTCTCATCATCGCCTCGCTCGTGCAGTTTGTGGAAATGTTCCTCAAAAAGGCCGTTCCGCCGCTGTACGCTTCGCTCGGCATCTTTCTTCCGCTCATCACCACGAACTGCTGCGTGCTCGGCGTGACGCTGCTCGTGCAGAGAGAACAGTACAACCTCGTCGATTCCCTGTTCTACGCCTTTGCCACGGGCGCAGGCTTTCTGCTGGCCCTGCTGCTCATGGCCGGCGTGCGCGAACGTCTGGAAACCTGCCGCGTTCCCAGCGCTCTGGCGGGCACGCCCATCGCGCTCATCATGGCAGGCATCATGTCTCTGTCCTTCATGGCCTTCAAGGGCATGGTATAGGCGGGGCCGCTCCCGCTTCGACAGCTTTCCATCGTCAGCATAAGGACGTCGCTCATGGTTCTCTACTCCATACTTGCTCTTACCGGACTCGGCTTTGTGGCCGCCGTCCTGCTTTCCGTCGCCTCCCGCGTCTTCGCCGTCCATGAGGATCCCATGGTGGGAAAAGTTACCGACAGCCTGCCCGGCGCAAACTGCGGCGGCTGCGGCTACGCCGGCTGCGAAGGCTATGCCAACGCCGTAGTGCATGATCCTTCCATTCCGCCGAACCTGTGCGTGGTCGGCGGCGCCAAGGTGGCTTCCGCCATCGGCGAGCTCACCGGCAAGCTGACCACCGAAATGGAGCCGCTCGTCGCCTACCGCCGCTGCGACAAGAACGCCGGTCAGGTGGCCCGCCGCTTCGACTACAAGGGCATCCCCTCCTGCGCCGCGGCCGCCGCCCTGCATCACGGCTCGGATCAGTGCGGCTTTTCCTGCCTCGGCTTCGGCGACTGCGTCAAGGAATGCCTCACGAGCGCCCTGCACGTGGAAAACTTCATCGTGGAAGTCAACGAATCCATGTGCATAGGCTGCGGCAAATGCACCAAGATCTGCCCCAGAAACGTACTTCAGCTCATTCCCAAGCGAGCCCGAGTGGCCATCACCTGCTCCACGCAGGACAAACTCAAGGCCGTCATGGACGTGTGCAAGGTGGGCTGCATTCACTGCTCAAAATGCGTCAAGACCTGCCCGGCCAAGGCCATAGCCATGGTGAACGACCGCATTCAGATCGATCAGAAGCTCTGTCTGGAATACGGCGACTCCTGCGGTCAGGCCTGCGCCAAGGCCTGCCCCCGCGGCATTCTGCGTCTGCACGGCGCAGCCGCGCTCGCCGCTCAGGCCGAAGCCTGTGAAAAGGCCAGAGCTCAGGAAAAAGCCGAATAGTCTTCCCTTCCCTCCGTCGCCTCTGCGAGGTTTTCATGCTCACCCGACGCTTCTTTCTCCGCTGTCTCACCGCTGCCGCCGCAGCCGCTCTGCCCGTTTCCGCGCTCGCCCGAACCGCGGCCCCTGCTCCCTTCACCGAAACCCGCGTCATGATGGGCACGTTCGTCACCATCAAGACCTGCGGCGTTTCCGAAATGCAGGCGGCCGACGCCGTGGGCAGAGCCTTTGAACGCATGTCGGAGCTCGAAGCGCTGCTCACCCGATTCGACAGAGCCTCCGCCCTCGGGCAGCTCAATGCCACCGGACGCCTCAAGGATGCGCCGGTGCCGCTGCGCACGGTGGTGCAGGCGGCCTCGCGCATGCACGCTCTCACTGGCGGAGCCTTCGACCCCACCGTGCTTTCGCTTCTGGAAGTGCTGGAGCGCTCCTCGGCAGGCATCGACGCCAAAGAAGCGGCCGAGGCTTCGGAACTCATCGGCATGACGCACGTTGATGCCTCAGGCAGCGACATCCGCTTCGACCGCAGCGGTATGAAAATGAGTCTCGACGGCATCGCCAAGGGCTACATCGCCGACGAAGGCGCGCGCCTGCTTCGCGAATCGGGCGTGAGGAACTTTCTGGTCAACGCCGGGGGAGACATCGTGGCTCAGGGCGGCAAAAACGGCGCTCCCTGGCGCGTGGCCGTGGAAAACCCGGAAAAGTATCGCGGCAACACCGCCTATCCGGCCGTCCGCAATCTGACGAATCAGGCCATGGCCACGTCCGGCACCTATGAGAACAGGCTCGACGGGAAAGGCACGCTCAATCACATTCTGAATCCCGCAAACGGCCTCTGCGCCACGGTTCCCGGCGCCTCCGTGGTGGCCGCCTCGGCCATGGAGGCGGACGCCCTCGCCACGGCGCTTTGCGTCATGTCCCGCCCGGTGGCGTTCATGGAAGGCGTGCCGCAGGCTTCCTGCCTGATAACCCTGCCGACAGGCAAGGTGCAGCGCTCCAGCCGCTGGAGCTGACGGCCCCGCGGCGTTTTGCCTGCATCCCGCCTTTCGGCAACGTCCCGCGTTTCGCCCTCACAGGGGCAGGGCGAAAGCGCGCTGCGCCCGACGCTGCTCGCAACGCCGCAACGTTCTCCGGTTTTCCTTCAGAACGCGGCCGCCGGAACGTCGTCCGGCTTTTTCTCAGCGCAGCACCCGATGCCCGGGCGACACTTCTTCAAACGTCGTTCCGAGCTCTTCTTCGTCATAGGAAAGAATGGTCCGCGCTCGCTCATACCGGGGGTCAGGCTCCGGCATGGCGGAAAGCAGCACGCGGGTATAGGCATGGCAGGGGTGCGCAAACAGCTCGTCGGTCTCCGCCTCTTCCACAAGACGTCCTGCGCGCATGACGCCCACGCGGTCGCACAGATACCGCACCATGGCCAGATCGTGCGAAATGTACAGGAAGGAAAAGCCCTGCTCCTGCTGAAGCTGCTGAAAAAGCGTCACTATCTGCGCCTGCATGGACACGTCCAGCGAGGCCACGGGCTCATCGGCAATCACAAGTTCCGGATGCACGGCCACTGCCCGGGCTATGGCCACGCGCTGACGCTGACCGCCGGAAAGCTCGGCAGGCTGACGGCACAGCGCCGAGGCGTCCATTCCCACGCGATGCAAAAGACGTTCCAGAACCTCCCGGCGCTCTTTGCCGCGCGGCAGAAGCCCCCAGACTTCCAGAGGCTCCGCAAGAATTTCCTCCACGCTCATCACCGGATTCAGCGCCGCCGAGGAATCCTGAAAAATCATCTGCATGCCCCGTCGCACCTCGCGCCGATGCCGCCGAAGCACGCTGCGATCCGAAATTTTCAGGCCCTGAAACCATATTTCTCCCGAGCTGACCGGATAGACGCCTATGATGGTGCGCGCCAGCGTGGACTTGCCGCAGCCCGATTCTCCCACAAGGCCGTAGATCTCTCCCGGACGCAGCGTCAGCGAAAAATGACGCACCGCCTCCACAGTGAGGGAGCGATCCACAACGAAATTCCGGCAGCAGTCGCGAATCTCCAGAAGGGGGCTAGGCATGTTCAACGCCCCCTTCCGCGCACGGGACACGCCACGCGCGGCGCCCGCGGATCAAGAAGCCAGGTGGCTGCGCTGTGCCCCGCAGACACGGGGAAGAACGGCGGCATTTCTTCGTAGTCGATGTCGAGGGCGTATTCGTTGCGTTCGGCAAAGGCGTCGCCGCGGGGAAGATGCGTCATGTCCGGCGGCATGCCGGGAATGCCGCGAAGACGCTCGCCCCGCCGCGCCCTTGAAGGCAGCGCCTGCAGAAGTCCCCAGGTGTAGGGATGCCGGGGATCATAAAAAATGTCCTCCGCGCTTCCCGTTTCCACAATTTTCCCCGCGTACATGATGGCCACCCTGTCGGCCACGCGCGCCACCACGCTCAAATCGTGCGTGATGAGCACGATGGCCGTGCCCCTGCTCGCGCTGACCTCACGGAGCAAATCAAGAATATGCGCCTGCACGGTGACGTCGAGCGCCGTGGTCGGCTCGTCGGCAAACAGCACGAGCGGATCCAGTGCCAGCGCCACGGCCAGCACGCAGCGCTGACGCATGCCTCCGGAAAAGCAGTACGGCTGCAGCTTCATGCGCTGTTCCGGGCGATCTATGCCCACAAGACGCAACAGCTCCACGGCTCTGCAATCGGCCTCGCTCCCGGATACCCCGCGACGGCGCAGCGCCTCCGTGATCTGACGCCCCACCGGCATGGCGGGATTCAGCGACGTCATGGGATCCTGAAACATCATGGAAAAGAACTCGCCCCG